>CANASP010000016.1 GCA_947364365.1 uncultured Alistipes sp.
CCACCTCGAAACCTCGTCGGCCTACGACATCCACATCATCAACGCCCTCTACGACAGCGGGATCATCGACAAGGACCGTTACATCGTCTGCAACGGCTTCAAGCGTCCGCAGTATGTCGAGAACATCGCCCAGCTGGTCAACGACGGCTTTACGAACACGATTCCCGTGCTCGACAACAAGGAGGAGCTGGATCTGTTCGAGGATGCCTTCACCAAGAAGTGCAAGGTGGGTATCCGCATCGCCTGCGAGGAGGAACCCAAGTTCGATTTCTACACCTCGCGCCTGGGTATCCGCTACAACGACATCGTCGATTTCTACAAGGCGAAGCTGAAGAACAGCAAGAAATTCCAGCTGAAGATGCTCCACTTCTTCATCAACACGGGCATCAAGGATACGGCCTACTATTGGAACGAGCTGTCGAAGTGCATGAACGTCTACTGCGAGCTGAAGGCGATCTGCCCCGAGCTCGACAGCCTCAACATCGGCGGTGGACTGCCCATCAAGAACTCGCTCGACTTCACCTACGACTATGAGTACCTCATCGAGGAGATCATCGCCCAGATCAAGGCGATCTGCCAGCGCAACGGCATCGAGGAGCCCAACATCTTCACCGAGTTCGGCTCGTTCACCGTGGGCGAGAGCGGCGCTTCGCTCTACTCGATCGTCAACCAGAAGCAGCAGAACGACCGCGAGAACTGGTATATGATCGACTCGTCGTTCATGACCACGCTGCCCGACACGTGGGGCATCAACCAGCGTTACATCATGCTGGCGGTGAACAACTGGGACAAGGAGTACCAGCGCGTGTTCCTCGGCGGACTGACCTGCGACAGCGAGGACTTCTACAACTCGGAGTGCCACACCAACGCCATCTTCCTGCCCAAACTGGAAAAGGGCAACACGCAGTATATCGGCTTCTTCCACACGGGAGCCTACCAGGAGTCGTTGGGCGGCTTCGGCGGTATCCAGCACTGCCTGATCCCGGCGCCGAAGCACGTGGTGATCGACCGCGACAAGTCGGACAACGAATACTACACGCGTCTGTTCGCCAAGGAGCAGTCCTACCGCTCGATGCTGCGCATCCTGGGCTATTGATCCGCTCCCCGCTCCGTCGGCGGCCGACATGAAAGCCGAATCCCCGGTCTTCCGAAAAGGGAGACCGGGGATTCGTTTGCCGGTTGCGGCGTCGCGGGCTTATCCGACGACCTTGAGCCCGACGATCGAGGCGACGAGCAGCGCGATGAAGAAGAGTCGCCCCGCGGTGGCCGGTTCGTCGAGAAAGAGGATGCCCAGCACGACCGTCCCCACGGCGCCGATGCCCGTCCACACGGGATAGGCCGTGCCGATGGGGAGCGTGCGTGCGGCGCGGGCGAGCAGACACATGCTCAACGCCAGCGACAGAAGAAACCCGGCGATCCACAGGTGGTGTTCCCACCCCGCGGCCTCCCGGGCCTTGCCCAGGCAGAAGGCGAAGAGCGATTCGAAGCACCCCGCCACGATCAGAATGATCCAGTCCATATCGTTTGACGTTTAACGGTTGCCGGAGCGGTGTTCCGGGCGGTTCGCCATGATCTCGGCGAAGACCTCGCGCGCCGTGTCGATGCAGTCGCCCGCCGGGGCGGCGGGGTAGGGATTGGTCGCGCGGGCCCACGCCTCCTCGATGGCGTAGAAGTCGATCTCCTCGGTCGCCTCGCCCGCCATGCAGCGCTCCATGTTCTCTATCCACCGCTGCCAGCGCACGGCGTAGAGGTCGCGCAGGATGCCGCTCCACTCCTTGTGGGCGTAGTCGTGCAGGCCCCCTTCGGCTGCCGCGCGGTCGCCCCACGATGCGATCTGCACGCGGGCGTTCCACTCCAGCAGCGCCTTGTCGGCCTCGCTGCGGCCCAGCGCGCGGGCCGCGGCGATCCAGCTCCCCACCATGAACTCGGGGTGCGTCGCCAGCAGCCGGTCCTGCAACAGCAACAGACGCATGAACCGCTTCGCCGCTGCGGCGAAGGCCTCGCGGTCGCCCGCGCGGTAGGCTGCGGCGAAGACCTTCTGCTGGAGCTTGCCTGCCTCGGCCACGGCCTGGCGGACGACGTCGATCAGGTCGTATTCGAAACGGGGGTTGCCGCGGTAGCCGTCGGAGGCCGCGAGCAGCAGCCGCGCGGCGTCGAACACATCCTGCGGGTCGTAGTAGTCGGTCGGGTGGGCCCACGTCGAGGCGCTGCGGAAGTCGAGGGTAGGCCGGGCGCAGAAGACCGATTCGTTGGTCCCCTCCTGCGTCGACGACTTGGGGCATGCGTAGACCGATCGCGCGAGCAGTTCCCAGGCCGCCTCGACCCGCTCGTCGTGCCGCCCGTAGCGGGCGCCGAGGTAGCCGTGCAGCCACTCCGCGCGCGTGAAGCGCCCGGCGCGCCACGGCAACTCGGTGAGCAACTCGTACATCACGGGGTTGTTTCCGATGCCCTCGGGCGTGAGACCCACGCCGCGGAGCGTGCGGCCGGCACGGGGGTGTTCGAGGGCGTCGTAGAAGCCGTCGATCACCGTCTCCATCTTGCCGTGCAGCCCCACGTTGCCGCCGAAGTTGAGCAGCATGCAGTAGATCCACGGGTGGTCGCCGAACCCCTCTTCGCGGTACCACGGTGACGAGGGGGCGCCCCACTGGGGGCGCGACTCGCTGAAGAGGTCGAGCACGACGACGTCGTCGGCCGGCAGCGCGTCGATCATCGCCGCGCGGGGGTTGGCCTGCCAGGCCTGGATCACCCAGGCTGCGTCGGGCGAGCGGCGCTTCATCGCGTCGAGGATCGCCCGGCCTGAGGCCGGCAGGTCGACGCCCGCGACCGAGCCGCCCTCGTGGAAGGGGTCGCACGAGTAGTAGCGTGCAGGGCCGCACACCCGCTCCAGAGCGTCGTAGTAGCGCGCGGCGATCTCGCCGAAGCGGGGGTCCTGAGGCTGGAGGAAGGCCGGGCGGCGGAAACTGCCCCACAGCCCCGGATCGGCCACGTCGAGCCCCAGCCGCCCGCGGGCGTCGGAGGGGACCATGCCGGCGTAACCCGGCAGCACGGGCTCGATGTCCAGCTCGCGCATGCGGTCGAGGATCCGGCGGGCCAGCGCGGCACGCTCGTCGTACCACCCCTCGGGCGAGGGGCCTCCCCACCCTTCGAGGTTGTTCATGAGCCACCAGGCCTGGAAGGCGGGCCCGGCGATGAAGCGGTCGATCGAGGCCTCGTCGTAGCCCAGCGAGAGCAGCACGTCGCGCCATACGGCCTCCATGCCCACGGCCACGAGCGGCAGGTTGATGCCGTGCAGCGCCATCCAGTCGATCTCGCGCTCCCAGCGCTCCCAGTCCCAGAAGGCCATCGAGTAGGAGTACGTACAATAGTTGTAGGCGTAGCGCAGCGCGAGCGGCGAGGTGTGGCGCTCGGGTGCGGCGACCGCGGGCAGCACGTCGGGCAGGCGGGCGGTCATGCACTCCCAGGTGAGCTGCACGCCGGCATGGTATTTCAGGTACCAGTGGATGCCGGCGGCGATGCTCACGTTGTCGTTGCCGCGCACGACCACGCGCCGGCCGCGCTGGTCGAGCTCGAAGAAGTCGACGTCGGAGGCGACGCGTTCGATGACGAACTTTTTCGACGCGCCGGGGTCGATGCGTTCGAGCAGATCGGCGACGGGGTCGGTCGCGCGCCGCGCGGCGGCACGGAGGGGAAGCGCGGCGAGGAGCAGCGCGAGGACGAGGAGCGCGAGGCGGCTTTTCGGCCGGAGGGCGGTGTGGCGCATGGTGTCGGTTTCGGTTTGTGGAATACAAATATACGGATAAGCGAGGGTAAAAACCAAACCGGTTCGGTTTTTACCGGGCGGAAGTATATTCGATGAAGTCAAATATACGGATAAGGCCCGGGAAACCTAAACTTGTTTTGGGTTTCCCGAGCCGGAGTATATTCGGCGCGAAGCCGGCGGACGGAGCGGCGGACGGAGCGGCGGACGGAGCGGCGGGCGGCGTCACGAGTCGATGCGGAGCATCTCCACGGGCTGCCGCTGCCGGAGATCGAGCGGACGGGTGCGGTAGTCCGTGCGGTCGAAGTCGATCGTGCGGAGGTCGATGCAGCGGATCGTGTTGTCGTAGGCCGTCTTGTAGTAGATCATGCGGTTCGTGAGATCGATCGCCGAGGTCCACTGCGTGGCGCTGGGGATGTCGGGCGCCTCGCCCGCGGGGTGTTCGATGCCGATGGGGATGTCGAAGGCGTTGAGCAGGTGGAAGCATTGCATGACGGTGTCGAAGGCCGTCGCGCGCTGCGGCGCCGTCGCGCGGTAGAAGGCTGCGCGGACGAAGCGCGAGGGCGGGGTGGCGTCGCCCGGCAACCCCAGGAAGCCCGAGTTGCCGCCCAGGGGGCGCAGTTCGAGGTCGCTCAGCTGCTGCGCGGTGGCGTCGCCGGGGCGGAGGTTGACGTAGTTGGCGAGGTTGGTGAGGTGCCATTCGAATCCCGGGGCGTTGGTCAGCACGCCGACCGGATTCTCGAAGAAGTGCGCCTCGCCGCCCGTGATCTCCAGCACCACCTGGCGACCCGACGGCTCGCCGATCCGCCAGTGGACCACCGACGAAGGCTCCAGCCCCGTGATCCGGACCGATCCGATCGCCGCTTTCACCTCGTCGATCGTGGCGAACTGCGTGAGGATCCAGGCCACGAGTTGCAGATCGGCGATCGTGCGGTCGGCCTCCGAGGGGTCGTAGGGCGTGTAGCCGCCGTAGCGCGGGAAGAAGAAGAGCCCGGCCGAAAGTCCCTTCTCGTTGATGCCTTCGGCGATGAATTCGGGGCGGACGACCGCCAGTCCCACCGTGCCGTAGCGGGCGCGGAACTCCATGCCGTTGTCGCCCGCGGGGGTGAACGACCGCAACGCGTGGTGGCGCGGGATGACGACGCAGAGGCTTTGCAGGGGGCCGTGCGACCACTCGATCGTGCGGGCCTGGACGTAGCCGCCGTCGGCGGCCGTGAGCGAGATGCCGGTGCAGGCGATGGCCCGGACGGCGGGGGCGCACGCGCTGGCGGCGCCCAGTAACAGATTTTTGAGCATGTCGGTGTGCGGATTCGGTTTGTCTGCTGCCGACGTTGCAAAATCCGGGCCGGAAGCCGCATGTACGCTTCGGGCAAGTCCGAAGCGGCGGCCCGCAGCCACCCCCGGCGGAGGGCCGCTCTGTCGGCTGGCGCCTACCTTCGTCCCTCCGCTGGCTGCGGACCGAAGCGTGCGGCCATATAAATGAAGAAGACCGCCCCTTTCCGGAACGGTCTTCTCTGCATCGCGCCCGACGGGCGCGGCGCTTGTCTACTTGTTGATCTTGGCCCACGAATCCTTGAGCGTCACCGTGCGGTTGAACACGAGGTGTTCGGGCGTCGAGTCGGTGTCGGGGCAGAAGTAGCCCACGCGCTCGAACTGCACGGCCTGGCCCACGGGAACCTCTGCGAGCGACGGCTCCAGATAACCCTTGATCTTGACCATCGACTCGGGGTTGAGGTTGTCCTCCCACGTCTGCCCCTCCTCCACGTCGTCGGGATTCTCCTTGGTGAAGAGCGGGTTGAACAGTCTTACTTCAGCCTCTACCGCATCTGCGGCCGAAACCCAGTGGATGACGCCCTTGACGCGGCGGCCGTCGCTCGACGAGCCGTGGCCCGACTCGGGATCGTAGGTGCAGCGCAGCTCGGTGATGTTGCCCTCGGCGTCCTTTACGACCTCCTCGCACTTGATGAGGTAGGCGTAGCGCAGGCGCACCTCGCCGCCCGGGCAGAGGCGGAAGAACTTCTTGGGCGGGTTCTCCATGAAGTCGTCGCGCTCGATGTAGAGCTCGCGCGAGAAGGGCACCTGGCGCGTGCCGGCGGCCTCGTCTTCGGGGTTGTTCACCGCCGTGAAGAGCTCGCGGCGGCCCTCCTCGTAGTTGGTGATGACCACCTTGAGCGGGTTGAGCACGGCCATGCGGCGCTCGGCGACCTTGTTCAGGTCCTCGCGCACGCAGTATTCCAATTTCCCGAGGTCGATCACGTTGTCGCGCTTGGCGACGCCCACCATCTCGGCGAAGTTGCGCACCGAAGCCGGGGTGTAACCCTTGCGGCGCAGGGCGCAGATGGTCGGCATGCGGGGGTCGTCCCAGCCCATCACGGCACCCTCCTGCACGAGCTTGAGGAGCTTGCGCTTCGACATCATCGTATAGGTGAGGTTAAGACGCGCAAACTCGTACTGATGAGAGGGGTAAATGTCGAGCGCCTGGATGAACCAGTCGTAGAGCGGACGATGGACGTCGAACTCCAGCGTGCAGATCGAGTGGGTGATCCGCTCGATCGAGTCGCTCTGCCCGTGGGCGTAGTCGTACATCGGGTAGATGCACCACTTGTCGCCCGTGCGGTGGTGTTCGGCGTGGATGATGCGGTACATGATCGGGTCGCGGAAGAGCATGTTGGGGTGGGCCATGTCGATCTTGGCGCGCAGCACCTTCTCGCCGTCGGCGAACTCGCCGCGGCGCATGCGCTCGAACAGATCGAGGTTCTCCTCCACGGTGCGGTCGCGCCAGGGCGAGGGCGTGCCCGGCACCGAGACCGTGCCGCGCGTCTCGCGGATCTGCTCCTGCGTCTGGTCGTCGACGTAGGCCAGCCCCTTTTTGATGAGCTCGACCGCCCAGGCGTAGAGCTGGTCGAAGTAGTCCGACGCGTAACGCTCGACGGCCCAGTCGAAGCCCAGCCACCGGATGTCGCGCTTGATCGAGTCGACGTATTCGGTGTCCTCCTTCACGGGGTTGGTATCGTCGAAGCGCAGGTTGCACTTGCCGCCGTATTTGCGGGCCAGGCCGAAGTTGATGCAGATGCTCTTGGCGTGGCCGATGTGCAGGTAGCCGTTGGGCTCGGGCGGGAAACGGGTCTGTACGCGCGTTTCGCCCTTGGCGATGGACTCTTCGATGATCTCCTCGAGGAAGTTCAGCGACTTCTCGCGGGTTTCGGTGGTTTCGGTGTTTGCCATTTTATTTTCGGTGTTTTCTGTGATTCTTGCTGTTGTAGACGGGCTTGAGCAGCTTCACTCCCACTTCGAGCAGCTGCTGCGTGCCGAGCGCCGTGCCGTCGTGGTGGGCGACGAACTCGGCGCGGACCGAGAGCGTGTCGTCGAAGAACGACCGGCGGTAGGAGAGCGACGTGCGGCTGTAGACCTTCTCGGTCGTGCGGAAGAAGCTCTCGCCGGGGTAGAGCTCGCGGCCGTAGGCGAGATGGGTGCCGTCGTCGAGCGTGTGGCCGTGGAAGAAGGGGTGCATGTTGTCGCCCAGGTAGAGCCGCTCGTCGAGCGTCAGCCCCCAGCGGCTCATTTTCAGCCCGAACTCGGCCATGCGGGGCGTCTCCCACGAGTGGCCGAAGCTGCGGTCGCGCTGGGCCGATTGCAGGAGGCCGACCTTGATGTCGAAGTCGAAGAAGGCGTTGAACTTCACGCCGACGCAGGGGTTCAGCAGCTGGAGGTCGACGACGTTCTCGGTCTCCTCGCCGCCCGTGGGGCTCTTCTGCCCGGCGAAATGGAACATCGAGTAGTTGAAGCCGTAGTAGAAGTAACGGGCCAGAAAGTGCCTGCCTGCAAGCAGTATGCGGAACTTCTCGCGCGATGCCGTCGAGTACATGCCCTCCCAGTCGCAGACGAACTCGACGTAGGAGTTGCGCCGGCCGTTGTACTGGGCCAGCACGCCGTTCAGACGATTGTGGCGGAAGCGCTCGGCCTCGCTGAAGAAGGCCGTGGAGTAATCCTCGTCGTGCATCAGGTTGC
Source organism: uncultured Alistipes sp. (assembly GCA_947364365.1). Taxonomy (GTDB): domain Bacteria; phylum Bacteroidota; class Bacteroidia; order Bacteroidales; family Rikenellaceae; genus Alistipes. The sequence goes on from CANASP010000016.1 coordinate 7,766, forward strand.
GGGTGAAGATGCCCGCTGCGGCGCGCACGTGGCGGCTTTCGAACTGGTAGTAGAGGATCGGCTTGACCTCCGAGAGGAAGGCCGACGACTTCTCGCCGAAGTTCTGGAGCATGTCGGCGCCGAAAAAGAGCGAGTTCTTCTCCTCCCAGCGGATGCCGATGCGCGGGGTGAGACGGGCGGCGAAGTCGGTGCCCGACTCGATGTCGAGTCCCGGCACGGCGAAGGTGTTGCCGCCGAACTCCTTGTTGTCGAAATACATCTTGAAGTCGGCGCCGACGAGGATCTCCTGCGCGGCGGCCGGACGGACAAGGCCCCCCGCCAGCAATGCGAGGGCTAAGAGGATTTTTTTCATGTCGCTAAAAAATCGGAACAACCGACAAAAATAGGGAAAAGTTTTCGATTTTGGTTACATTTGCCCCGAAAACCGACACTTATGCGCAAAATAACCAACGAAGAACTGGGCCGTCCGACGGCGGCCGAATTTGCCGCGATGGAGAAGATGCCGGTCGTGGTCGTGCTCGACAACGTCCGCTCGTCGCAGAATGCGGGGGCCTTCTTCCGCACGGGCGACGCCTTCGCCGTCGAGCGGATCGCCCTGTGCGGGATCACTCCCACGCCGCCCAACCGCGACGTCCACAAAACGGCGCTCGGGGCCGAACTGACCGTCGCGTGGAGCTACCATGCCTCGACCGCGGAGTGCGTCGGGGCGCTGCGCGACGAGGGCTACCGGATCTATGCCGTCGAGCAGGTCGAGGGGGCGGCGATGCTCGGCGCCTTCCGCGCCGAACCCGGGACGAAATACGCGCTGGTCTTCGGCAACGAGGTCGAGGGGGTGGACCAGCAGGTCGTCGACCGCTGCGACGGGGCGATCGAAATTCCGCAGGCGGGGACCAAACACTCGGTCAACGTCTCGGTGGCGGGCGGTGTGGTGCTGTGGGAGCTGTTCAGGCAGCTCATGAGATGAATCCCGCAATCGACAGTTGCAATGCAATATGCGAAAGAGGAGAATCCGCAGGGATTCTCCTCTTTCGCGTTGGTCGCCGTGTCGGCTAATACTGCTCCTTCTCGTTGGGGAAATCGCCCTCCTTGACGTCGGCGACGTAGCGTCCCACGGCGTCGGTCATCACCGTGTGCAGGTCGGCGTAGCGGCGCAGGAAGCGGGGCGAGAAACCTTTGTTGATGCCCAGCATGTCGTGGATCACCAGCACCTGGCCGTCGCAGGCGCCGCCGGCGCCGATGCCGATCGTCGGCATGCCGACCTCGGCCGTCACGCGGGCGGCTAGCGTGGCGGGGATCTTCTCCAGCACGCAGGCGAAGCAGCCCGCCTGGTCGAGCAGCCGGGCGTCGCGCACGAGCTTCTCGGCCTCGGCCTCCTCCTTGGCGCGCACGGCGTAGGTGCCGAACTTGTGGATCGACTGGGGCGTCAGCCCGAGGTGGGCCATGACGGGAATCCCGGCCGAGAGGATGCGCTGCACCGATTCGAGGATCTCCTCGCCGCCCTCCATCTTCACGGCGTCGGCCTCGGTCTCCTTCATGATGCGGACGGCCGAGTCGAGGGCCACCTTCGAATTGCCCTGGTAGGTGCCGAAGGGCAGGTCGACGACCACGAGCGCCCGCTCGACGGCGCGGACGACCGAACGGGCGTGGTAGATCATCATATCGAGCGTAATGGGAAGCGTCGTTTCGTACCCGGCCATCACGTTGGCGGCCGAGTCGCCCACCAGAATCACGTCGATGCCGGCGGCGTCGACGATCTTGGCCATCGAATAATCGTAGGAGGTGATCATGGCGATCTTCTCGCCGCGCTGCTTCATCTCCGTCAGGCGGTAAGTCGTTACCGCACGGACCGTACTTTCAACAGACATGTCTCTTCTTTTTGGTTGCGTTGTTTGAGTCTTCGGCGGCCCTCCCTGCGGAGCGGCCGGCGGGCAAATGTACGAAACTTTATCGAAAATGAAAACGGATCGCCCGCGGATTTGGCCGATCCCGAAAAAACGGTTATCTTTGTCCGTGAAGTCGTTTCGTGTTTCGACCGTCCGTTTTCCCCTTCAACCTTTCCGATTTATGAAAAATGCGATCAAATACTTCGGTTACATGATCTTCGCGATGATGCTCCTCGGGATGACCGTCGGCATCTTCCAGGACAACTCCATCCACCCGCTCCATGCCGTCTTTACGCTGGTGTTCATGTATTTCCTCCTCAAGGAGTGCTGGTTCGCGCTGCGCTTTCTCTTCTGGTTCGACGAACTGCGGCAGGAGTTCAATGCGAAGGCCGGCGAGCGGATCGTCCCCCGCCAGCGGCTGACGTGGGAGCTGCTGACCTCGTGGCGCGGCTCGACGAGGCGGGCGACGCGCTGGCGCCGCCGCTACAACATCATGGCGATCTTCGCCATCCTGATGTGCTGCTCGGTGCTGATCTACGCGGCGATGATCTATCTGGTGCTGGGTTTCCTGGGCGGTTCGTCGGGCGGCTCGGGCGGCAAGTCGGGCGGCGACGGGGAGACCCCTTGGGAGCGTCGCGGCTGCCACAACTGCCGCTTCGGCTACGTGGGCGGCTGTCAGTTGGCCGACGGAGGAAATTCGGCGGGCCCGGGCGGCAGCTGCTCGCGGTGGCAACCCTGAAGCTGATCCGGCGGGGAATCCGCCCGGTGCGGACGATTTTCGGCGGTGCGGGCGAAATCTTCGTCCGGCGTTAGGATTTTTCCCGGAAATTGTTTACTTTTGCGGGCAACAAAAATCCGCGTTCTTATGTCCTTTATCAATGAAAGGGTGCAGCCCGAAGGCCTTACCTTCGACGACGTGCTGCTCGTGCCCGCCTATTCGGAAGTGTTGCCGCGAGAGGTCTCGCTCCAGACCCGTTTCTCGCGTAATATCGCCCTGAACATCCCCATCGTGTCCGCCGCCATGGACACCGTGACCGAGGCGCCGCTGGCCATCGCGCTGGCCCGCGAAGGCGGTATCGGCGTGATCCACAAGAATATGACCATCGCCGAGCAGGCCGCGCAGGTCCGCCGCGTGAAGCGCGCCGAGAACGGCATGATCTACGACCCGGTGACCATCTCGAAGGAGCACACCGTGGGCGACGCCCTGGAGATGATGCGCGAGAACAAGATCGGCGGCATCCCCGTCGTCGACGGCGAGCGCAAGCTCATCGGTATCGTCACCAACCGCGACCTGCGCTTCCAGCGCGACATGGCGCGGAAGATCGCCGAGGTGATGACCCCTCGCGAGCGGCTCGTCACCACCCACAATCCCGAACTTTCGCACGCCTCGGAGGTGCTGCTCAACAACAAGATCGAGAAACTGCCCGTCGTCGACGATGCCGACCGGCTGGTGGGACTGATCACCTACAAGGACCTCACGAAGGTGCAGGACCATCCCAACGCTTGCAAGGACGACAAGGGGCGCCTGCGCGTGGCTGCCGGCGTCGGCATCACGCCCGACGTGATGGACCGCGTCGCCGCGCTGGTCGCCGAGAGCGTCGACGCCGTGGTGCTCGACTCGGCCCACGGCCATTCGGCCAACATCGTCCGTGCGCTGCGCTCGATCAAGGCCGCCTACCCGTCGCTCGACGTCGTGGTGGGCAACATCGCCACGGCCGAGGCCGCGCGCTTCCTCATCGACGCGGGTGCCGACGGCATCAAGGTGGGCATCGGCCCCGGCTCGATCTGCACCACGCGCATCATCGCCGGTGTGGGTGTGCCGCAGCTCTCGGCCGTCTACGCCGCCGCTTCGGAGGCGAAGAAGTCGGGCGTGCCGGTGATCGCCGACGGCGGTCTGCGCTATTCGGGCGACATCGTCAAGGCGCTGGCCGCGGGCGGCGACTGCGTGATGATCGGTTCGATGTTCGCCGGTACGGAGGAGGCTCCGGGCGAGACGATCATCTACAACGGCCGCAAGTTCAAGGCCTACCGCGGCATGGGCTCGATCGACGCCATGAAGGCGGGGTCGGCCGACCGCTATTTCCAGAAGGGCTGCGAGGGCAACATCAACAAGCTGGTGCCCGAAGGCATCGTCGCCCGCGTGCCGTTCAAGGGCATGTTGAGCGAGACGGTCTACCAGCTCATCGGCGGCATCCGCTCGGGCATGGGCTACTGCGGCGCCAAGGACATCCCCGCGCTGCAGACCGCCAAGTTCATCCGCATCACCGCCTCGGGCATGATGGAGAGCCATCCCCACGACGTGACCATCACGCGCGAGGCCCCCAACTACTCCAGCGAACGGTAGACCATGGCACGGCAGATCGATAAATCCGACTGGTGGGCGCTGGCTCTCGTCCTGGTGCTCTTCGTCGCCTGGCGTGCGACGGGCTGCGAGGCCCTGCGCTACACCGTGCTGGCCGTGACGTTCGGCTACTTCCTGGTGGTGCGTATCGTCCTCCGCAATTGGAAAAACAAGTAATCCCTACATCATAATGCAGGAAAAAATCATCATTCTCGACTTCGGTTCGCAGTACACGCAGCTCATCGCGCGGCGCGTGCGCGAACTGAACGTCTATTGCGAGATCCACCCCTTCCACAAGATCCCGGCGCTCGACGCCTCGGTGCGGGGCGTGATCCTCTCGGGCAGCCCCTCGTCGGTGCGCGACGCCGCTGCCCCGACCCCCGACCTTTCGCAGATCAAGGGCCGTTTGCCGCTGCTGGGCGTCTGCTACGGCGCGCAGTACCTCGCGCATGCCTACGGCGGCGAGGTGAAGCCCGCGCCGAGCCGCGAGTACGGCCGCGCGATGCTCACGGTGGGCGATCCGGCCGACGCGCTCATGCGCGACCTGCCGACGACGACCCAGGTGTGGATGTCGCACGGCGACACGATCACCTCGGTGCCCGACACCTACCGCATCGTCGCCTCGACCGAGGACGTGCGCGTGGCGGCCTACCGCATCGAGGGCGAGCCCACCTGGGGCATCCAGTTCCACCCCGAGGTCTACCACTCGACCGACGGCAAGCAGCTCCTGAAGAACTTCGTCGCGGGCATCTGCGGCTGCGCGCAGTCGTGGACCTCGGAGAGCTTCGTGGAGACGACCGTGCGCGAGCTGCGCGAGAAGCTGGGCGACGACCGCGTCGTGCTGGGCCTTTCGGGCGGTGTCGATTCGACGGTGGCCGCCGTGCTGCTCCACAAGGCTATCGGCCGCAACCTCTACTGTATCTTCGTCGACTCGGGCCTGCTGCGCAAGAATGAGTTCGAGGAGGTGTTGGCCTCCTACGAGAACATGGGCCTCAACGTCAAGGGCGTGAAGGCGGGCGACCGCTTCCTGGGCGACCTGGCGGGCGTGAGCGATCCCGAGACCAAGCGCAAGATCATCGGCCGCGACTTCGTCGAGGTCTTCAACGACGAGGCCCAGCGCATCGAGGAGGTGAAGTGGCTGGCGCAGGGTACGATCTATCCCGACGTGATTGAGTCGTGCTCGGTCAACGGTCCTTCGGCGACGATCAAGTCGCACCACAACGTGGGCGGCCTGCCCGAGAAGATGCATCTGGGCATCGTCGAGCCGCTGCGGCTGCTCTTCAAGGACGAGGTGCGCCGCGTGGGCCGTTCGCTCGGCATCTCCGAGCAGCTCATCGGCCGTCACCCCTTCCCCGGACCGGGTCTGGCGATCCGCATCCTGGGCGACATCACCCCCGAGAAGGTCGAGATCCTCCAGAACGTCGACAAGATCTACATCGACGGCCTGCGTGCGGCGGGTCTCTACGACAAGGTATGGCAGGCCGGCGCCATCCTGCTCCCCGTCAAGAGCGTGGGCGTGATGGGCGACGAGCGCACCTACGAGAGCTGCGTGGCCCTGCGCGCCGTGACCTCGACCGACGGCATGACCGCCGACTGGGTCCACCTGCCCTACGAGTTCCTGGCCGACGTTTCGAACGAGATCATAAACAAGGTCCGCGGCGTCAACCGCGTGGTCTACGACATCTCCTCCAAGCCGCCCGCAACGATCGAGTGGGAGTAAGGGAGTGTCCGGGCCGGACTTTCGCGGCTTCTCCATGCCGGGGCTGCGACCCTTCCGGCGTTCCGGCTCCATGAACTTCCGACGCACGAATGCGGCCTTCGGGCCGTGTTCGTGCGTTCGTATCTCCGACGGACTATTGTTTTCAGGCCGCAGCCGGCGGAGGGAGCTTTTCGAGCGATAGCGAAAAGAGCAGCCCTCCGCGCCGGGTGGCTGCGGGCTGCCGCTCTTCGGGCGTGTCCGAAGAGCGGATGTTTTCCATAATAACTTTTTGCCATCTCCATGACCGACTTCGCCGCCATCGATTTCGAAACCGCCAACAGCCAGCGCACGAGCGTCTGCTCGGTGGGCGTGGTGGTCGTGCGCGGCGGCGAGATCGTCGACACGTTCTACAGCCTGATCCGCCCGCGCCCCAACTACTACAGCCGCTTCACCACCGCCGTCCACGGCCTCGCCTACCACGATACGGTCGATGCCCCCGACTTCGCCGAGGTGTGGCGCGAGGTGGCGCCGCGCATCGAAGGGCTGCCGCTGGTGGCCCACAATGCCCCGTTCGACGCCGGGTGCCTGCGCGCCGCGTTCGACCTCTACGGGCTGCCGTGGCCCGGCTACGAGTTCCGCTGCACGTGCAGCGCCTCGCGCCGCGTCTTCGGTCGCCGGCTGCCTAATCACCAGCTCCACACCGTCTCGGCGGCCTGCGGCTTCGACCTGCATGCTCACCACAATGCCTTGGCCGATGCCGAGGCGTGCGCCCGTATCGCGCTGAAGATTCTCTGAACAGAGCCTTTGGCGCGGAATTTGCGCCCTTGGCAACGAACAAAACAGCAAACGATGAAAACTACCGCATTCAAAGGCACGCCCGTCGCGCTTTCGGGCCGCCTGCCCGAGCCCGGCACGCCGGCCCCCGACTTCACGCTGGTCCGCACCGACCTCACGCCGCTCACGCTCGCCGACCTGAAGGGCCGGCGCGTGGTGCTCAACATCTTCCCGAGCCTCGACACGGGCGTCTGCGCCGCGTCGGTGCGCCAGTTCAATAAGCTGGCCGCCTCGCTGCCCGACACGACGGTCGTGGCCGTTTCGAAAGATCTGCCCTTCGCCCATGCCCGTTTCTGCACCACCGAGGGCATCGCCGATGTTGTCCCGGCCTCCGATTTCCGCGCCTCGGGTTTCGCCGAGGCCTATGGCGTGGGGATGGTCGACGGCCCCCTGGCCGGTCTGCTGGCCCGCGCCGTGGTGGTGATCGACCGTGCGGGACGCGTGGTCTACGCGCAGCTCGTGCCCGAGATCACCGAGGAGCCCGACTACGACGCGGCCGTCGCGGCGGTCCGCTCGTGCGACTGACCCACACTTAAACCTCAATTGATATGATTCGTCTGAATGTTTTTATCCGTACCACGGCGTCCAGCCGCGACGAGCTGGTACGCACGGCCCGCGAACTGGTCGCCGCCTCGCTCGGCGACGACGGCTGCATCGCCTACGACCTTTTCGAGAGCGCGACGCGCCCCGAGGTGCTGATGATCTGCGAGACGTGGCGCGACGCCCGGGCGCTCGCGGCCCACGAGGCGGCACCCCACTTCACGACGCTCGTCCCGCGCCTCAGGCAGCTCGGCGAGATGAAGGCCGAGAAGTTCCTTTTCTGACGCTCCGACGTCTGCTTTGTCCGGGTCCTGCGCTGTGCGCAGGGCCCTTTTTGCCCTGATCCTAAACCTTGTAACGATGAAACATGAAATCGACCCGGCCGCGACGACCCGCGACCGGGCTTTCCGACTGTGGATGGATGCCCCGATGCCCATGGTCACCTTCTTCCGCACGCTCGACGTCACGCGCCTGCGCCGCGTCGCCCGCCGCCGGGGACTGAAGTTCAACATGCTGATGTGCTACTGCATCGGGCGCGCCGCCTCGACGGTCAAGGAGTTCTACCTGCTGCCCGTCGGCCGCAAGCTGCTGCGCTACGATGCGCTCGCCGTGAACACGATCGTCGCCAACCGTACGGGCGAGGTGAGCTCGTGCGACGTCCCCTTCACCGACGACCTGGCCGCGTTCAACGCCGACTACCTGCGTCTCACCGGACGGGTGCGCGAGACCTGCACCGATCACGACCTGCCCGACAGCATGGTGATCGGCACCTCGGCGCTGGCCCGCTACGAGATCGACGGGGCGGTGGGGATGTACAGCGGCATCTTCAACAACCCCTTTATGATCTGGGGGCGCTATCGCCGCCGTCTGCTGCGCACGACGCTCTCGGTGTCGTTCCAGTTCCACCACACGCAGATGGACGGCGCCCATGCCGCGCGGTTCCTCGATGCGCTCCAGCGCGAGATCGACCGGTTGTGACGGGGCGGGAGGGTAGGTGATCGGGAGTCCGACGAGGCGGGATTACGTCGCTGTGCTCCGTCGAGCGTCGAGATTGGCTCGCTGCGCTTCGCCTTTCTCTTCGCTGCCGCGGGCATCCTTGCAATCGGGAAATCGACAAGGCAAGATGCCCTTATTTTTTTGCCATAGGCGCATGCGAATCGAATTCGCTGCCCCTACGGCAAAAAAAAGGATGCAAACATGTTTGCATCCTTGTCGATTTTCCGATTGCGGAGAGAACGAGATTCGAACTCGTGGTACGGGTTCACCCCGTACGTCGGTTTAGCAAACCGGTGGTTTCAGCCACTCACCCATCTCTCCGGGCACCTTCTCGCGACGGGTTCGTCCGAAAAGGTGTGCAAATATAGAATCTTTTCGCCGAAAAAACAAAAAAATGAAGCCTAAAATTCGGGGCGACGGCGTTTTTGTAGCCGTTTCGCGTGAAACGGGCCGGCCGAAGGGCCGGCTTTGCGCCCGAGGCCCTTCGGCTAAAATGTATGGTATACCGAGCATTTCCGGCGCACGCGTTGCGTATGTGCGACGATTTTTATACCTTTGTACGATAATTCGCTTGCAATGGCTGAAAATGAAAAAGAGCTGCTCGACGACCTCGGCGGGCAGGAATACAAATACGGCTTTACCACGCAGATCGAGACGGAGACCATCCGCAAGGGGCTCGACGAGCAGATCGTGCGTCTGATCTCCGCCAAGAAGGGCGAACCCGAGTGGATGACCGAGCGCCGCGTCAAGGCCTACCGTCACTGGCTGACGCTTACGCCGCCGACGTGGGCCCACCTCGCTATCCCCGAAATCGACTTCCAGGAGATCATCTACTACGCCGCACCCAAGCAGCAGCGCCGGCTCGACTCGATGGACGAGGTCGACCCTGAGCTCAAGCGCACGTTCGACCGCCTGGGCATCCCGCTCGAGGAGCAGATGGCGCTGGCGGGCGTGGCCGTCGACGCCGTGATGGACTCGGTGTCGGTCAAGACCACCTTCCGCGAGACGCTGGCCGAGAAGGGCATCGTCTTCTGCTCGATCTCCGAGGCGCTGCGCGACTACCCCGAGCTGGTGAAAAAATACCTCGGGAGCGTCGTTCCCTACACCGACAACTTCTACGCCGCGCTCAACGCCGCCGTCTTCTCCGACGGGTCGTTCTGCTACATCCCCAAGGGGGTCCGCTGTCCGATGGAGCTTTCGACCTACTTCCGCATCAACGCGGCGGGCACGGGGCAGTTCGAACGCACGCTGATCGTGGCCGACGAGGGGGCCTACGTGAGCTACCTCGAAGGGTGCACCGCCCCGCGGCGCGACGAGAACCAGCTGCACGCCGCCGTCGTGGAGATCGTCGTCGAGCGCGACGCCGAGGTGAAATACTCCACCGTGCAGAACTGGTATCCGGGCGATCGGGAGGGCCGCGGCGGCATCTACAACTTCGTCACCAAGCGCGGCCTTTGCCGCGAGAACGCCCGCCTGTCGTGGACGCAGGTCGAGACCGGCTCGGCCATCACGTGGAAATACCCCAGTTGCGTGCTCGCGGGCGACAACGCGGTGGGCGAGTTCTACTCGGTGGCCATGACCAACCACTTCCAGCAGGCCGACACCGGCACCAAGATGATCCACATCGGCCGCAACACCCGCAGCCGGATCGTCTCCAAGGGCATCTCGGCCGGGCGGAGCGAGAACTCCTACCGCGGTCTGGTGCGCGTGGGCAAGGGGGCGGCCAACGCCCGCAACTATTCGCAGTGCGACTCGCTGCTCATCGGCGACCGGTGCGGCGCCCACACCTTCCCGGTGGCCGACGTGCGCAACGCCTCGGCGGTGGTCGAGCACGAGGCGACGACCTCGAAGATCTCCGACGACCAGCTCTTCTACTGCCGCCAGCGCGGCCTCTCGACCGAGGACGCCGTGGGACTGATCGTCAACGGCTACGCCCGCGAGGTGCTGGCCAAGTTGCCGATGGAATTCGCCGTCGAGGCGCAGAAGCTGCTGGCTCTGAGTCTCGAAGGATCGGTGGGGTAGTGCGTCGGAAACCGGCCGGGAGCGCCGGAATGCAAGACGGAGCCGCTCCCTCGGGTGCCGTTGTGCGGATCGACGCACTTCGGACTGCCCGCGAAGTGCGGCGGCCCTCCTCCGCGGAGGGCGCTCTGCGAGCCGCCGCCCGCCCGCAGCCTCTGCCGGCTGCGGACCGATGCTGACGACAGGATAAAAGGAAATAATTGGGATATAAACGATACGCAATATGTTAAGTGTAAAGAATCTACACGCTACGGTCGACGGCAAGGAGATCCTCCGCGGCATCGACCTGGAGGTGAAGCCCGGCGAGGTGCACGCCATCATGGGCCCCAACGGCTCGGGCAAGTCGACGCTCGCCTCGGTGCTGGCCGGCAACGAGAAGTTCACCGTGACCGATGGCTCTGTCGAGTTCCTGGGGCGCGACCTGCTCTCGCTCTCCATCGAGGAGCGGGCGCGGCTGGGGCTGTTCCTCGGGTTCCAGTACCCGGTCGAGATCCCCGGCGTCACGATGGCCAACTTCATGAAGCAGGCCGTCAACGAGCAGCGCCTTTTCCGCGGCGAGGAGCCGCTCACGGCCGCCGAGTTCCTCCGGATGATGCGCGAGCGGAGCGCCGTGGTTGAACTCGATCCCAAGCTCACCGCACGTGCCGTCAACGAAGGCTTTTCGGGCGGCGAGAAGAAGAAGAACGAGATCTTCCAGATGGCGATGCTCGCGCCGCGTCTGGCGATTCTCGACGAGACCGACTCGGGTCTGGACATCGACGCCCTGCGCATCGTCGCCACGGGCGTGACGAAACTCCACACGGCCGAGAACGCCACGGTGGTCATCACTCACTACCAGCGTCTGCTCGACTACATCGTCCCCGACGTGGTGCATGTCCTCTACAAGGGCCGCATCATCCACACGGGCGACAAGACCTTGGCGCTCAAGCTCGAAAAGGAGGGCTACGACTGGCTCATCAACGATTGCAGGGAGTGATGGAGGCATTTCTCGATACGATCCGCCGCTTCCGTGCGGTGGACGGCCGTCGGCTGACGGTCGCGCAGAGCGAGGCGACGCCCTTCGCGGCGGTCGACCCCGGGCAGCTGCGCGTGGAGGTGGCGGCCGGTGCTTCGGCACAGTTGGCGGTGGTGCATACCGCGGCCGGCGCCGCGTCGCTGGAGATCGATCTGGCGGAGGGGGCGCGGCTGGCGTTGACCGAAGTGTTCCTCGCCGAGGCCTTCGCCGAGGTGCGGGTGCGTCAGGCTGCCGGCAGCGCCTTCGCCCTCGTCGTCGTCCAGACGACGAGCGCCAACGGCAGCTGGACGGTCGGTCTGGAGGGACGCGACGCCTCCTGCGAGGCCGACTGCCTCTTTCTCGCGGCCGCCGACGAACATTGCGTCGTGCGCCTGCGCACCGACCACCGGGTGGCCGACTGCCGCAGCCGCTCGCTCGTCAAGGGGGCGGCTGCCGGCCGCGCCGTGGGCGAGTTCCATGGGCTGGTCTACGTGGCCCCCGACGCCCAGCGCACCGACGCGCGGCAGCAGAGCCGCAACATCGTCCTGGGCGACGCGGCCCGCATCGTCGCCGAACCCCAGCTGGAGATCTACGCCGACGACGTGAAGTGTTCGCACGGCGCCACGGTGGGGCAGATCGACGACGAGGCGATCCTCTACATGCGCCAGCGCGGCCTGAGCGAGGCGCAGGCCCGGAGGCTGCGTCTCGAAGGATTCGCCGGCGACGTGGTTTCGCGCTGCGGCATCGAACCGCTGCGCGAGGCGCTGGACGCGCTCGTCGCCGCTAAACTGGAGCTATTCTGACGTGTCGGAGATGGATAACATACGCGCGGAGTTCCCGATTCTCTCGCGCACGGTCTACGGCAAGCCGCTCGTCTACCTCGACAGCGGCGCCACGGCGCAGAAGCCCCGGCAGGTGATCGATCTCATCGACCGCCTCCACCGCGAGCAGAACGCCAACATCCACCGCGGGGTCCACAGCCTCTCGGAGGAGATGACCCGCCGCTACGAGGAGGCCCGGGCCGAGATCGCCCGCTTCATCGGGGCGGCCGCCCCGGAGGAGGTCGTCTTCACGGCGGGCGCCACCGCGTCGCTCAACACCGTGGCCTATGCCTGGGGCGGGCGGTTCGTCGCGGCGGGCGACAACATCGTCGTCAGCGAGATGGAGCACCACTCCAACATCGTGCCGTGGCAGCTGCTGTGCGAACGGCAGGGCGCCGAGCTGCGCGTGCTGCCCTTCGACGACGAGGGGGCGCTGCGCACGGAGCTGCTGCCCTCGCTCATCGATGCGCGCACCCGCGCCGTCGCCGTCACGCAGGCCTCCAACACGCTCGGTACGCGGCCCGACCTGCGGCCGGTGGTCGAGGCGGCCCACGCCGTGGGGGCCGTCGTCGTGGTCGACGGCTGCCAGGGCGTGGTCCACGGCGGCGTCGACGTGCAGGCGCTGGGGTGCGACTTCTACGCCTTCTCGGGCCACAAGCTCTACGGCCCGACGGGTATCGGCGTGCTGTGGGGCCGCCGCGAGCTGCTCGATGCGATGCCCCCCTTCCTCGGCGGCGGCGACATGGTCGACCGGGTGACCTTCGCCCGCACGACCTATGCCCCCGTGCCGCTCAAGTTCGAGGCGGGCACGGCCAACTTCGTCGGCGCCGTCGCGCTGGGCGAGGCCGTGCGGTTCGTCCGGCAGTTCGACCCGGCGGCCGTCGAGGCCCACGAGACGGCGCTGTTGCGCCGTGCGACGGAGCGGCTGGAGGCGATCGACGGCCTGCGCATCTACGGCTCGACGCCCGACAAGTGCGCGATCGTGTCGTTCGGCATCGAGGGCGTGCACCCCTACGACGTGGGGATGATCCTCGACAAGCTCGGCATCGCGATCCGCACGGGACACCACTGCGCCGAGCCGGTGATGGACCACTACGGCGTCACGGGGATGTGCCGGGCCTCCTTCGCATTGTACAATACGCTCTCCGAGGCCGACGCGCTGGCCGACGGCGTCGCGCGCGCCGTGCGGATGTTGAAACAATAACTCTCCTTTCATGTTTATCGTACTCGAAGGTTTGGACGGAGCGGGCAAATCGACCCAGATCCGCATGTTACGGGAGCGGTTCGCCGCGCAGGGCGTCGCGAGCGAATACATCCACTTCCCGCGTTTCGACGCCCCGGTCTACGGCGAGCTCATCGCCCGTTTCCTGCGCGGCGAGTTCGGCGCGGCCGACGGGGTCGATCCCTACCTGGTGGCGCTGCTCTTCGCGGGCGACCGTGCCGGGGCGGCTCCGCAGATCCGCGCCTGGCTGGCCGAGGGGCGGGCGGTCATCCTCGACCGCTACGTCTACTCCAACGTGGGCTACCAGTGCGCCAAGCTGCCCGCCGGCGGGCAGCGCGAGCGTCTGGCCCGCTGGATCCTCGACCTGGAGTTCGGCACCAACGACCTGCCGCGCCCCGACCTGTCGCTGTTCCTCGACGTGCCGTTCGCCTTCACCGAGCGGCGTCTGACGGAGGCGCGCGAGGGCGACGACCGGGACTATCTGCACGGCGGCGAGGATATCCACGAGGCGTCGCTGTCGCTGCAACGCGCCGTGCGCGAAGTCTATCTGGCCGCCGCGGCCGACGATCCCTCGCTGCGCGTGGTCGACTGCGCCGACGCCTCGGGCGCGATGGCCGATCCCGCCACCGTCTTCGCCCGGATCGTGGAGACGATCGAAAAACACCGCTGCCGATGAGAACGAAACGTTGGTTCAAAGTGCTGGCCGCTCTCTGCCGGCTCGTGCTCGCCTGCACCTTCGTCGTGTCGGGCTTCACCAAGGTGATCGATCCCTGGGGCACGGCCCTCAAGATCGACGAATACCTGGCGATCTACTCGCTCGAATGGCTCGAACCCGCCGCCATGTGGTTCTCCATCTGGCTGTGCGGCGCCGAGATGATGATGGGGTGCATGCTGCTCTTCAAGGTGCGCATCCGCCTCATCTCGATCTTCGCCCTGCTGTCGATGTGCTTCTTCACCCTGCTGACGCTGTTGAGCGCCACGCTGCTGCCGGTCGAGGACTGCGGCTGCTTCGGCGAGGCGATCAAGCTCTCGCCCTGGGCCACCTTCGTCAAGAACCTGGTGCTGCTGCCTCTCTCCGTCGCGGTGTGGTGGCGCTACCGTCCCGACCGCATCTTCGCCTTCAAGCCCGTCGAGGTCTTCCTGACGATCTTCTTCTTCGCGGGCACCATGTCGATCGGCATCCATTGCTACCGCCACCTCCCGCTCGTCGATTTCATGCCTTATAAGGTCGGCACCGACATCCTCGCCGCGATGCACGACGCGGAGTCCGATGCGGAGCCCGGGGTCGAGACGGTGCTCGTCTACCGCAACCTCTCCACGGGCGAGCTGCGCGAGTTCTCGCTCGACGACACCGAGTGGCAGGACGCCGCGCGGTGGGAGTGGGTCGACACGCGCACGGGCGAGGCTCCGGCCCTGCGGCCCACGGTCGCCGAATTCGCGCTGCGCGACGCCTCGGGCGATGTCACCGAGCGGATCCTCACGCATCCCGGACGGCTCTACATGCTCTGCGTCACCTCGTTCGACCGCCTGCCGCGCGGTTGCGCGCGCCGGATGGCCCGTCTGGTCGGGCGTGCCCGGGAGGAGGGGGCCGCGGTCGTCTGCCTCACGCCGCAGCCGCTCCACGACCGCTGGCAATACGATTTCGGCTCGGGAGCCGTCGCCTGCTGCAACATCGACGCCTCGACGATGCTCACCATGCTGCGTGCCCGCAACGGGGTGGTGGTGCTCGACGACGGGGTGATCGCCGATAAGAGAAACTGTCGCGATATTCGTCCGTAAGGATCGGTCGTACAGCCTGGTACGAAAGTTGGTTTTCCCTCGGGAAAATCGACTTTTTCGTATGCGCCCACCCATCTTTCTGCTGGCACTCCTCGCTGCGGGAGGTTGCCGCCCGACACCGCCGCCCGTCGCGGCGCCCCGTTCGGTGAAGGTCGTCACGGCCTCCGACGCGGGAATCATCGACAAGGATTTCGCCGGCATGGCCACAGCCGACCGCGCCGTCACGCTCGCCTTCAAGGTCGAGGGCCAGCTGCTCGACATCCCCGTCACCGAGGGACGTCGCGTCGTGCGCGGCGAGTTGCTCGCCGAGCTCGACCCGCGCGATGTGCGGCTGAAGGTCGACGCCGACCGCTCGGCCTACGACGAAGCCCGTTCCCAGTTGCAGCGCATGAAGCGTCTGGTCGAGCACGAGGCGGTTTCGCGTCAGGACTACGAGGCGGCGCAGACGCGCTTCTCGCAGGCCCATTCGACCTATGAAAACAGCTTGGGACTGCTCCGGGAGACCAAGCTCCGCGCACCGTTCGACGGGGTGGTCGAGCGCACCTACGCCGACAACTTCGAGCGCGTGCAGGCCGGCCAGTCGATCGTCCGCGTGGTCGATCCCGTTACCTCGACGGTCAAGTTCACCATCCCCGAAAGCGGTCTCGACATGCTCAAATCGCCGACGACGCGCTTCCGCGTCGAGTTCGACAACTACCGCGGCGTCCGTTTCCCGGCCCGCCTCAAGGAGTATGTCCGCACCTCGTCCGACGCCTCGGGGTTCCCCGTCTCGCTGCAACTCACCGATGTCGACACGGCGCGTTACCACCTCGCCCCCGGCATGTCGTGCGTCGTCACGGCGGAGAGCGAGGATCCCGTCCGCGGCGCCGTGTCGCTGCCCCTCTCGGCCATCTATGCCCCCACCGAGGGCGGCACCTATGTCTGGGTGGTCGTCGCGGGCGACAGCGTCGCGCTGCGGCGGGTGACACCCGGCGAACTCTACGGCCGCGACCGCGTGGTGATCGACAGCGGCGTGGTGGCGGGCGAACGCATCGTCACGGCGGGCGTCTACCGTCTGCGCGAGGGCGAACGGGTACGGATTCTCAACGACTGACGCCATGAACCTCTCCGAATACTCCCTGCGCAACCGCCGTGTGGTGTGGTTCTTCCTGGCGCTCCTCGTCGTGGGAGGCATCGCGGGATTCCGCACCCTGGGCAAGAAGGAGGACTCCACCTTCGTCATCAAGAGCGCCTCGCTCGTCTGCTCCTATCCGGGCGCCTCGCCCGCCGAGGTCGAGCAGCTCGTAACCGAACCCATCGAACGCGAGGTGCAGTCGATGCGCCGCGTCCACAAGATCACCTCCGAGTCGCACTACGGTCTGTCGAAGATCCTCGTGGAGCTCGACCCCGCGACGTCGGCCGCCGAGATCCCCCAGCTGTGGGACGAGCTGCGCCGCAAGGCGCTCGATATCCGTCCCAAACTGCCGGCGGGCGTCTCCGACATCACCGTGGCCGACGATTTCGGCGATGTCTACGGCATCTACTACGGCCTGGCCGTCGACGCCGGTTTCTCGTGGTCGGAGCTGCGCGATGCGGCCCAGCGGATCCGAACGGCGCTGGTGGCCGTCGACGGCGTGCAGAAGGTGACACTCTACGGCGAGCAGTCGCCCGTGGTCAACCTCTACGTGAGCCTGTCGACGCTGGCCAACTTCTCGATCCGTCCCGAGACCATCGTGTCGATCATCGCCCAGCAGAACGCCGTGGTGAGCAGCGGCGAGAAGCGGGCCGGCGAGCTGGAGGTGCGTATCCTCGAAGACGGGGCCTACCGCTCGCTCGACGACCTGGCCGACCAGCTGCTCATGTCGGCCGAAGGCAAGCAGTACCGCCTGGGCGACATCGCCCGCGTGGAGCGGAGCTACCAGTCGCCGCCCCGCACGCTGATGCGCATCGACGGCCGGCGGGCCGTGGGCATCGGCATCTCGACCGAAGCGGGGGCCGACGTGGTGGCCACGGGACGCCGGATCGAGCAGACGCTCTCGCCGATCACGGAGCGCATGCCCGTGGGCATGGAGCTCGTGTCGCTCTACCCCGAGAACCGCATCGCACGCGAAGCGACGAACACGTTTCTGCTGAATCTGGCCGAATCGGTGGCGATCGTCGTCGTGGTCATCATGCTCGTCATGGGATTCCGCTCGGGCGTGGTCATCGGCAGTTCGCTGCTCTTCTCCATCGGCGGTACGCTGCTGCTGATGCAGTGGCTGGGCGAGGGGTTGAACCGCACGTCGCTGGCCGGCTTCATCATCGCCATGGGCATGCTCGTCGACAACGCCATCGTCGTCACCGACAACGCCCGCCAGGCCATGCGGCGCGGCACGGAGCGTCGCCGGGCCCTCGTCGCCGGCGCCACGGCGCCCCGCTGGAGCCTGCTGGGCGCCACGCTCATCGGCATCTTCTCGTTCCTGCCGCTGTATCTCGCCCCCTCGTCGGTGGCCGAGATCGTCCGGCCGCTCTTCGTCGTCGTGGCCCTCTCGCTGCTGCTGAGCTGGGTGCTGGCCCTGACGCAGACGCCCCTGTTCGGCGATCTGCTGCTGCGGGCCGAGCCGACGGGCGGCGATCCCTACGACACGCGTTTCTACCGCGCGTTCGATCGCCTGCTCGGCGGCCTGCTGCGCCGCCGCCGGACGGTGGTCGCGGTAGTCGCGGCGCTCTTCGCCCTGTCGCTCGTCGTCATGGGGCGCCTGCCGCAGAACTTCTTCCCGTCGCTCGACAAGCCCTATTTCCGCGCCGACGTCATCCTGCCCGAAGGGTACGACATCCGCACCACCGAGGCCGAGATCGCCCGCATGGAGCGGTGGCTCGCGGCCCAGAAGGAGGTGAAGACCGTCTCGGCGACGATGGGATCGACCCCTCCGCGCTACTACCTGGCGAGCGGCAGCGTCTCGCTGCGTCCCAACTTCGGCAACCTGCTCGTCGAGGTGCACGACCGGCGGCAGACGGCCGCCGTCGAGGAGCGGTTCGGCACCTATGTCGCCGCGGAGTTCCCCGACGTGTGGCTGCGTTCGTCGCTCTTCAAGCTCTCGCCCGTGCCCGACGCCGCCATCGAGTTCGGCTTCATCGGCGAAAACATCGACACGCTGCGCCATCTCACGGCCCTCGCCCGCGAGGTGATGGCCCGCACGCCCGGAGCGGTCAACATCCGCAACAGCTGGGGCAACCGCATCCCCGCCTGGACCCCCGTCTATTCGCAGATGAAGGGGCAGCGTGTGGGCGTGAGCCGCAGCCAGCTGGCCCGCGGACTGAGCATCGCCACGCAGGGCTATCCGCTGGGCGAATACCGCGAGGGCGACCAGCTGCTGCCGATCCGGCTCATGGACGAACACGTCGACAGCTACAACCTCACCAACCTCCAGGCCCTGCCGCTCTTCAGCGCCTCGGGCAAGGCGGTATCGGTGGGGCAGGTCGTCGACGGCTTCCGGTTCGATTTCCGCGACGGGACGATCAAGCGCTACAACCGCCAGCGGGTGATGAAGGCGCAGTGCGACCCGGCCCGCGGGGTCAACACGATGGCCCTGTTCGCCGCGCTGCGCACCGAGATCGAGCGTGCGGTCGTGCTGCCCGAGGGCTACCGCATGAAGGTCTTCGGCGAGCAGGAGAGCCAGCAGGAGTCCAACGAGGCGCTGGCCGCCTACCTGCCGCTCACGCTCGTGCTGATCTTCGTCGTGCTGCTGCTCCTGCAGCGCAACTACCGCGAGCCGGTCGTCATCCTGCTCATGATCCCGCTGATCTTCATCGGTGTCGTGCTGGGGCTGCTCCTCACGGGCAAGGTCTTCAACTTCTTCTCGCTGCTCGGCCTGCTGGGGTTGGTGGGCATGAACATCAAGAACGCCGTGGTGCTCGTCGAGCAGATCGACACCCTGCGCTCCGGCGGCATGGCCCCCTACGAGGCGCTCACCGCCGCCACGCGCAGCCGCATCGTCCCCGTGGCGATGGCTTCGGGCACGACGGTGCTGGGCATGTTGCCGCTGCTGTTCGATTCGATGTTCGGTGCCATGGCCGCCACGATCATGGGCGGTCTGCTCATCGCCACGCTGCTCACGGTGCTGGTGCTGCCCGTGGTCTACGCGTTGTTCTACGATATCAGACCTGTGAAATCATGAAAACGTTGCTTCTTCCGTTTTTCGCTCTGCTCTGCACGGCGGTGCAGGGGCAGACCCCGATCGCGCTCGACGACTATTGCGCGGCCGTCGATGCGCACAGCCGCCGGCTGAAGATCGCCGCCGCGCGCAGCGATGCCGCCGCAGAGGAGCTGGGGCGGGCCCGCACGGGCCGTCTGCCGCGCCTGACGCTGGAGGGTAATTTCTCGGCCACGGTGCGCCGCGCCGCGGGTGTCGAACGCTGGAGTTCCGATCTCGGTCCGCAGCTCGTGCAGACGCTCTACGGCGGCGGTGCCGTGCGGGCCGCGGTCGACGGCGCCGAACTCGACTGCGCCGCCGCGCGCCGCGACGAGCTCTTCACCCGCGGCGAGGTGCGCTATGCGGCCGAGTACGCCTACTGGAATCTCTCGGCGATGACGCTCTACGTCGCCTCGATGCGCGAGTACGTGGCGCTGATCCGTTCGCTCAAGCGCGTCGTCGACCGCCGTTTCGAGGAGGGCTACATCGCCCGGGGCGACGTGCTGATGATCGACACGCGTCTGAGCGAGGCCGCCTACCGGCTCGCCAGCGCCGAGCAGCGGGCCGCCGTGGCGCTGCACGACTTCAACGTGTTGCGCGGTGCGGATCCCGATGCCGGCGTGTCGCTCGCCGCGACGATCCGCGACACGCTGCCGGTGCCCTCGCGCGCGCCGTTCCAGGAGACGATCGCCCGTCGTTCGGACTATGCCGCGGCGCAGCTCCGCGCCGAGCGGGCCGGGGCGGGGATCCGGAGTGCGGTCGCGCCGTTCAATCCCCAGTTGAGTGTCGGCGTGGGGGCTTCGTGGCAGACGTGGACCCCCAACCTCACGGGCCGGACCTATGTCGACGGCGTGGCTTTTGTCCGGCTCTCGGTGCCGATCTTCCACGGCGGCGAGCGGCGTCGTGCCGAGGCGGCGGCCCGAGCCGTGCAGCGCCGGAGCGTGTGGGAGGCCGAGCAGCTGCGCGACGATATCCGGCGCGAGGAGAGCGACGGATGGACGGCGCTCGTGCAGAGCCTCGCCCGGGTCGAAGCCTCCCGCGAAAATCTCCGCCTGGCGGGCGAGAATCTCTCGTTGAGCACCTATTCCTATAACGAGGGGCTGGCTTCGATCCTCGATGTCATGCAGGCGCAGCTGAGCTGGATCCAGCTCAACACCAACGATATCGAGGCCTGCTTCGACCGGGCCGTCGCCGTGGCCGACTACCGCCGCATCACGGCGCGGTAGGGGGCTGCCGGCCCGATGAAAAAAGGGTGTTGCAAAATCGTTTTGCAACACCCTTTCGCTTTTCCGGGAAGGTTTTAGCAGCGGCGCTCGTCGTAGGCGTAGACCGACATCTCGTAGGACACCGGGGCGATCCGGCCCAACATCTGCACCATGCTGCAATGTTTCTCGTGGGTGAGGCGGAAGGCGCGGATCGCGGCCGCCTGGTCGGCATCGGTGTCGCATGCTGCTTCGTAGAAGAAGTGGAACGAGAGGAAGAGGCTCTCCGACTGCACGGTGTCGGTCGAGAGCTCGCCCGAGACGCCGACCTTCAGCCACCGGGGCTCGACGCGCGATTTGAGGAGAATGTGCCGGGCCGTCAGGGCGGCGCACTTGGCCGCCGCGTAGAGCAGGAGCGCCTTGGGGTTGGTCTGTTCGCAGGGAATGCCGCTCGTGGCCTCTATCCGGCCGTCGGCCGTAAGGTGCAGGGTGACTTTTTCGATCATGGCTTTCGTGTTTTTGGTGTGATACGCGTTCCCCGGCAAGAATCGTTCCCCGATCGCCGGGCGTCGGCCGGAAATGACCTCTTTTCTCGGTCCGCAGCCAGCGGAGGATGCCGGCGAGCTTGTGCGAGACGAGCAGCCCTCCGCCGGGGGTGGCTGCGGGCTGCCGGCTCCAAAGGAGCCGCAATTCATAAAAAACACTCCTCCGCCCGGGACGGCTGCGCCCCGCCGCTTCCCGGAACGCTCCGATACGTATTGTTTTCACAGCAACACGATCCGTATAATTGCCCGTTTTCAACTTTCCATTTTCAATTTTTTGCTTCGCCGAAGATACTCACGTTCGGCAAACTGCAAACAAGTTTGCGTTTGCCCTCACTTATTCGTATCTTTGTCCATCCGAAATCTACGTTATGCGACGATACTCCAAACTTCTGTGTGTTTTGGCTTTCGCCTCGGCCGGACTCTCGGCCCGCGGGGCGACGCCCGAGACGCTTTCCGCGCTGGGCCGCGGCCGCGATCTGTTCTCCTTCGGCCGCTGGGCGGATGCCCGGCACGAGTTCCTCTCCGCCCGCGAGACACTGGAGGCCGAGGACCTGGCCGAACGCCAGCAGATCGACTTCTACCTGGCGGCCTGCGCCGTCGAGTTGGGCGACGGCGATGCCGAGGCGATGCTGCGCCGTTTCGAGGTGCGCTATCCCGGCTCGGTCTATGCCAACGACGTGCGCTTCTCGCTGGGCTCCTACTACTGTGCCGCCGGCGATACGAAGCGCGCGCGCGAGGCCTTCGGGCGGACCGACTACCGCCGTCTGACGGCGCAGCGGCGCGTGCAGTACGACGTGCGCATGGGCTACGTCGCCTTCATGGAGGGCGACTACGCCGAGGCCTACGGCTATTTTGACCGGGTGCCCGCCCGCAGCGAATATGCCGACCATGCCGCCTACTACCGCGCCTACATCGACTATGCCGAGGGTCGGTACGCCCGTGCCAAGCAGACCTTCCTCTCGCTCGAACGCAGCGACGCCTACCGCGACGTGGTGCCCTATTACCTGCTCCAGATCGAGTTTCGCGAGGGGAACTACCGCTATGTGGTCGAGCACGGCGAGGAGCTGGCCCGCCGGGCCGTCCCCGAGCGCCGTGCCGAGATCGAGCGCGCGATGGCCGAGGCGTGGTTCCACCTCGACGACTATGCCCGCACGATCGACCATCTCCAGGCCTTCCTCGATGCCGGGGGCCAGGCCGACCGCGACACCGACTACCTGATGGGCTTCTCGCTCTACCGCACGGCCCGTTACGCCGATGCCGCCGAGTGGCTGCGCCGTGCGTGCGGCGCCGACGACGCCCTGACGCAGAACGCCTCCTACCACCTGGCCGACTGCTATCTGCGTGCGGGCGACAAGCAGGCGGCGATGCAGTCGTTCGCCATGGCTGCCGCCGACGGGTTCGACGCCGAGATCGCCGAGGATGCGCTGTTCAACTACGCCAAGCTGCAATACGAGCTGGGCGGCGGCGCCTTCAACGGGGCGATCAACCTCCTGCAACGCTATATCAACCGCTATCCCTCCTCTCCGCGTACGCCCGAGGCCCGCACGCTGCTGGCCGCGGCCTACTACAACTCGCGCGACTACGACGCCGCCTACCGCGCCATCAAGGCGATGCCCTCGACCGATGCCGAGACGCGCGCCGCCTTGCAGAAGATCGCCTACTTCCGCGGCCTGGAGGCCTATGCCGGGGGCGACATGCGTGCCGCGCGCAGCTATTTCGCCGAGTCGGCCGCGCTCAATGTCAGCGCGCGCTATGCGGCGCTCAACGCCTTCTGGCAGGGGGAGATCGCCTTCTCGGAGGGCGACTATGCGCTGGCCGCCACCCGTTACGACACCTACCTGAAGCGTGCGCCGCGCAATACGCGGGAATACGCCATGGCGTGGTACAACCTCGGCTACTGCGATTTCGCCCGCGAGCGGATGTCGTCGGCCGAGAGCGCGTTCGAACGCTTCCTCTCGCTCTACGGCGCCCGCGACCGCTACCGCGCCGACGCGCTGAACCGGCTGGGCGACGTGCGTTATGCCGCGCGCCGTTTCGACGAGGCGGTCGCCCAATACGACAAGGCGATCGCCCTGGGCGGCGACGAGGCCCACTACGCCCGTTACAAGCGGGCCGTGTCGCTGGGCATCCTCGGCCGTGCGGAGCAGAAGGAGCAGGCTCTGCGGCAGATCGTCGCCGACGGACAGGGCGCCTATGTCGATGCCGCGGCCTACGAGCTGGGCCGCACCTGCATCGCCCAGCAGCGCTATGCCGACGGTGCCGCGGCGCTGGAGCGCTTCGTCGCCGACTTCCCCTCGTCGCCCCGTCTGGCGCAGGCCTATTCCGATCTGGGACTGGCCTACCTCAATCTGGGCGACCGGTCCCGGTCGCTGGCCTATTATCAGAAGGCGGTCGCGGCGGCTCCCCGTTCGCAGGAGGCGCGCGACGCCATGCAGGGCATCCGCGACATCTATGTTTCGGAGGGCGACGTCGACGCCTACTTCGACTACGCGGCCAAGGCCGGTATGGAGAGCGACCTGACGACCCTTTCGCGCGATTCGCTGTCGTTCGCCGCGGCGCAGAAGCTCTATCTCGACGGCAGCGACGAGGCGGCCGTCAAGTCGCTGCGCAGCTACGTGAAGAGCTACCCCCGGGGATCGTACCTTACCGACGCGCTCTACTACCTGAGCGACTGCTACCTCCGCACGGGCGAGCGCCAGGCGGCCATCGAGACCCTGACGACGCTGGCGGCCGAGGCTCCCAACCGCTATTCGCAGAACGTGCTGGAGCACCTCTCGGAGATGACCTACGCCGACAAGCGCTACGACGAGGCTGCGGCGGCCTACCGCAAGCTCTACGACGTGACCCCCGCGGCCGCCGGGCGCGAGGCGGCCATGACGGGCTACGTGCGCTCGACGATCGCCACGGGCGACGCCGCACGCATCGGGGCGCTGGCCGACGAACTCGTTTCGCTGCCGGATGTCGGCGCCACGGCCCTGCGCGAGGCGCGCTTCGCCTGCGCCGAGCAGTTGCGCACGGCGGGACGGCGCGATGCGGCGGCTGAATATTACCGCGAGCTCGCCCGGGAGGTCCGCACGGCCGAGGGTTCGGCGGCGGCCTACTACCTGATCGAGGCGCTCTTCGAGGCGGGCGACACGGAGGCTGCCGAAAAGGCCGTCTTCGCCTACTCCGAGCGTTCGCCGCGCGCCTACTGGCTCGCCCGCGCCTTTCTCATTCTGGGCGACATCTACGTCGCCAAGGGCGATACGTTCCAGGCCCGTGCGACCTACCAGAGCATCGCCGACGGCTATTCGCCCGCCGACGACGGCATTGTCGACGAGGCCAAGGCCCGGATCCAAAAACTCAACTGACGATGAAAAAGATCCTTCTGATAGCCGCCCTCGCGGCGGTGCTGCCCTGGCGCGCCGGGGCGCAGGTCGAGAAGCAGGTCGAGGTGACCAAGGCCTATGTCCCGCGCCTCGACGGTGCGACCAAGCTGGCGATGGTGCCCGACATGACCGACACCACGCGCATGCGGCCCGAGATCGACTACACGATCACGCCGCTCTCGATGACCACGACCCTCTCCACGCGGCCCATCCGCCCGGCGACGGTCACCTACTGGGAGTTCAACCGTCCGACCCCCTTCTACCTCAAGGTCGGTGCCGGCTATCCGCTCAACTCGGTGGTCGACTTCTACGCCTCGACGCAGAACCCCGGCACGGGCTACGCCATCGGCTACGTCAACCACGAGGGGCTCTACGGCAAGCTGCGCAACGACTACGACGTGAAGCGTACCGCCACGCAGATGCTCAACCGCGTGGGCGGGGCTGCCGGCAAGTACTTCGGCCGCCGCACGCTCGAGGGCGAGCTCTCCTACGAGAACCGCATGTACCACCGCTACGGTGCCCACAGCGAATTCCTCTACGGGGCTGCGGGGGCCGATGCGCTGCCCGAGGCGGATGCGCCGGGCCGGATGATCGACTACGGCGCGGCCGACCTGCGGCTGCGCTTCGGCGACGACTTCGAGGACCTCTCGCACTTCAACTTCGAGGTGGAGGCCCGCGGCGGGCTCTTCTTCGACCACTCGGAGCGGATCGGCGCGGCGGACCGCGCGCAGCAGCTCTCGCTGGGCGTCTCGGCGCGCATCGCCCGCGGGTGGGGCAAGCACCGTTTCTCGCTGAGTGCGGGCTACGACCGCGAGGCGGGCCGCAAGCGGCTCGAAGGGCTCTGGACCGACCGCGTTCTGGCCGGCATCCGCTACGGCGTCGACGGCGGCGTGGTGCGCCTGGAGGCGGGGGCCGACTTCTATTACACCCGCATCGAAGGGTATGCCGGGCGCGAGCAGAAGTGCTACGTGATCCCCTTCGCCCGGCTCGACTTCAACCTCGGGGCGGCGGGTCTGCGGCCCTTCGTCGAGATCGACGGCGACGTGCGCGACAACAGCATGCGGTCGCTCGTGGAGCGGAATCCCTATGCCGCCGAGGACGTGTGGGGCGATCTTGCGTCGGTCGACTACGACGGCCGTGCGGGTATCGGCGGCAGCCTGTGGCGCGGCAAGGTCAACTACCGGGCCTACGTCGCCTTCTCGATCCACGACAACCACCTCTACTGGATCGGGCAGCGTCATCTGCTCGCCGGCCGGATGGTCGACTACGGCTGCTTCTCGCCCGTCGCGGGGCGTCAGACCGTGGGGTCGCTCAACGGCGAGGTGGAGTACCGTCCCGTGACCAGCTTCCTGCTGACGCTCGGTGCCCACGGATACCTCTACAACGACGACGAATACTACGCCAACGGCTCTCCCGCCTTCCGCGGCGACCTGGCGCTGCGCTACGAAGGCCGCAAGATCTCGTTCGGCGCGGGCGTCGAGGCGCAGAGCCGCCGCTCGTGGTCGGTGGCCGTGGCCGACATGCAGACCCTGGCGGATCCCGTGATGGAGACGGTCTCGGCTCCGTTCGATTTCGATCTGAAGGCCGACTTCGCATGGCGCATTTCGAGCCGTGTCGAGGCCTTCGTCGAGGGGCGCAACCTGGCCAACCGCCGCATCTACGCATGGCCCGGCTACCGGAGCTTCGGCGCGCGGGTGACCGTCGGGGCCAAACTGGTCTTTTAACAGGCGGAGCGATGGACTACCAACGGATTCTCGAGGAGATCTACCGTGAGATTCTCCCCTTCGCACGCGAGGGGCGTGCGGCCGACTACATTCCTGCGCTGGCCGAGGTCGATCCCGACCAGTTCGGCATCTGCATCCGCACGATCGACGGCGCCACCTACTGCCACGAGCGGGCCGATGTGCGCTTTTCGATCCAGAGTATCACCAAGGTCTTCTCGCTGGCGATGGCCCTCGGCTGCGAGGGCGACGCCCTGTGGCGCAGGGTGGGGCGCGAGCCTTCGGGCACGGCCTTCAACTCGCTCGTCCAGCTCGAGGCCGAGCGGGGCGTGCCGCGCAACCCCTTCATCAACGCCGGGGCGATCGTCGTGGCCGACGTGCTCGCGGAGCGCTTCGACGATCCCGAGGGGCGTTTCCTCGCGTTCGTCAGGTCCCTGTGCGGCAACGACGCCATCGACTACGACGACGAAGTGGCGCGCTCGGAGCGCGCCACTGGCTATCTCAACGCTGCGATCGCCAACCTGCTCAAGTACCACGGCAACCTCCGGGGTGACATCGAGCGGGTGCTGCGCTTCTATTTTCTCCAGTGTTCCGTCGCGATGAGCTGCCGCGACCTGGCGTGCGCCTTCGGTCCCTTCGCCGACCACCGGGCGCCGTTCGTCTTCGGCGATGTCACGCTCACGGCGTCGCAGGTCAAGCGCATCAACGCCATCATGCAGACCTGCGGCTTCTACGACGAGGCGGGCGAGTTCTCCTTTCTGGTGGGGTTGCCGGGCAAGAGCGGCGTCGGCGGCGGTATCGCGGCGGTCTGTCCGCAGAAATACTCGGTGGCGGTGTGGAGCCCGCGGCTCAACGGCAAGGGCAATTCGGTGATGGGCATGAAGGCGCTGGAGCTGCTGACGACCCGCACCGAGGAGTCGATCTTCTGACCGCTTCTCTCCGAAACAGAATGCGGATGCCGGCCTCCGAAGGGGCGGCATCCGTTCGTTTTGCGGAGTGGCTCCGTTTGTTTTGAGGGGAGGCTCCGTTCGTTTTGAGGGGAGGCTCCGTTTGTTTTGAGGGGAGGCTCCGTTTGTTTTGAGGGGAGGCTCCGATTGTTTTGCGGGGGTGGCTCCGTCCGTTTTGCGGGGGTGGCTCCGTTTGTTTTGCGGGGGGCCCGTTCGTTCTGCGGGGGTGGGTCCGTTCGTATTGCAGGGGGCGTCCGTTCGTTTTGCGGTGCGGTGCGGATCGGGTGCGGTTTTGGGGCGGAACTTGTTTGGGTCGGGTGTGGTTTGGGCGGGTGGCGGCTATCTCCCGGCAGGTCTCTTTTATCCGCCGCAGCATGCAGCTCGCTATTCGGCTCTTCGGAGCCGGCAGCCCGCAGCCGTCCGGTGCGGAGGGCCGCTTCTCTCGCGTTGGCCCGGGAAGCCGCCTCCGCCGGCTGCGGGGCGTTTCTGCGTTCGGACCGCATGGCTCCGCGCTGCGCATTCGGCCGTTGTCGTTGGGGTAGGGATACGAAAAAAGGGTGAGCTCCTTATATCGCACCGCTACGACCACATACCCTTGCTCGATTCCTCGCCTGGGGGATTCTGTGGGAGCTGGTCGTATAAGACTCACCCGGTACAAAAGTAGGAAAAAATTTGCGTCGCTGCAAACTTTGGCGGCGGAATAATGCGTATCCGGCCGCTTTTTTCGTCATTCGAGGCGGACGTAGACGGGCAGATGGTCGCTGTAACCGCCCAGATAGCGCTTCCCGGCGTAGGTGCGGAAAGGGCATCCGCGGTAGGGGCCGTCGGTGTGGAGCAGGTAGGCGGGGGCGAAGATCGTGCCGTGAAATCCCGTCGCGGGGTCGGCGACCAGCCGCAAGGACGAGGCGGGCGTTTCGGCCGGGCTTGCCGGAGCGGCTGCGGCTTGTGCGGGCGGTGTGCCGGAGGTGTCCGGGGCTGCTGGACGGGCGGCGGGGATTGCCCGCGGAGTAGGAGCGACGGGGCCGGCTGCGGCGGAAGTGCCCCGTGTCCCAGCTGTTCCTGCCATGTCGGTCGTCTCCTCCGGGGAGCCGGTGCCGAGTAGGTTGTTGCCGACGATGATCTGGTCGAAGAGCTGCCACGTGCGGTCGTAGACGAGCGTGCCGCGACCTGCGCGGTAGAGGGCGAAGAAGGGGTTGTAGAGGCCCTCCTCTCCGGGCCCGGGGGCTTTGCCGCGGGCTCCCAGCCCTTCGGTGACGCTGGGATCGATGGGGTCGTCATTGAGGTCGCCCATGATGACGATGCCCCGGAGGGGATCGGTGCGGCGTATAGAGTCGACGATCGCGCGTATGCGCCGGCCGGCCGTGAGCCGCAGCGCGGCCGCCGCCTCGCCTCCGCGGCGCGAGGGCAGGTGGGCGACCAGAAAGAAGCAGGGCATGCCGCGGAGAAGGCCCCAGACGGTCAGTAGGTCGCGCGTTCGGAGCGACGGTGCGGCGGGGTCGAGCGGTTCGGTGCGGTGGCCTTGCAGTTCGAAGAGGTCCGTGCGGTAGAGCAGCGCCACGTCGATGCCGCGCGGATCGGCCGACTGTTCGTGCACGACGGCATAGGTTCCGGCGGTGGGCAGCGCATCGGCGGTGAGTGAGGGCGCGGCAGCGGGAGGCGTGCAGGCGGAGCGGGAGCGGGTGGCCGCGGGATTCCCGGCGGCAGAAGGCAGTGTGTCGGCGGCGAGTGAGGGCGCGGCAGCGGGCGGCGTGCAGGCGGAGCGGGAACGGGTGACTGCGGGATTCCCGGCGGCAGAAGGCAGTGTGTCGGCGGCGAGGAGCGGGAGCGCAGCGGCGGGAGGCGGGTCGGCGGCGGAAAGAGGCGAGGCGGCGTTTCCTGCGGCGAAAAAGGCGTGTGGGGCGCGGGTTGCGGCGAAGTGCCCGGCGGGAAGACCGGAGGCGGCAGGGCGAGCGGTGAGTGAGGGCACGGCAGCGGGAGGCGTGCAGGCGGAGAGGGAGCGGGTGACCGCGGGATTCCCGGCGGTAGGCAGCGTGTCGGCGGCGAGGAACCCGGCAAGGCAGCGGGCGAGGCGGCGGGAGATTTCGGGGGTCTCCGTTTCCGCGAGGCCGATGACGGCCGCGGGGCCGCCCTCGGCGTCGTCGATGTCGGCCAGCACGCGGGCGAGGCGCCGGAGCTTGTCGGTGCAGCGCGCCTCGGTCCAGCGCATGGCGCCGCGGGGCGTGAAGTCGTCGTCGCGCACAGCAGGGTTGTCGGCGGTGTCGAAGAGGTTCTCGACGTTGTAGAAGACGATCTTGAGCGGCCGCCGGGACTGGGCCGGCAGCCAGGCGGCGAGCAGGAGGAGGAGCAGCAGCAGCAGGCGGCGCATCGCGTCAGAGCCCCCAGGCCCGTTTGTCGTGTTGCCGCTTGGCGGCGGCGGGGATCGTGGGGAAGAACTCCAGCCCCGTGCGCCGTTCGATCTCCTCGACGCTCGCGGTCCACTCCTTGAACGATCTCTGCCCCTCGGCATTGGCCACCCAGAAGCCGATCGTGCGGAGCTGCGCGGCGTCGTAGCTGCCCAGCCGGTCGCCCGCGGTGCGGACGTCGCCGCGGCGGGTGCGGAGCAGCACCTTGAAATAGTAGTCGGGGACGGGGCAGTCGCGCCCGGCGCGGTCGGGGGTCGTGCGGCCCGTCTCCCACACGGCGCCCGTCACCACGTAGAGCGTGTCGGGGCAGATCCAGCTGCGGCGGATGCGCTCTTCGAGGCGCGCCCATGCGCCGCCGTTGAGCGTGGCGGCCTGGGGCGTGGAGTTGGAGCAGTAGAAGGTCTGCGCCTGCATGGCGGCGGTGCGGTTGCGGTCGGCGTTGGGGATCTGGTGGCCGCGGTCGTAGGCGCGGTCGGGGTAGCTGCGGTCGACCACCGAGGCCTGCAAGCGCTCGTCGATCGCGGGGTCGTAGGCCCAGCGGTCGGGCCGCGGCTGCGCGCCCGTGTAGGCCGCGACGAGCGGGTAGGCGACCCATAGCGCGCCCCGCTTCGAGGGGTCGAAGCACATCGTGTAGTTGCGTACGGTGCGGCCGTCGAGCGTGCACCACGTGGTGTGGCAGAGGAGGTCGTCCGGGGTCGTGACGCCCTGCCCGTGAGCGATCGGGGCGGGCAGCTCGGGCCAGACCTCGGCACGCGTGAGCGGCGTGGCATCGCCGGTCGGTTGCGGAGCCGGGGCCGCAGCGCGGGGGTCGGCCGACAGGGCGGCAGGATCGGTTGCGTCCGGCAGGGTGGGGGCGTCGGCGGAGCCTTCGGTGGGGACCTTCCCGGTGCGGTCGGGCGAGGCGGCGGAGGGTGCGGGCCGGTCGGCGGTCTCGGCGACGGTTCCGGTGGCGGCGGGGCGCCGGCAGGTCGGGAGGCCGGGGAGGAGCCCCTCGCGGCGGGCGCAGAGGAGCACCGTGGCGACGAGGAGGACGAACCCCGCGATGCGTCCCGCGAGCGAGCCTGTGCGCCGTCGCGGGCGTCTCCGGGCGGGGCGCCTTGCGGAGCGGCTCTTTGCCGGGGTCTTTGCTGTCTGGCGCTTCATCGGCGGCGGGTCGGCGACGGATCGACTGGATGCGGCCCGGGATCAGCGGATGCGGTCGGCGGCGCGGACCAGCGCCTCGTCGCGCAGGATGGCGCGGGCGGCGAGGAAGGCCAGCGGCAGGCAGACGAGCGGCAGGAAGATGGCCGGGCGGAGCGCCTGGGCGTGGATCTGTGTCTGGGCGAAGAGGCGGCAGCCGAGGAAGTAGTAGATGCCCTCCATGAGCGCCGTGCCGAGCAGCAGCACCATCTCGACGGCGCACAGGCGCAGCTGGAGCATGCGGCGGCGGAAGAGGAAGATCGTCACCACGGGCAGCGCCGTGGCCAGCACGGCCAGGACGGCGAGGTAGCGGGTCGACAGCTCGACCTGGCCGCCGGCGTTTTCGATCCCCAGGGCGCGCAGGACGAACTCGTTGCCGTCGCCGGCGAACCACCCCAGCGGGGCGAAGAGCGCGACGGCCATGAGCGCCGCGACAAGGAGCAGGTAGAGGGTCTGGATGCGTTGTATCATCGTTTAGAGTGTTTTGTCGATCAGGTATTTGTTGCGGTCGCTCGACCCGCGGTTGATGAGCTCGCCGAGGAACCCCGCCAGGAAGAGCTGCACGCCGAGGATGACGGCGGCGATGGCCAGGTAGAACAACGGCTGGTCCGTGACGGGACGCAGCGCGAGGCCGTGGGCCTGCTTCCAAAGCTTGGCGGCGAGGATCCACGCGGTGGTGGCGCCGCCCACGAGGAACATCAGCGTGCCCAGCCCGCCGAAGAAGTACATGGGCGAGCGGCCGAAGCGGGTCATGAACGACACGGTGATAAGGTCCAGGTAGCCCTTCACCATGCGTTCGAGGCCGAATTTCGAGACGCCGTACTTGCGGGCGCGGTGCTCGACGGCCTTCTCGCCGATGCGGCGGAAGCCCGCCTGCTTGGCCAGGATGGGGATGTAGCGGTGCATCTCGCCGTAGACCTCGATCGCCTTGACCACCTTGAGGCGGTAGGCCTTCAGACCGCAGTTGAAGTCGTGGAGCCGGATGCCCGAGACGGCGCGGGCCGTCCAGTTGAAGAACTTGCTGGGCCACCGCTTGCCCGCGGGGTCGTGGCGCTTGCGCTTCCATCCCGAGACCAGGTCGTAGCCCTCGTCGAGGATCATGCGCCGCAGGGCGGGGATCTCGTCGGGCGAGTCCTGCAGGTCAGCGTCCATCGTGAAGACCACCTCGCCGCGCGCCGCCTCGAAGCCGCAGTAGAGGGCCGCCGACTTGCCGTAGTTGCGCGCAAAACGCAGCGCCCGCAGCGCGGGGTAGTGCCCGCGCAGGCGCTCGATGACCTCCCACGACCCGTCCGACGAGCCGTCGTCGATGAGGATCGCCTCGTAGGAGAGTCCCTCGGCCCGGGCCACGCGGTCGATCCACGCCACGAGCTCGGGCAGCGACTCGGCCTCGTTGTAGAGCGGGACGACGACCGAGATGTCCAGCGGTGCGGGATTATTCATTGTCCTGCGATGCGAAGGGACGGCTCTTGCGCGAGGTCACACCGGCGATGACCAGGCCGAAGAGGGCGCCGAAGAGCAGGCTCTGCCACATGCCGCCCCACCACGTGGCGACGATCGAGGGGGCCTCGGCGGCCTGCAACTGGGCGAGCGACTGGGCGAAGAGGCCCTCCATCGAGGCGGGGAGCCCGCCCTGGCTGTTGATGAGCTCGGTGATCGAGTCGACCATGCGCTCGACGTAGCGGTCGTAGCCGACGATCAGGTGCAGCACGACGGCCTGCACGGCGCCGACGATGGCCCCGGCGACGGCCGAGATGCCCATGACGTAGCCGTAGGCCTGGCCGAAGGGGTAGCCCTCCTCGGCGGAGTAGAGCGCCGCCCGCTGGCGCGAGGCGCGCTGGAGCAGGTAGTAGTGGAGCACGGCCACGGCGATGAACTCCACCGACATGACCATGTAGAGCGAGGTGCGGCCCGAGAGCTGCATCATGTTCTCGAGGATGAACGAGAGGGCCAGCAGGCCGCCGATGACGACGCCCTGGCGGGCGGCGTCGTTCCAGAAATTGTTGTTCATAGCGTTGATTTTATAATTTCCAATTTTTAATCGTCAACTTTCAATTTTCAATTTTTCATTGTCGACTCACTCCATCTCCCTCGCTCCCTCGCGCACGATCTCGGGTTCGTCGCCGGTGAGGTCGACCACCGCGGTAGGCTGCGTGCCGCCCATGCCGCCGTCGACGACCAGGTCGACCTCGCGGCCGTGGCGCTCGTGGATCAGCTCGGGGTCGGTCGCATACTCGGTCTCGTCGCCTAAGGGGAGCGACGAGGTGGCCAGCGGCGCGCCGAGCGCCTCGACGATCGCCCGTGCGACGGCGTTGTCGGGGATGCGCATGCCGATCGTCCGGCGGCGGCCCAGCGCCCGCGCGGGGATGCGCGACGAGGCCGGCAGCAGGAAGGTGAAGGGCCCCGGGAGGTTGCGTTTCAGGAGCCGGAAGGCGGCGTTGTCGATGCGGCAGTAGTCGGCCGCGGAGGCGATGTCGGCGAAGAGGACGGACAGCTCGCCCGCCGTCTTGCCCTTGAGGCGTTGCAGCCGCTCGATGGCCCGCGGCGAATGGAGCGAGCAGCCGTAGGCGTAGAGGCTGTCGGTGGGGTAGATCACCACGCCGTCGCGTTCGAGCACCTCGACGATGCGTCGCAGCTCCCTGTCCGAGGGGTTCTTATCGTAGAGTTTGACCAGCACGTGTGCAAGATACGAAATTTATTTGATTTTCCGCCGGTTCAGCTCGGCCGAGTAGGCGCGGGCGTTGGCGTTGTGCTCCGCGAGCGTGCGGGCGAAGTTGTGGTAGCCGTCGAACGTGGGGCGCGCGCAGAAGAAGATGTAGTCGTGCTGCTCGAAACGGAGCACGGCGTCGATCGCCTCGGCCGAGGGCATGCAGATGGGCGAGGGGGGTAGCCCGCGGTTGATGTAGGTGTTGTAGGGCGAGGGGTACTTGAGGTGGCGGTAGAGGATGCGCCGCAGCCCGAAGTCCTGCATGGCGTACTTGATCGTGGGGTCGGCCTGGAGGGGGATCCCCCGGCGCAGGCGGTTGACGTAGACCCCGGCGATGCGGGGCATCTCGTCGGTCTTGCGCGTCTCCTCGTAGACGATCGAGGCGAGGGTCATCACCTCCATGCGGCTCAGGCCGCTGCGCTGGCGCGCGGCGTCGCGCTCGGGGGTCCAGAAGCGGTCGTACTCGCGCTTCATGCGGCGGACGAACTGCTCGGGGGTCACCGTCCAGTAGAACTCGTAGGTGTCGGGCAGGAACATCGAGAAGAGCTCCTCGGGGGTCTCGAAGCCCATCTCGCGGGCGACCTTGCGCGAGCGCAGCACGCCGAGCAGCTGCGTGGTGTCGGCGTCGATCTGGCGGGCGATGCGCTCGGCCAGCTGGGCCGGGGTGCGCACGTTGTGGAGCGTCACCTGCACGGGGGTCTGCAACCCCAGCTTGAGCATGCGGACGATCTCCACGACGTTCATCCCCTCGCGGACGACGTAGTGGCCGGGCTTGAAGCTCCCGGCGAGGTCGAGACGGCGGGCGTAGAGGTCGAAGGCCGCGCGGTGGCGGATGCGCGGGCGCAGCGAGTCGACCACGGCGCCGTAGTCGGCGCGGCGCGAGACGTAGAGTTCGTACTCCTCGCCCACGGCGTTGCCCTTGAACTGGATGATGGCCACCGAGGCGGCCACGGCGCCTGCGGCCAGGCAGGCGAGGAAGATGTAGAGGAGGGTTTTCTTTCGCATCGGGTTCGGTTTTGCGTGCGGCGGTTCTGTCCGGGGCTCGGGCGGTCCGGTTCCGTTCGGGCGGTTCCGGCGGGACGGATCGTCCGGTTCCTGCGGGGACTGTCCGATTCCGTTCGGGTGGTTCCTGCGGGGACTTTCCTGCGAGGCGGGCTGTCCGGTTCCTGCGGGGACTTTCCTGCGGGGACGGATCGTCCGGTTTCCACGGGGACTTCCTGCGGGGCGGATTGTCCGGTTCCAGCGGGACTTTCCTGCGAGGGCCGGGCCGCACCGCGATGCGCCCGGGACATGCCGGGCACACTCCGGGGCATGTTGGGCGTCTATCCGCGCCTGCCGGGAGCGCGTGTGGCGCCGCGCCGCCGCACGGAGGACAAAATTAGCCAAAGTTTCTCAAAAATCAAAGCGCCGGGGCGGTTCTTGTCGGGTCGTGCAGGTCCCGAGCTTTTCGGTTGTTGCCGATAGCCGCGCTTCGGGGCTCCGAAGCGTGGCGGCCCGCAGCCACGGCGGGCGGAGGGCCGCTCGGCTCGCTTCGGGCTCGCCCGCACCCTCCGCTGGCTGCGGACCGGGCGATGCGATGGATTTTCGGCTTGTCCGTAGCTTCGGAGTGTTCTTTGCCGACTGTTGCGGCGCGGGTGGCGGCGACTCCGAGGTGTTTGTCGTCAGACCGCAGCCGGCGGAGGGCGCAGCCTTCGAGCGGATGCGGGAAGGTGCGACCCTCCGCGCCGGGTGGCTGCGGGCCGCCCAATGCGGATTTTCTGTTGATGGAAACGTTGCTGCGGTTGGGTCGGACCGTCCGGGCGCGGATGACGGCGGTGTCGCACAGCCCTTTGGGCTGTCGTTCAAGTCCGACCCTCCCCCAAACCCCCTCCTCGGAGGGGGTATTGTTTTCGCGTATCTGTCGTTTTACTGCTTCTTTGCCGGCCGTTACGACGTGGGGCACGGCGGTGTCGCACAGCCCTTTGGGCTGTCGTTCAAGTCTGACCCTCCCCCAAACCCCCTCCTCGGAGGGGGCTTACGGGGTAGCGCTCTCGTGTGTCGGGGCTTTCCGGAGGAGTGCGGGTAACAGAGCGAGTAACAGAAGTAACACGAGTAACAGGGGTGGGGTGCACCTGTTACTCGTGTTACTCCATGTTACTCCGGTTACTTGTCCGTAGCCTCGGGGCGTTTCGGCCGGGCTGTCGGGCCGCACGGCTGTATCCGCCGCCTCGTGCAAGAAAAAATACGTTTTTTCAACACTTTTTCCCCGAAATACTTGACAAACGGGGGTGCGATGTCGTATCTTTGTTACTCCGGTTACTTATCCGTGACCTACTGCGGGGCGTCGTCCGGAAAGGGCTGCCCCTCCCCTCGAAACATACCCGATCGGATCCTCCATATAATTATGGCGGTAGCCCCGTCGTATTCCTGCGTCGCCCGAGGGCTATGCAGGAATCTTTTTCGGGGTGCGGGGTGTGCATCGCCCGATGCACGGGCCTGCGGCGTATGGACCGGCTTGCGTGAGACCGGTGCGACGGCATGAAAAGGCCTGCGGAGCGACCGGGTTACGTCGGTTACGGGGGTGTCGGGCACCCGTAACCTCCATAACCCGTTAACTCCGAGAAGGAAAGTTCCGTAGAAAGAGAGAAGCGGCCCCGGATCACCGGAACCGCTTCCCGAATCGCAGGGGGCTTCGCCCCGCGGGACGCTTACTCGTTCTTGGCCTCGGGGCGCATGACCACCTTGACCATGTTGCCGTCGGAGAGCATCTTGCGGGCGAAGGCCTGCACGTCGGCATCGGTCAGCGCGCGGATCGCCTGCTCGTAGTCGGCCAGGTAGTCGAGCCCGGCTTCGCGCTTCATCTTCAGGTAGCTCATCCAGCTGCCGTTCTGCTCCAGGCTGTTCTTCCAGTTCTTGAGCATGAACTCGCGGTGCTTCTCAATGTCCTCCGTCAGGGGACCTTCCGAGGCGATCTTCTCGATCTCGTGGAGGATGATCCCGCAGAGCTCGTCGGCCTGCTCCTCGTTGGTGTCGAACTGGATCGTCAGCCCGTAGCGCTCCGAAGGCACGTACTCGGTGCGGCCCTGCACGTGCACGCCGTAGGTGCCGCCCTTCTCCTCGCGGATCGAGACCAGGTAGCGCGACGAGAGCGCCTCGGCGAGGAAGCCCACGGCGAGCTTGTTGGCGATCGTGTGGGGCAGCTGGCCCGAGAAGAGGTAGCGCACCGAGACCTTGGGCTGCTGCATGGGCGTGCGGAAGTCCTCCTCGACCTTGCCCTCGACGGGGTTGCAGCCATCGTCGACGGAGGCGAGCGCCTTGCGGCCCGTGGGCAGCGAGCCGATGTACTTCTCGACCAGCGGCTTGAGCGTCTCGGGGTCGATGTTGCCCACGAACGTGAAGGTGAAGCCGTCGGCCGAGGGGTAGAGCTTGCGGTAGAGGGCCGGAAGAGCGGCGAAGTCGAAGGCGTCGAGCTTGTCGACCGTGAGCATCCCGCGGCGCGGGTTATGGCCGTAGGCGACGTCGCTGAAGCGCTCGGCAGCCACGAAGTCGGGGTTGGTGCGGGCGTTCTCCAGCTGCGTGCGGACCATCTTCATGAAGGTGTTGTAGTCGCCTTCGTCGAAGCGCGGCCGCTCGAAGTTGAGCCACAGCAGCTGCAACATCGTCTCGGCGTCGCGGGGCGAGCAGTGGCCGCTCATCGTGCTGGCGTATTCGTTCACCACGGGCGACACGCCGGCCGACTTGCCGGCGAGCTGCTTGCGGAGCTCCGTGGACGAGAACTTGCCCACGCCCGACATCGAGGCGATCGCGGGGATCATCGAACCCATGTGGATCTCCTCGTCGGCGAGCAGCGACAGACCGCCCGGGGCCGAGACGTCGAGGCGCAGCTCGTCGGCCTTGTAGGTCGTGGGCTTGACGACGACGCGCAGGCCGTTGGCCAGCGTCCACTCGGTGGTGCCGTAGGCCTCGTCGCGGCGCTCCTTCTTCACACGCGAACCCTTCAGCGCGACATCCTCGGGGATGAGCGGCTCCTTGACCGCGCTGTCCTCGTAGGGTGCGATCTCCGATGCGGTCACCCGCTCGCGGATGGCCAGCAGGTCGGTCTCCGAGGGGTTGACGACACCCTCCTTCTCGGGGGCGTTGACCACGATCACTTGGTTCTGGGGGGTGATGAGCTGCTGCGCCACGGCGTTGACGGCGTCGACGTTGATCGACTTGATGAGCAGGCTGTCCATCTGCCACTCGGTCTCGGCGTCGGGCATCGGGCTGTTCTTGCGGTAGTTCTCCAGGCAGACGTCGACCAGTTGGGCGTTGGTGCGGTCGTTGCGGTTGGCGTACTGGCGCTCGCTCTGGCGCATGAGGTTCTCCTGCGCGCGCTCGAACTCGCCCTGCGTGAAGCCGTAGCGGCGCACCTTCTCCATCTCGGTGTAGAGCGCCTCGAAGCCCTCCTTGAGCTTGCCGTCCTGCGTCATGGCCACGAAGGCCGTGATGTCGAGCGTGGGGATGACGCCCAGGCCGCCCGCCACGCTCACGCCGCCGCCGATGAACGGGGCGTCGGGCCGCATGGCGATCTCCTGCATGCGGGCGTTCTCCATCGTGGTGATGTAGGCGGCGATGACGTCGATCATCTCGCCGTAGATGAGGCCGTTCATCTGCGCGGGCAGCGCCGGGCGCTTGATGAAGAGCTGCACGCGCGAGCCCTGCATCTCGGGGTCGGTGTAGATCGATACGATCGGCTCGTCGTTGTCGGGCACGGCGATCGTCTCCTTCTGCGGCGCGTCGGCCGCCGGAGCGGGGATGTCGGCCATCAGGTTCCCGATCTTGGCCTCGATCCGGTCGACGTCGATGTCGCCCACGACGACCACGGCCTGGTAGTCGGGCCGGTACCACGCGCGGTAGAAGGCCTCCAGCTCGTCGTGGCTGAAGCCCTTGAGGCCGTCGAGGTAGCCGATCAGGTTACGCTCGGCGTACTTCGTGCCGCGGCCCACGGCCTGCAGCATCTTGATCGTCGAGCGCCACTGCGCGCCGTCGTGCGTGCGCAGCTCCTCCATGATGACGCCGCGCTCCGAGTCGATCTCCTCGGGACGCAGGGCGATGAAGTGCGACCAGTCGTGGAGGATCAGCAGCGCCGAGTCGACGACCCCCTCGCGTGCCGTCGGCACGTCGGAGATGTTGTAGACGGTCTGGTCCCAGCTCGTGCCGGCGTTGAGGTTGTAGCCGAACTTCACGCCGACGGTCTCCAGGTACTCGATCAGCTGCTTGCCCGGAAGGTTCTTCGTGCCGTTGAAGGCCATGTGTTCGAGGAAGTGGGCCAGGCCCTGCTGGCTGTCGTTCTCCTGGATGGCCCCCACGTTGTGGAGGATGTAGAAGTCGGCCTGCCCCTTGGGCTTCTCGTTGTGGCGGATGTAGTAGGTCATCCCGTTCGGGAGTCGACCGGTGCGGATCTGCCGGTCCGCGGGAATCGGCTGCATCGGATCGATCTGCGCCGATGCGGCCAAACCGATCATCGTTGCGGCGATCGTCAAGAGCAATCTCTTCATAAGCGTTGGTATTTGGGTGTTTTCTGTTTTACGTCCTGTTCCGGGTGCCGTCGGCTTTACTTCCCGTTCTGGGCGCCGTCGGTCGCGGGGCGGTATTCGATGATGTCGCCCGGCTGGCAGTCGAGCTCGCGGCAGATCGCCTCGAGCGTCGAGAAGCGGATGGCCCTCGCCTTGCCGTTCTTGAGGATCGAGAGGTTGGCGGGCGTGATCTCCACCCGTTCAGCCAGTTCGCCGAGCGAAATCTTGCGTTTGGCCATCATGACGTCGATGTTGATGATTATAGCCATGTCTTCCCCCCCCCGTTGAATCGTGTCGTCGTGTATTGTATCGTGTTCATCGCGATGTGTTTAGATGGTCAGCCGCTGCTCCTCTCCCAGGTTGCGGCCGATGGCGAAGACCTCGGCGGCGAAGAGGATCATGATGCCCATGATGATGGTCGAGTAGGAGATGTCGAGCCGCGTTTCGACCGCGAACTGCGTGCCTTCGAGCAGCACGGCGGCACGGCGGGCCATGATCCAGGCCGGGATGTCCTGCAACAGCTCGACGAGGATCGTCAGCGCCCCGATGGCGCGCAGCAGCCACACGTTGCGGCTTTCGAGCGAGCGCTCCTCGCGGATCGACCGGCGCACCGAGCCGATGATGAGGAACATCATGACGATGATCGCCAGCAGGCACACGGGGATGAGCATCACCGTGAGGTAGAACCACGGACTGCCGCCGATCGAGCTGAAGGCCAGGCGGAGGGCCGAGCAGTCGGGAGCCTCCTGCTCGACCGTGAGCGAAAGGTGCGACACGTAGCCGCGCACGGTGACGGGATCGCCGTCCTGCCCGCCGCGCAGCACCTCGCCGGCCTTGTGGACCGGGATCCGGTTCATCAGATAGACCTGGCGGGGGTTGCCCAGCGCCCAGCTCTTCATGATGTCGTTGCCGATCTCGGCCCCGTCGGCGTAGCCCTGCGAGAAGCCGGGAAGGCCGTGGGCGATGCTGACCACCAGCACGACGAAGAAGCTGACGTAGAGGACCAGCAGCCGTCGTAAGAGCGATTTTTTGTTCTGCATGTTTCCGTTGGGTTGGTTATTCCGAGGCAAAGATACGACAAAATTCCGAAAATCAAATAATATTTATCGTTTTTCGATAAACCGGGGCGATGCGCAACTTTTTTCGCTTTCGTGGCGGCGAAGTCGGCGAAAAGAGCTATCTTTGTTCGAACGTACCGATCCAATCTTTACCGATCATGGCACAGCAATCACGCTTCGATTTTCGGATCGACCCCCAGCAGGTCGACTTCACGTTGCGGGCGACTCTGCCGTCGCTCCTCTCGGCGATTCTCAATGCCGCCGGGCTCGACGCCCACAACCGCGGCTTCGGCGTCGACGCGATCAACGCGGGCAACCGCTCGTGGGTGCTCTCGCGCATGGCCGTGGAGATCGACCGCCGCCCCGAGCAGTACACCGACTACCGGCTGCTGACGTGGATCAGCGACTACGGCCGCGTGCTCTCGACGCGCAACTTCACCCTCACCGACGCCGCCGGCACGGAGTTCGGCCGGGCCGTCACCCAGTGGGCGATGATCGACCTTTCGACGCGCTCGGCCGTCGACCTCTCGTGGGTCGGGCGCGAGCATGCCGACGCCGTGGTGGCCGTCGAGCCCCCCGCCGAGCGGCCGCGCAAGATCCGGGCCGTGGAGCCCGAGCGGTCGGTCGCCCACCGCGTCGTCTACAGCGACATCGACTTCAACCGCCACGTCAACACCATCCGCTACGTCGAGACGATGGTCGACTGCCTGCCCGTCGAGTGGGCCACCTCCGAGCGCCCCGTGCGCATCGACATCCACTTCCTCCGGGAGTGCCGCTACGGCCAGACGCTCACGATCGGGTGGCGTCTGTGCGAGGAGGAGCCGTCGGCACTCTTCGAGATAGCGGCCGACGACGGCCCGGCTGCCGTCCGCGCCTCGTTCTGTTGGAAATAACGCCCCCTGTCGGATCAAAGCCCCCAGCTATGAAAATCACCATCCTCGGCCCGGCGCATCCCTATCGGGGGGGCCTGGCGGCCATCATGGAGACCATGGCCCGCCTCTTCGGCCGTCGCGGCCACGAGGTGCTGGTGCGTACCTTCACGCTCCAGTACCCCTCGCTCCTGTTTCCCGGCGAGAGCCAGACGGTCTCGTCGCCCGCACCCGCCGACCTGCGGATCGTCCGCTGCGTCGACACCATGAACCCCTTCAACTGGTGGCGTGTGGGCCGTGCGATCCGCCGCGAGCGCCCCGACTTCATCCTCATGAAGTACTGGACCCCCTTCATGGCCCCCTGCTTCGGCACGATCGCCCGCATCGCCCGCCGCAACGGCCACACGAAGCTCCTCTGCCAGATCGATAACGTCGAGCCCCACGAACACCACCTCACCGACCGGCGGTTCAACCGCTACTTCCTCCGTGCGGTCGACGGCTTCGTCTACATGTCGGAGCAGGTCCGCGGCGAGCTGCGCGGCTACACCGACGCACCGGCGCTCTTCTCGCCCCATCCGCTCTTCGCCAACTTCGGCGAGCGGGTCGACCGCGGCCGCGCCTGCCTGCGCCTGGGGCTCGAACCCTCGCTCCGCTATGCGCTCTTCTTCGGGCTCGTGCGCGACTACAAGGGGCTCGACCTGCTGCTCGACGCCTGGGCCCGCCTCCGCCGCGCGGGGCGCACGGCCGAACGCCGGCTGATCGTCGCGGGCGAGTTCTACACCGACAAGGCCCCCTACCTGCAACGGATCGCCGACAACGGCCTGCAGGACGAGGTGCTGCTCTACGACCGCTTCATCCCCGACGAGGAGGTCAAGCACTACTTCTCGGTGGCCGACTTCGTGGTGCAGCCTTACAAGAGCGCGACGCAGAGCGGCGTGACGCAGATCGCCTACCAGTTCTCCACGCCGATGATCGTCACGCGCGTGGGGGGCCTCCCCGAGATCGTGCCCGACGGCCGCGCGGGGCTGGTGTGCGACCCTTCGGTCGAGGGGGTCGCCGGGGCCATCGACCGCATCTGGGACGACGCGACGCTCGATCGCCTGCGCGAGGGGTGCGCCGAGGAGCGCAAGCGTTTCTCGTGGGAGGAGATGTGCAACCGCCTTGAGGAGCTCTACGACCAAATTAAGAATTAAGAATTGAAAGTTGAACTTCGCGGGTAAGCGAGGCATAGTCCGCCTTTGCGGCCTCTGCCGAGCCGAAGCGAAGCCAAGCGCCCGAAGGGCGGTTAAAATTGCGGATAGCCGGTGCAGAGATCGGTTGTTCCCTGCACCGAGCGTGTGCGTGGCGTGGCTCCATTTCCGACATCGGGTTTTCTGTTGCGGGTGCTTTCCGTTTTTCATCTCGCATGCACCCTCCGCGGGCTGGAGTCCATTTTCAATTTGTCTTGCCTTCGCACGAAAAAGCCCGACACCTCGCGAAAGGTACCGGGCTTTCCTGTATCGGTCGCTGCCGGTTATTTCTTGATGTTGGGCAGCTCCAGGCCGTAGCCCTTCTTGCGGTCCTCGATCTTGAGGTAGAAGCTGAAGATGAAGGCCAGCACGCCGAACGACGAGAAGATCACCATCGGGGCCGTATAGCTGCCCGTGGCGTCGAGCACCTTGCCGATGAGCAGCGGCACCAGACACAGACCGATGTTCTGGATCCAGAAGATGAGGCAGTAGGCCGAGCCGAGCACCTTCTCGTCGATGATCTTGGGCACCGAGGGCCACAGCGCCGCCGGCACGAGCGAGAACGACACGCCGAGCGTCACCACCAGCAGCAGCGCCAGCCACTGCGAGGGGAACAACGGTAGCACGAAGGCGAAGCTCAGGTGGCAGGCGATCATGATCAGGGCGCCGACCATGAGCATCGTGGCGCCCTTGCCGCGGAAGTCGAGCAGCGCGCCGAGGAACGGTGTGAGCACCATGGCCAGCACGGGGAAGCAGCTGAACAGGCGCGCCGCAGCCTCGGCGTCGATCCCGAGGGTCACCTCCAGGAAGTTGGGCGCATAGCGCTGGAAGGGGAAGATGGCCGAGTAGTAGAGCACGCAGAGCAGCGCCACTAACCAGAACATCTTGCTCGAGAAGATCTGGCGGAGGTCCCGGATCTGGAACTCCTCGTCCGACGACTTCTCCTCCTTCATCTCGCCGGCGGCGATGAGCTGCCGGTCGAGGCGGCGGTCCATGCAGACGAAGACCGTGTAGCTCAGCATGCCGATCACGAGCAGCGCCGTGCAGAAGGCCACGGGAGCCACCACCGACCGATCGTAGAGGTTCGAGATCATCGGGGCGATCCACATCACGGCGAAGACGCCCAGACGGGCGATGGCCATCTCAAGACCCATGGCCAGCGCCATCTCCTTGCCCTGGAACCACTTGGCGATCGCCTTCGAGACGGTCGTGCCGGCCATCTCGGCGCCGCAGCCGAAGATCATGAAGCCCAGCGAGGCCATCTTGGCGCTGCCGGGGAAGGCCGTCCACCAGCTGTCGAGCCAGCCGCAGAGCGCCGTGGTCTGGAACCAGTCGGTGATGCCCACGAACTTGATCGAGGCGCCGACGACCATCAGGCCGGCCGAGAGCAGCCCCGTGAAGCGGATGCCCATCTTGTCGAGGATGATGCCCGCGAAGATGAGGAAGAAGACGAAGACGTTGAGGAAGTACTCCGAGGCGGCGTAGGTGCCGAAGGTCGTGCTGTCCCAGCCGCGCGCCGACTCGATGAGCGACTTGAGCGGCGACATCACGTCGACGAACATGTAGGCGAAGAACATCATCGACGCCACGAGAACGAGCGCCGTCCATCGCGCGATGAACGAGTCGTTGAGCTTTTGTTGCATGGTTGCTGTCATTTATCCTTTGGTTTGAGTTAGTTTTCGATCTGCGCGTGGCGCTTGAGCACCTCGTAGGCTTCGGCGATACCCAGCTCGCCCGCCTTCGAGATGTCGAGCGCCCCCTTGCGCGTGTCCTTCATGAAGAGCTGGATCACGCCGCGGTTGTAGTAGGCCTCGGCCAGCGCGGGGTTGAGCTCGATCGCCCGCGTGTAGTCCTCGTAGGCTTCGGGCAGGTTGCCCGAGAGGGCCTGGAGGTTGGCGCGGTTGTAGTAGGCGTGGGCGAAGTCGGGGAAGAGCTTCAGCGCCTTGTTCAGGTCGGCGATCGCCTCGTCGTAGCTGTAGGTGCGCTTGGAGTTGTTCTGGAGCCGGTTTGCCGGGTCGGAGTCGATCGTGATGCGCTGGTAGGAGTTGTCGATCGACGAGATGAAGTCGATCATCTCGGCCTGCGTGGTCGAACGGTTGAGGTAGAGGAACGGATTGGTCGGCAGCTGCTCGATGGCGGCCGTGTAGGTGCTCACCGAGTTGGTGTACTGCTTGATGAGCGACTGCGACACGGCCCGCTCGAAGAGCTGCGGCCAGCCGTCTTCGCCGCGCCGGATCCGGTCGGCGTAGCGCTTGTCGAGCAGTACGAGCGAGTCGGCCTCCAGGTCGCTCTCGCGGCACGAGAGCACGAGCAGCGGATTGTCGATGCGCCGGCGGAAATCCTCGACGCGGCGCAGGCTGTAGGGGTCGGTCGCCGGGAGCGTGTCGGGACGCATCAGCGTGAACTTGAAGAGCGGCAGCAGGCGCATCTCCTCGCGCGACGAGCCGCTGCCGGCGATCGTCTCGAAGCCGCTGCCGGCGATCTTGCTGTCGAACGACAACAGCCGGTCGAAGCGCTGCGTGGTGTCGGCGTAGATCGAGTAGGTGCTGTCGCTCAGCCGCCGGCGGTAGGCGGCGATCTTCTGCTG
Source organism: uncultured Alistipes sp. (assembly GCA_947364365.1). GTDB lineage: Bacteria > Bacteroidota > Bacteroidia > Bacteroidales > Rikenellaceae > Alistipes. Next base: position 52,390 of record CANASP010000016.1, read on the forward strand.
GGCCGTGCGCTCGTCGCTGCGCGCGCCGTCGCGGTCGCGCAGCAGCGCGCGCAGCCGTCCGCGGTAGATGTAGGCGTTGGCGAAGTCGGGGTAGAGCCCGATGGCCGTCGTGTAGTCGGCCACGGCCCGCTCGTAGTCGCCCAGCTGGGCGTGGACCCCCGCCCGGTTGTAGTAGACCAGCACGTTGCCCGGCGAATAGAGCGCCACCTTGTCGTAGTCCTCCAGCGCGCGGTTGTAGTCGCCGATCTGCGTGCGCAGCATCGCGCGGTTGAAGTAGGTGAGCGAGTTGGTCGAATCGATGGCGATCACGCGGTCGAAGTCGGCGAGCGCCTGCATCGGGCGCTGCGTGGCGTTGTAGACCAGCGCGCGGTTGAAGAACGAGAGCAGGTAGGTCGAGTCGCACGCGACGGCCTTGTCGAAATCGGCCTCGGCCTCGGCGTAGCGCTGCTGGCGGAAGTAGAGGTCGCCGCGGCGGTTGTAGCCGTTGGGGCTCTCGCGGTTGGTGCGGATGGCCGTGTCGAAGTTGTCGTAGGCCCGCACGGTGTCCTTGAGGTGCAGATAGCTCAACCCGCGGCAGATGTAGGCGTCGGCCACCTTGTTTTCCTGGCGGATGAACTTGTCGAAATCCTCGATCGCCTCGTGGAACTGCTGGTTGAGCAGGCGCGTCACGCCGCGGCTGTAGTAGGGACCCGGCAGGTCGGGCCGCAGGTCGATCGCTTCGCGGAAGTCCTGCAGGGCGTCGTCGTAGTTGCCCAGGCGCGAGCGGGTGATGGCGCGGTAGGTGTAGGCCTGGGTGTAGACCGGGTTGAGGCGGATGGCCGTCGAGAAGTCGGCTTCGGCGCCGATCAGGTCGTCGAGGTTGTATTTGGCGATGCCGCGCAGGAAATAGCCCTCGAAGGCCTCGTCGTCGAAGCGCAGCAGCGTGTTGAGCGTGCGGATGGCCTCCTGGTAGTCGTTGTTCATCATGCACGTGCGGCCCATCCAGAAGAAGTACTCCTTGTTGTATTGCGCCCGTGCGCCGAGGCTCCACAGCAGGGCTGCGGCCAGCATGATCCCGGCGAGGGTTTTCCCTATTTTTGTCACGATTCTTTTTCTAACGCTAACGATTCTGGTTGCTTTTTTATTTCATCCGGCCGGCGTCGCTCCCCGGTGTCCGTCTTCTCTCCGCCTCCGCTCCCCGGTGTCCGGCATCCGTCTTCTCTCCGCCTCCGCTCCCCGGTGTCCGGCATCCGTCTTCTCTC
>CANASP010000017.1 GCA_947364365.1 uncultured Alistipes sp.
CTCCGCATCTTCATCAAGGCGGCGCTCATGCGCGGCGACTCGCTCGACCACGTGCTGCTGCACGGCCCCCCGGGTCTGGGCAAGACCACCCTCGCGAACATCATCGCCAACGAGATGGGGGCGCAGCTGCGCCTCACGTCGGGCCCCGTGCTCGACAAGCCGGGCGACCTGGCGGGGCTGCTCACCAACCTCGCCCCGGGCGACGTGCTCTTCATCGACGAGATCCACCGCCTGAGCCCCATCGTCGAGGAGTATCTCTACTCGGCCATGGAGGACTTCAAGATCGACATCGTGCTCGACAAGGGTCCTGCGGCGCGCTCGATCCAGATCGAGCTGGCCCCCTTCACGCTCATCGGCGCCACCACGCGCAGCGGCCTGCTCACCTCGCCCCTGCGCGCCCGCTTCGGCATCCAGTGCCACCTCGAATACTACGACGCGAAGGTCCTCGCCGGCATCGTCCGCCGCTCGGCGCGCATCCTCGGCGTCTCGATCGACGACGACGCATCGCTCGAAGTGGCGCTCCGCTCGCGCGGCACGCCCCGCATCGCCAACGCCCTGCTGCGCCGCGTCCGCGACTTCGCGATGGTCAAGGGCGAGGGGCACATCGACCTGGCGATCACGCGCGTCGCCCTGGAGGCGCTCAACATCGATTCGCGCGGTCTGGACCGCATGGACAACAAGATCCTGGGGACGATCATCGAGAAGTTCGGCGGCGGCCCCGTGGGGCTCAACACCGTCGCCACGGCCGTGGGCGAGGATGCCGGCACGATCGAGGAGGTCTACGAACCCTTCCTCATCAAGGAGGGCTTCCTCAAGCGCACGCCCCGCGGCCGAGAGGCCACGGCGCTGGCCTACACCCACCTGGGCTTCACGCCCCGCACCGACGAGACGTCGCTCTTTTAGCGCGGCGGCCCGACTGCGCACTTTTAGCCTGCGCCGGTCGGACGCCTTTTTCGCCGAGCGGAAAGTGTTGCCGCTGCGCACTTCTGAAAATGGCGGACGAAGAGAACCGCGCGGCGGCGAGCGACAGAACAGGCAGCTGCCACAAAAAACATATACACCCGACCGAAACCGACCGACCTATGACACACTCGCTTCTCAGCACCTGCCTCATAGGGGCGCTGCTGTGGGCCGCAAGCCCCGCCGCGGCCCAGGACTACCCCTTCCGCGACCCGCAGCTCCCGATCGGGGAGCGCGTCGCCGACCTCGTGGGACGGCTCACGCTCGACGAAAAGATCGCCCAGATGCAGCACGCCGCACCGCCCGTCGCACGGCTGGGAATCCCCGCCTACAACTGGTGGAACGAGTGCCTCCACGGCGTGGGACGCTCCGGGGACCGCGTCACCGTGTTCCCGCAGGCCATCGGCATGGCCGCCACGTTCGACCCCGAGGCCATCGAGCGCGCCGGCGAGATCACGGCGACCGAGGCCCGGGCCATCTACAACGAGGCCAACCGCTCGGACAAGGGCGGCATGCAGTACAAGGGGCTCACCTTCTGGTCGCCCAACATCAACATCTTCCGCGACCCCCGCTGGGGCCGCGGGCAGGAGACCTACGGCGAGGATCCCTACCTCACGGGGCTGCTCGGCAAGGCCTTCGTGCGCGGGTTGCAGGGCGACGACTCCATCCGGCTCCGTACCGCCGCCTGCGCCAAGCACTTCGCCGTCCATAGCGGCCCCGAGCCGTTGCGCCACGAGTTCGACGCCGACGTGAGCGACTACGACCTCTGGGACACCTACCTCCCGGCCTTCCGCGACCTGGTGGTCGACGGCCGCGTCGCAGCGGTCATGGGGGCCTACAACCGCTTCCGCCACCAGCCCTGCTGCGCCAGCGACCTGCTTCTCGAGGAGATCCTCCGCGGCCACTGGGACTTCCGGGGCTACGTCACCTCCGACTGCGGCGCCGTCGACGACTTCTTCCGCTTCCACAGGACCCACCCCGACGCGGCATCGGCCGCGGCCGACGCCGTCGCCCACACCACCGACCTGGAGTGCGGATCGGCCTACGGACAGCTCGCCGAAGCGGTCCGGCGCGGACTCATCTCCGAGCGGGAGATCGACGAGGCGCTCGCCCGCCTGCTCGCCATCCGGTTCCGTCTCGGGGCATTCGACCCCGCGTCGTGCGATCCCTGCGCCACGCTCCCCTACTCGGTGCTCGAATGCGAAGCGCACCGCGCCCATGCACTGAAGATGGCCCACGAGTCGATGGTGCTGCTCAAGAACGACGGCATTCTGCCGCTGCGCCACGACCTGCGGCGCATCGTCGTCCTCGGCCCCAATGCCGACGCCCCCGACGTGCAGCTGGGCAACTACAACGGCTTCCCCTCCGAGACCGTCACGCCGCTCAAGGCCATCCGCCGAAAGAGCGGGGCCGAAGTGCGCTACCTGCGGGCCGCCGACTACACGCAGCAGGAGGCCTCCGACGAGGAGATCGACCGCGCGATCGAGGGGGCCGACCTGGTCATCTTCGTCGGCGGCATCTCGCCGCGTCTCGAAGGCGAGGCGGGCGACGCCGGAAACGAGCCGCTCGAAGGGTTCCTGGGCGGCGACCGGACGAGCATCCTGCTCCCTCGGGCCCAGACCGAGGTCATGCGCCGGGTGAAGCGCGCGGGCGTGCCCCTCGTCTTCGTCTCCATGTCGGGGAGCGCCGTCGCCTTCCCCTGGGAGGCCGAGGAGGCCGACGCCATTCTCCAGGCCTGGTACGGCGGCCAAGCCGCCGGCACGGCCGTCGCCGACATCCTCTGGGGCGACTGCAACCCCTCGGGAAGGCTTCCCGTGACCTTCTACGCCTCCGACGACCAGCTGCCGCCGTTCGACGACTACGCGATGCGCGGCCGCACCTACCGCTATTTCGACGGCCAGCCGCTCTACCCCTTCGGATTCGGGTTGAGCTACACCTCCTTCGAATACGGCACCCCCGTCTGCCTCACCCGCTCGCCACGCACGGACGGCGAGGTCGAGATCGCCGTGCGCGTGCGCAACACGGGCGACCGCACGGGCGACGAGGTCGTCCAGCTCTACGTCAGCCACCCCGACGCGCCGCAGCCGCGGCCCCTCCGGGAGCTGAAAGGGGTGCGCCGCATCACGCTCCGCCCCGCCGAGGAGCAGCTCGTCCTCTTCACGCTCACGCCGCGCGATCTGGCGCTCGTCGACCAAAGCGGCCTTAGGACATGCCGCGCCGGCGCGGTCACGGTCCGCGTAGGCGGCGCGCAGCCCGACCCGAAGTCGCCGGACGGCGGGAAGGAATGCCGGATCGTGCTCCGGGGGAAGACGCACTATCTGCCGCTGTAAGAGAGAAATACCATTTTTTCTCGCATTTCCCCGTAAAAAATCGCGGGGGGGGGTAAATTCCCTTTTTTTTGTCTAAATTTGCCAAAACCAAACTTTCGCAGCCATGAAAAGATTCCTCCTCCTCGCCGCACTGCTTTGCAGCGCCACACTCGTCTCAGCCCAGACGCCCGATGTTCCCGAGCCCGACTTCATCGGCGAAGTCATCGCCGTGATGCCCGACGGCTCGACCGCCAAACTCGAAAAGGAGACCGTGCAGATGCGCACGCGCGCCAACGCCGGCGTGCTGATCGTCGGCATCGGCAAGGCCAAGACCAAGATCGTCATCGAGTCGCCCGAAGCGGCCGTCCGCCTCGATCCGAGCCAGCCGATCCAGTTCATCGTCAAGGCCGTAGACAACAACTCCGACCCCATCTCGATCATCAACGTCTTCCGCTTCGACGTCACCAAGAAGCGCCGCCTCGCGGAGGTCGCTTCCGCCAGCACCTTCGGCAGCGTGAAGACCAACAAGCTCGAACGCCTGCGTTTCGAAGCCCGCAAATACGGCGAGCAGTCCTACCTGCTCACGCTCCTCGACAAGCCTGCGGGCGAATTCGGCATCACGGTCAGCAACCCCAACCTCGTCGACGAGAAGCAGACCATCGTGGCCACCTTCGCCATCGACGGCGCAGCAGGTGCGGCCCCGACCGCCGAGGCCGAATAACGGCACCTCTTTGCGCTAAAGACGCAACGGCCGCAACCCGTCCTGTGGGGTTGCGGCCGTTTTCGTTGCGCCGGAGCGTCTCTCCTTCGCCGGGCGGGGATTTTCGCGTCACATAACCGGAGTTGCGTCTCCGGGGAACCGCTTTTACAAGAACCGGTCCGTAGCCGGCCGGCCGGAGGATACTTTCCGAGCGGATGCGAGAAGAGCAGCCGCCCGGGCGACTGCTCTCTGCGCGGCTCATAGAGCCGCCTATTCCCTATCAAAAATCGGTCGTTCGAACAGTTCGGCGCAACCTGCGAAGGGCGGCACGAGCGACTGCGGGCGCGGGCCTTCGCCGGAAGGAGATTGCGGCCCGCCGGAAGCTGCGGCCCCGGCTCGCGGAAAGCCGCTCCTGCAATGAACACACGCCGCATAGCCGCACCCCGACTGCGCCCGCAGGAGGCTGCGGCCCCCGGCTCGCGGAAAGCCGCTCCTGCAATGAACACACGCCGCATAACCGCACCCCGACTGCGTCCGCCGCCCACCGCCTTACTGGCAGGCCTCCAGAATGCGCCGGGCCATCGCCCCGTCGACGTTCGCGGCCTCGCCGTAGCGGACGCCCTCGGCGTCGAAACGGCACTCCACCTCGGCGATCGTCTCCTCGCCGATGCCCTCCTCCGCGAGCCGCGTGGAGAGCCCCAGCGAGCGGAAAAAGGCCTCGGTCGCCTCGATCGTGCGGTCGATGCGCTCCTCGTCCCCGCCCTCGGCGATGCCCCAGATCCGCTCGCCGTACTGCAACAGCTTGGCGCGCTTCTGCCCGCGCAGCACGCGCATCGTCCCGCAGGCGACGATCGCCAGCGTCGCCCCGTGGGTCAGGCCGCAGAGCGCCGTGAGCTCGTGGCCGATCATGTGCGTCGCCCAGTCCTGCTCGACGCCCATCGCGATCATGTCGTTCAGCGCCAGTGTCGCCGCGAGCATGTAGTCGGCCAGCGCGTCGTAGTCGCGCTCCTCGCCCAACACAGCCGGCGCGACCTCGCGCACCGAGTGGAGGATGCCCTCGGCCCAGCGGTCCATCAGGCGCGACTGCCCCGCCCCGGTGAGGTACTGCTCCAGCACGTGCACGAACGTGTCGGCCAGGCCGCAGGCGATCTGGCACCGCGGCAGCGAACGGGTCACCTCGGGATCGAGCACCGAGAAAACGGGATAGGCACCGTGGAAGGCCCGCTTCTCGCGCGTCTCCTCCCGCGAGATCACCGCTCCGTTGTTCATCTCCGACCCTGTGGCGGCGATCGTCAGCACCGTGCCCATCGACACCGTGGCACCGGCGCGGCCCGCCAGCACGATCTCCCACGGATCGACGTCGCCGCACAGCGCCGCGGCGATGAGCTTCGTGGCGTCGATCACCGAACCGCCGCCCACGGCCAGCAGGAAGTCCACCCCGTGTTCGCGCCCCAGCGCCACGGCCTCACGGACGGTCTCCACCGTCGGATTGGGCCCGATGCCCCAGAACTCCACCCACTCGCGGCCGGCGAGCGCAGCCGCGACCTGGTCGTAGACGCCGTTGCGCTGCACGCTGCCGCCGCCGAAGGTAATCATGATGCGCCGTCCCTCGGGAATGAGCCGGGCCAGACGGGCGATCGCACCGCGCCCGAAGACCAGGCGCGTAGGGTTGCAATAAGTGAAATTTTTCATCGTATGGTATCGCGTTTAAGCCTGCCCGTCCACGAAAATGCTCCGGACGCCACACGCCCGGAGCATTATCCTTTTCAGGCAAGGTCCGTTAGAAATACTTGCCGCGCAGGTCCTTGATGTTCGCCATCTCCTGAACGGCCTGCAGAGCGAACTGCTGGGCCATGCTCTCGGCCATCGCCTGCGCACGCACGCGCTCGGCCTCAGGCGTCTGCTTGGCGGCATCCTCCGCGTCGTCGACCTGGAAGATCAGCACGCTGGCCATGCCCTTCACCGGAGCCGAGAGGGTACCCGGCTGCGAAGCGGCGATGGCACCCACCATACGGGGCTCCAGACCGGCGCCGTTGACATAATACGAACCGTAGGTCACGCCCTCGAACGTCTCGGGCTCCGCACCCAGGCTCTTGGCCTGCTCGTCGAACGTCGAGCCCGAGAGCTGGGAGACGATGTAGTCGTACTTCTTGTCGCGGAGCAGCTGCGCGCGGATCTGCTGCGCCACGCGCTCGACGGGAGCATACTCGTCGTCGTCGATGGCCGTCAGCGTGGCGATGACGTAGTCCTTGCCCACGTTGAAGATCTCCGACACGTCGCCCACCTCGGCACCGTAGGCCCAGCGGGCCACCTCGCGCGAATCCTCCAGACCGTTGATCGTCCGGTCGCCCTGCGCGAGCATCGCCACGCGGGGCGTCACGGCAGCCGAGTCGGCGGCAGCGGCGAAGGCCTCGCCACGGCCCTTGGCGACGACGGTGAAGGTACCGGCGTGGTTGTGCACGTCGCGGCGCGTAGCCTCCGAAGCCTCGACCGGATAGACGATCGACGCCACCTGCACGTGCTTGACGGGCTTGCCTGCGCGGTAGATCTGAACCAGCTGGATCATGTCGCCCGAGGCGATCTTGACGATATCGCCCTGCTTGGCGCCGGCCAAAGCCTCGGCGAACTCGCCCGAGAACGACGAGAAGGGCAGCACGCCCACCTCGCCGCCGTTGGCGGCCGTGGCCTCGTAGACCGAATAGTTCGCAGCGGCCTCGGCGAAGTCGCCGCCGGCCTTCAGCGCCCCCATGAGGCTGTCGGCCAGTACCTCCTGCGTATAGGGGAGGACGATATGGCGGATACCGAGCGAGTCGGAAACCGTCTTCGAGTCGAGCACGCGGGCCATCGTCCACTCGTTGTTCTTCAGCACGGGGCCGTAGGTCTTGCCGGCCATCAGCGCCTCGGCCTCGTCGTCGGCGAGCTGGGCGGCGGCGACGTAGCGGTCGGCGATGCGGCCGTTGCGGTTGGCGCGAACGAACGCGCGGAGCTCGGCGGCGGCATCGAACTCGGCACCCACCTCGGCGACCTTCCGCTCCAGGGCCAGCATGTCGTCGTCGGTCGGAGCGACGTCGAAGACCACATACGACAGCGTGCGCGAGGGCTGCTGGCGGAAGCGGTTCTTATTCGCCTTGTAGTAGGCGCGGATCTCCGACGAGGAGATCTCGAAGAGCGAGTCGGGAACGGCCAGATAGCGCTTGCCGGCCCACTTGCCCGAGAAGGTCTCGTTGGAGGCCTTCACTCCCTGGGCGACCTCCAGCGAGTTGACGTAGGCACCGCCGCGGACCAGTCCGAGGTACTTCTGGAGGGCACGCTCCGAACGCAGCTGCTCGTTGAGCTGCGCCCAGGCCAGCTGCGCCTGGGGATCGGACTCGGCCTGCAGGAGGAACTGACGGACCGCCTCGACGTCGTAGTAACCCGTGCGGGGATCGGCGAAGGCGTTGTAGAGCGTCTGCGAGAGGTGCTCGCCGCCGAGGATCGCCATGCGCTCGGCATCGCTCACCGAGAGACCCAGCCGGTCGAGACCGGGAGCGACGACGTATTTGTTGACCAGCGACTGCCATACGGCGTTGGCCAGCATGGCCGACTGCTGCTCGTCGCTCTCCTGAACGCCGCTCTGCGCCTTGACACGCTCGTACTCGTCGTAATACTCCGAATAGTTGATCTTCTCGCCGGCGATGACGCCCACGCGGGGATCCTGCCCCGAGAAGCCCATCTCGGTTTTCAGCGAGAGGATGAATGCCAAGAGGGCCAGTGCGATGATGACCGAAAGCACGATGCCGAACTTGGTACGTAAAGTGTTTAAACTTGCCATATGAATTGTAAATTATCGTTTGTTGCGAATGAATGCCAAAGGTAGAAAAAATTTCGGGAAAGACCTATATTTATCTACAACTTTTTCACGCGCGCCAGATCGATGCGCGAGCGCGTCGTGCGCAGGATACGCAGCTGCAATCCGTCGAGGATGAGCGTCTCGCCCGCGGTGGGAATCCCCTCGTAGCGCGAAATGATGAAGCCGGCCAGCGTGTCGTAGTCGCGGCTCTCCTCGATCCCCAGGTCGTAGCGCTCGTTGAGGTATTTGACCTCGTGGCGGCACGAGAGGACCCATTCGCCGGGCCCCACCTGCTTTTCGGTGAGGTCCGAGGCGTCGTGCTCGTCCTCGATCTCGCCGAAGATCTGCTCCAGCACGTCTTCGAGCGAGATGACGCCCGCCGTGCCGCCGAACTCGTCGATCACCACGGCGATGTTGCTGCGGTGGCGCGTGAAGTTCTCCAGCAACAGTTGCAGGGGCATGGTCTCGGGCACGAAGTTGACCTCCATGACCACCTCGTCGACCGACGCGGGGCGCATGAAGAGGCTCTTCGAGTTGACGTAGCCGACGATGTTGTCGATGCTCTTGCGCCAGACGAAGATGCGCGAGAATTTCGAGTCGACGAAGCGCGCCGTGAGCTGCTCGACCGAGGTGTCGTCGAGATCGACGGCCTCGACGTCGACGCGCGGGACCATGCAGTCGCGCACGCGCAGGTCGGCGAAGTCCAGCGCGTTCTGGAAGAGCTTGAGTTCGTTGTCGGGCTCGGGTCCCTGCTCGGCGGCGCTGCCGTCGAGCAAGGCGGCCAGGTCCTCGCGGTTGAAGCTCGCGGGCGAGGGGCGCTCGTCGACGCGACGGCCCACCAGCCGCAGGATCGCCTGCGAGAGGAGCGTGGTGAAGCGGGCGACGGGATAGAGCAGCACGTAGAAGAACCAGATGGCCGGCGCGAAGGCGCGGTAGTAGAAGTTGGGGTTGTTGCGGACGATCGACTTGGGCAGGAACTCGGCGCAGAAGATGATGACGAGAGTCGAGACGGCCGTTTCGATGGCCACCGAGCCCTCCTCGGCCACGCGCTCCCAGCCGGCCAGGCAGAAGAGCGCGCGCAGCAGGAGCGACATGTAGAGCGAGTAGACGACCAGCGCGATGTTGTTGCCCACCAGAATGGTCGTGATGTACTGGCCGGGGTGGCGGGCGAAGATGTCGGCGATCAGGTCGAACATGCGGCTCTGCTTGCGGTCGATCTCCAGCTTGAGCCGGTTCTTGCTCGTGAAGGCGATCTCCATGCCCGAGAAGAAGGCCGAGAGCAGCAACATGACGACGATCAGGATGAGCGAGGTGAGCATCAGTCGGAAAGTTGGAATTGCTGAATGAGGGTATCGCGCCGGAGCTCCGCCGCACGCTCTTCGCGCGGCGCGGCCGAGCGGTCCGCCCGCTGCGGGGTCTGCCGCTCGTCCGAAATCGCCCGGCGGGGTACCATGTCGGTGGAGAGGCGGTCGCCGCGCGAGGGCGAAGAGGCCGTGGGATGGCTCCGCACGCGGGGTGCCGAAGACGCCTCCGGCACGCGACGCGGCGCGGCGGAAGCGGGCACGGCGGAGCCTTCCGGGGCACGCGCCGTGCTGTCGCCGCGCACGGGAGCCGTCTCGACCTCGAAACGGCTGCGCTGGCGGCGGAAGCGCCAATCCTTGAAATCCTCGTCGGCCTCGAAGCCTTCGCCGCGCGAGACGCCGCGGGCGTGGACGAACTTCGAATCGACGTTGGAGTAGATCTTGCGCGTGCGGGCGTTCCAGAAGAGCTGCTGCGTATAGAGCTTCTTGCCGTCGTGCTTCTCGACCGAGACATCGCCCTTGGCCTCCCAGACCTCCCGTTCGGGGTAATAGATGGCGTAGTTGGCCCGCAGCACGGCGTCGACGGTCGAGAGCGAGTCGTCGAGGAAGGTGGTGATCGCGATGCCGCGCCGGAACTCGCGGTAGGGTTCGCGGGCGAGCGTATACCCCTCGACCAGCGGCGTCTCGAACAGATAGGAGCGCTGCCCGTTGCGCGACATGGTGATCGAGAGGTTCTCGCTGTACTCGGTCCGCACGGTCTCGTCGGCCGACGCGTCGCGCACGGCCTCGGGCTCCGCACAGGAGAATAGCAAGATAGCACTCCCCGCGAAGGGGAGTGCTACCCGGAAGTATCTTGCGGCGAACGATCGCATCGAATCGGCGGACGGTTCTCTCGCAGTCAGTCGATTAGCGCGGACGCACGGTGGTGGCGGTGCCGGCAGCCAGGCCGCAGGTCACCGTATAGCGGGCGCCCTCCTGCAGCTCGTTGAAGAAGCACTCCTCGTTGGAGGGGAAACGGCTGCGGAACTGGCTGAGGGCCGTGCGGGCGTGGGGCATGTACTCCGAATCCTCGGGGAGCAGCTCGACGGCCTTGGTCATCGTGTCGTAGGCGACCCAGAAGGCGGCCTGACCGGCGAAACCGCTGCAGTTGCCGGCCGAGATGCCGTAGCACTGCGCCAGGACGAAGTAGGGCACGCCGTCCTCGGGATTCAGATCGCGGGCCTGACGCGCTGCGGCAGCGGCGGCTGGCGCGTTGTTCGACGCGAGGTTGACCAGCGAGATGCGCACCAGCAGCTTCTGCTGCTCGGCGGGATCCTGCTCGGCCTCCATCGCCTCGTTGAGGTATTTCGAAGCCTTGGCGAAGTCGCCCTTGCCCTGGAACGCCTTGGCCAGGAAGAGCGCCGTCTCGGTCTGGGGCTTCACCTCGTAGTACTTCTCGGCGACCTCGAAGTAGAACTCCGACTCGCAGTTGGCGCGCGACATGAGCGACACGGCCTGTGCCAGAACGGCCTCGTCGCCGGGAGCGGCCGCCAAACGCTCGCGGAAGAGCTTCTCCAGATTCTCGCAGCTGGCCACGCCGCTCAGACCGAACGAAGCGTCGAACTGCTTCTTGAACTCGGCGGCCTCGGGGTTCTCGGCGAAGAACGGGGTGAGACGGTCGTACTCGGCGATCACCTCGTCGGCCACGACCTCGTCGGTGTTCTTATAGTCGTCGCAGAGGTTCGAGAAGTAGGCCACGACGGTCTCGGGATCGGTGTTGTCGCCACCGGCCTCGATCGCCGCACGGAAAGCGGTGCGGATGGCCTCGCGGTTGGCGGGCAGGTAGTTGAGCACCTCGCGGGCCTTGCGGTCGAGGATGTAGGCGCTGCCGTATTTCTTGTGGTCGCCGAAGTACTGGTTACGCAGGTCGTAGCACAGCAGCAGCGAGTCGACCAGCGCCTCCTTCTCGGCGACCGACTTGGCGCGGGCGATCTTGCTCTTGAAGAGCTTCGTACCGTTGACGTAGATATTCATCGAAGCGCCCGGGCACTTGTCGATGAGCTCCTTGAAGTAGAACGAGCCCTGGTCGTAGGCCTTGTTGTCGCAGGCCTCCTTGAGGAAGCTGCTGTTGAGCATGTTCTGACGACGATCCTCGACCGACTCGCCCCATGCGGCATACTTCGGGTCGCTGAAATCCTGCGCGATCGCTGCGAATGCGAAAAGCGCGAATGCTGCACTGAGCAGCGACTTTACGTTTTTCATGTATTCTGTTTTTGGTTGTTTCACACCGTATAAAAAGTCATCCGACCTTCAAAATTACCACGAATTTTCGCGATTCGCAAATTTTCGGGAGCCTTAATCGTATTTCGGACGCATGAACCAGTATTCGAGGTTCTCGTTGCCGGCGAAGAGCGAGAAGCCCACGGCGAACTTGAAATACTGCTGGCGCACCAGGCCGATACGCTCCGAGACATTGTAGCCGCGACGGCCGTATTCGAAGCCGACGTCGATGCCCGAGACGGCCCACAGCTTGACGGGGACACCCACGCCGCAGGTCACGGCGAACTGCGAGAGACGCTGGCCGCCGAAGGTCTGGTTGTAGTCGCCGTAGCGCACGCCGGCGCGATAGGCCATGCGCTTGAGGAAGTGGCGCACGTCGGAGCGGTTGGGCACGATTTCGACGCCCGCCTTGATCGTGTGGGTGTCGGTGTAGGCCACCTCGAAGGGCTCGACGCCGACGGCCGTGACGCCCGTGAACTCGGTGAGCGCGTTGCGGCTCCCCCACCCCTGGTAGACGTAGTCGATCCCCACGGTCCACCGCGAGGTCTGGTAGAAGAAGCCGGCCTGCAACTGCCGCGGAAGACAGAGGTCGAGGTGGGCCGTGTCGCCCTTGATCTGCGACGAGAAGCTGTCGTTGCCCGTGATCGTCTTGGTGACCGTGGGCCGCAGGTCGCCGCCGAAGTCGTAGGCGGCGCCGAAGGTGAGGATCCGGCGCTGGGTCTTGACGAGGTTCCACTGGATGCCCACCTGCCCCTTGACCGACGAAACGCTGTAGTTGTCGGTACCGGTGAGCGTCAGGAAGGTGCCGTCGCCGACGGTCGAGGTGGGAGCCATGGCGAAGCTGCGGTCGATGTCGCCCCAGTAGTACTGGAGCGCGACGCCGACCGAGAAGTTCTTGAAGGGTTCCCAGCCCACGCCCAGCTTGACCTCGGTGATGTCGCCCTCGCCGGCATAGGAGTAGCCCACGCGGCCGACGTTGCCCCATACGGGATCCGACGCATCGAAGGCGTGCTCGCCGCGGATGCGGTAGCCCGTCGAGCTGTAGGGGGTGAGGCTGAAGCCCAGGCCCAGTTTCCGGGCCAGCGGCATCTGGAAGGCGATATCGTGGAAGTTGAAGGTGTTGTAGGCCGTGGACTTGGAGACGCCGTCGAGATGCTGGGCGTTGTAGTAGTTCTGCCCTTCGAGCCCGAAGCTGAACAGAAAGGTCTTCTGCGGCGCCACGCTGTAGGCGGCCGGATTGAGCAGGTTGACCGCACCGCTGCTGCGCATGGCGACGCCGATGCCGCCCATCGAGCGCATGGGGAGCGTTCCGGGGGTGTTCAATTCGCCGATGCCGTACATCGTGTAGGGCGAGAAGGCGTTGATGCTGCTCGTCTGGGCAAGGGCCGCTACGGGGAACAGCATCGCCGCCGCAACGAAAAGGTCAATGAGGGGTTTCTTCACTCGCATCGTACTCGTCTAAAATTCGATCCAGTCCGAGCAGGACCAGATTACAATCTGCAAATATCGTATTTTTAATTCGTTTCGCAAAGTATTTCGCGTCTCCGCCCGTAAAAATTACGCACAGATCGCCCCACCGGGCTTCGAGGCGGGCGATATAGCCCTCCGTCTCGAACTGCATCGAATTCATCACCCCGCAGCGCACCGCCTCCTCGGTCGTGCGGGCCGTGAGGCACTCCCCGTCGCAGGGCGCGCAGAGCGGCAGGCGGGCCGTGTGGTCGTGCAGCGCCTTGAAACGCAGCGCCAGACCGGGCGAGATGCAGCCGCCGCGGAAGGTGCCGTCGGCCGTCACCAGATCGAACGTCGCGGCGGTGCCGAAATCGACGACCAGCACGTTGCGCCCGGGGCGGAGCGCGGCGGCGCCGACGGCGGCAGCCAGGCGGTCGCGCCCGAGCGTCGCGGGCGAGAGGTAGGCGTTGCGGAGCGGCACGGGGGTGGCCGCAGTGAACTCGACCACGCGCGAAAACCGCCCGCGGAGCGCCCGGACGAGGTCGGAAACCCCGCCCCGCGACGACGAGACGATGGCGGCGTCGACCGGCCACGGCGCGCAGAGGTTCAGCAGCGCCTCCGCGTCGGGCTCGGGCACGCAGCATGCGGCCCTCACGGAGCCGTGCTCCATGACCGCCGCCTTGCAACGCGTGTTGCCGATGTCTACGACCAGATTCAAAGTTCGCGAAGGGTTTTGTAGGCCTGCTCGATGTCCGCAATTTTTCTAACGGTCATCGCCAGCCGATTATTGTGCTGCTTGAGGACGAATCGCTCGGGATGGCGCGTGACGCGGCGCAGCAGCTCCATGAAGGTCTCGGTCTTGTAGAAGGGCGAGTTCTCCTCGCCGACGAAGTGGACGATCATCAGGCCGTTCTTGACCTTGACGCGCTCCATGCCCAGGCGGATCGCCTCCCAGCGCAGACGCACGACGTCGAGCAGCTCGCGCACGGGACGGGGCAGCGGGCCGAAGCGGTCCTCGAGGCGCGCGGCGAAGGCACGGAGCGCCTCCTCGTCCTTGACCGAGTCGAGCTCGCGGTAGAGCTTCAGACGCTCGGCCTGCTGGCTGACGTAGGTGTCGGGCAGCCCGGCCTCGACCTCGATGTCGATGTGGGCGTCGTCGAGATAGCCCATGCGCCCCACGACGGCCTGTTCGCGGGCGTCGAGCCCCGGGACCTCCAACCCCTCGGCACGCAGCTCGGCGATCGCCTCGTTAAGGATCTTCTGGTAGGTCTCGAAACCGATGTCGGCGACGAAGCCGCTCTGCTCGGCGCCCAGCAGGTTGCCCGCGCCGCGGATGTCGAGGTCCTGCATGGCGATGTTGAAGCCCGAACCCAGGTCCGAGAACTCCTCGATGGCCCGCAGGCGCCGCCGCGCGTCGGACGAGAGCAGCTCGTCGGGCGGCGAGAGGAGGTAGCAGTAGGCCTTGCGGTCGGAACGGCCCACGCGGCCGCGCAGCTGGTGCAGGTCGCTCAGGCCGAAGCAGTGGGCGTTGTTGACCAGGATCGTGTTGGCGTTGGGGATGTCGATGCCGTTCTCGACGATCGTGGTCGAGAGCAGCACGTCGAACTCGCCGTAGATGAAGTCCATGACCAGCCGCTCGAGCTCCTCGGGGGGCATCTTGCCGTGGCCGGCCGCCACGCGCGCCTTGGGGCAGACGCGGGCGATCAGCCCCTGCAACGTCTGGAGATCCTCGACGCGGTTGTGGACGAAGTAGACCTGTCCGCCGCGCGCGAGCTCGGCCTCGATGGCGTCGCGGACGATCTCCTCCGAGAAGACGTGCGTCTCGGTGAGGATGGGCTGGCGGTTGGGCGGCGGCGTGGAGATGATCGACAGGTCGCGCGAACCCATGAGCGAGAACTGCAACGTGCGCGGAATGGGGGTGGCCGAGAGGGTGAGCGTGTCGACGGCGACGCTCAGCTGCGTGAGCTTCTCCTTGGCCGCCACGCCGAACTTGTGCTCTTCGTCGATCACGAGCAGCCCCAGGTCGCGGAAGCGCACCTGCTTGCCCAGAATCTTGTGGGTGCCGATGAGGATGTCGATGCGCCCGGCGGCGAGCTCCTCGCAGATGCGGCGGGTCTCCTTGGCCGTCTTGGTGCGGCTGAGGTACTCGATGCGCACCGGGAAGTCGCGCAGGCGCTCGGAGAAGGAGCGGTAGTGTTGCAGCGCGAGGATGGTCGTGGGGACCAGCACCGCCACCTGCTTGCCGTCGGTGGCAGCCTTGAAGGCGGCGCGGATGGCCACCTCGGTCTTGCCGAACCCCACGTCGCCGCAGACCAGCCGATCCATCGGCTGGTCCGACTCCATGTCCTTCTTCACCGCGGCGACGGTAGCCTGCTGGTCGGGGGTGTCCTCCCAGCGGAACGACGCCTCGAACTCGTGTTGGAGGTAGCTGTCGGGCGAGAAGGCGAACCCCTTCGACGCCTTGCGGCGGGCGTAGAGGGCGATCAGCTCGCGCGAAATGTCCTTGACGGCCTTCTTGGCCGCGGTCTTGAGCTTCTGCCAGGCCCCCGTGCCCAGCTTGTAGACCTTCGGCGGCGCGCCGTCGCCCGACTTGTAGCGGGCGATGCGGTGGAGCGAGTGGACGTTGACGAACAGCACGTCGCCGTCCTTGTATACCAGCTTGATCGCCTCGTGGGTACGCGCCCCCTCGGTGATCTTGACCAGCCCGTCGAAACGGCCGACGCCGTGGTCGATGTGCACCACGTAGTCGCCCGGGCGCAGCTGGTTGAGCTCGGCGACGGTCATCTGCTCGTCGCGCCGGATCTCGCCGTTGAGGCGGTAGCGCTGGTAGCGGTCGAAGAGCTGATGATCGGTGTAGAGACACACCTTCAGGTCGTCGTCGACGAACCCCTCGTGGAGCGTGAGCGACAGCGGGCGCACGACGGCGCGGCCGCGGCCGATCTGGTGGAAGATGTTTTCGAGGCGCTCGATCTGCACCTTGTTGCGCGAGAGGATGTAGGTGGCGTAGCCGCGCATCTCGTTGCGGATCATCTCGTCGGCCAGCAGCTCGAAATTCTTGTTGAAGCTGGGCTGGGGCGCCGTCGAGAAGAGCACCTCGGCCGAGGCGGGACGCTCGGCGAGGTTGTCGCGCAGGAGCAGCAGCCGGCACGGCGCGAGGTCGGTCGCCAGACCGTTGCGCGAGGTCATCAGCGCGTCGATGGCCGTCGGATCCTCCATGTCGGCGACCGTCTTGCGGCGCACGTCGTTGACGCGGCGCAGGGCGTAATCGGCGTCGTAGAACCACCACGCGGCGTCGGGCCCGGCGAAGCGGGCCAGCGAGACGCGCTCCGGCGCCGCGGCGGAGCAGGCAGGATCCTCGCCCGAGGGCCGGCCGCGGCGGACCATGTCGGGGATGATCTCCACGCTCGCGGGGCGGTCCGACGAGAGCTGGCTGGAGATCTCGAAGCGGCGGATCGAGTCGACCTCGTCGCCGAAGAAGTCGATGCGGAAGGGCTTGCTCTCGGAGTAGGAGAAGACGTCGACGATGCCGCCGCGACGCGAGTACTGTCCGGGCTCGTAGACGAAGTCGACGCGCTCGAAACCGGCGTCGACGAGCGACTCGACCAGCAGGTCGATCGAAATGCGGTCGCCGACGCGCACCGCGATCGTGTCGCGCCGGAGCGCCTCGGCGTCGGCGACCCGCTCGGAGAGCGCCTCGGGATAGGTGCAGACCACCAGATAGCCCTCGCCCGCGAAACCGCGCAGGGCGTTCAGGGCGGCGGTGCGCTGTACGACCCCCTGGGGATCCTCGGCGCCGTAGGCCGGCGAGCGTTTGTAGGCCGAGGGGAAAAAGAGCACGCGCTCCTCGTCGAGCAGCTCGTAGAAGTCGTTGGCCAGGTAGGCCGCGGCGTCGCGGTCCTCGGCGACGAACAGGTGGACGCCGCCCCGGCGGGCGATCGCGGCGGCGGCATAGAACGGCAGCGCCCCGCCGACCAGCTCGCGGAGATGGACGGTGGGCGTATGGGCGTCGTAGGCGCGGCAGAGGGCGTCGAGCGGTTTCGACCCGGCGGCCGCGCGCGCCAGCTGTTCACGGGCGGAGGACACGTCAGCTCTTCTTGATCAGGTCGTTGTCCTTCTTGTCGTGGTAGTGGACCTCGATGATGCCGGTGCTCTGGTCCTCGGCGATGCGCAGCCGGACCTTGTATTTCCACTCCCAGCGACGGCGCAGCGAGAAGAGCCCCTTCTTGAGGTAGGAGGCGACGTAGGGGCTCACGACCAGCTTGATGAACTTGTGGCCGCGGTCCTGCGTGAGGAACGAGATCTGGTTCTCGATCTTCTTCTCGAGCAGCACCGTGGGCTCGACCTTGCCCGAGCCGTGGCACGTGGGGCAGACGTCCGAGACGTTCTCCACGGCGACGGGGCGCACGCGCTGGCGCGTGATCTGCATCAGGCCGAACTTCGTCAGCGGCAGCACCGTGTGCTTGGCCTTGTCGGTGGCCATCAGGCGGACCATCTCGTCGTAGAGCGCCTGGCGGTTCTGCGCCTTGTGCAGGTCGATGAAGTCGATGATGACGATGCCTCCCAGGTCGCGCAGGCGCAGCTGGCGGGCGATCTCGGCCGCGGCGGCGAGGTTGACGTCCATGGCGGTCTGCTCCTGGTTGTCCTCGGCCTTGGTGCGGTTGCCCGAGTTGACGTCGATGACGTTCATCGCCTCCGTGCGCTCGATGATCAGGTAGGCGCCGCGGCGCAGCGAGACATACTTGGCGAAGAGCGACTTGATCTGCTTCGAGATGTCGAAGTTGTCGAAGATGGGCACGGTGCCCTTGTAGAGCTTGACGATCTTCTCGCGGCCGGGATCGATCTGGCGGATGTAGCCGCGGATCTCCTCGAACATCGCCTCGTCGTCGACGACGATCTGCGAGAACGAGTCGCTCAGCGTGTCGCGGATGATCGTGTTGGCACGGCTCATCTCGCTCATGATCTGGGCCGGGGCCGTGTTCTTGCGCACGGCGGCCATGGTCTTGCGCCAGCGGTCGATCTGCGACTGGATGTCGTGCTCGATGTCCTCGTCCTTGGCCTCCATGGCGGCCGTGCGGATGATGACGCCGAAGTTGGGCGGGAGCACCGAGGCGGCGATGCGCTTCAGCCGCTTCTTCTCCTCGGCCGAACGGATCTTCTGCGAGAGGAAGACCTTCGAGGTGAAGGGCACGAGGACCACGTTGCGGCCCGCGAGCGAGATGTCGGCCGTCAGACGGGGCCCCTTGGTCGAGATGGCCTCCTTGGCGATCTGGACCATGACGGTCTGCCCCACCTGGAGGAAATCGCCGATCTTGCCGTTCTTGTCGATGGCGGGCTCCAGCTTGATGTTCTCGACGCGCAGGCCGCGCTTGCCGGGCTGCTGCGACGACATGACCTTCTGCAACGAGGGGAACTGGGGCCCCAGGTCGAGGTAGTGGATGAAGGCGTCCTTCTCGTGACCGATGTTGACGAAGGCGGCGTTCAGACCGGGCATGATCTTGCGGACCTTGCCCAGGTAGATATCCCCCACGGCGAAACCCGAGCGGCTCTGCTCCTTGTTGAGCTCGACGAGCACCTTGTCCTCGCACAGGGCGATGGAGATCTCGGTGGGGTTGACGTTGATGATTAACTCTTTGTTCATTATCGTGGGACGCACGCCGGCGTGCCGGGTGCGGTTGGCTTGTGGTTAGGGCCGTCTGTTGGCGTGGAGTGGCGGCGAACTCCAATGGATGGACCGCACGGCGCCGGCATGCGGCCGGGATGCGGCGTATGCGGTCGGAAGGGGCGGCGGAAAAGGGCCTCGCGAGGCCCGGCGGAGCCGTCGGGCGACCGCAGGATTTTAAATAGGTAAAGCTAAAAGAGCCCGAAGCCCCTTTAGCTTTACAATCAATGCACGTGATGCGCTACCTACTTTTTCTTGTGGCGATTCTTGCGAAGACGCTTTTTACGCTTGTGGGTAGCCATCTTGTGACGCTTATGCTTCTTTCCGTTGGGCATGGTCGTAAGATTTTTAAGGGTTCTTTATTCTGTTGTCTGGAAATTATTTCACCTTGGCCGCGAAGCTCTTGGCGGGCTTGAACGCGGGAATGTTGTGCTCGGGGATGGTGATGGTGGTATTCTTCGAGATATTGCGGGCCACCTTCTGCGCACGCTTCTTCACGACGAAGCTGCCGAAACCACGCAGGTAAACGTTGTTGTTATTGGTCAGCGACGTCTTGATACTCTCCATGAAAGCCTCGACGATGGCCTGGACCTGCACCTTCTCGACGCCGGTGCTCTTAGCGATTTCGCTTACGATGTCAGCTTTGGTCATAGTATTTATATAGTATTAGAAATTAAGTTCATGCGAACAATCGGAGTGCAAATATACGGTTAAATTTGCATATCCCCCAACAAACCGTCGTTTTTTTTCACGATTTTTAGGCCGGGGCCGACCGCAGCGCAACTGCGCACGCAACCAGCGCAATAACAAATATCGGGCAAAAGCGGCGGGGCCGGCGAAAAAAAACGCCGGCCGGTCAGCGAACGGCGCCGCAGGGCCGCGGAAAGAGGCTCCGGACCGGCCCGAAGCGGGGCGTCGGGCACCCCGGCGGCGCGGGATAGAGGTTGCCGCCCGCGGGGACGCCCGCCGCGCTCCCGCGACGGTCGAGGAGGCCGCGCGGGGCGGCCGGACCGGGCGGGCGCAGGAAAAGGGGCCGCGGAAAGAGGCGCCGCGGAAAAGGCGCGGGGTAATAAAGGAGCGGTTTTTGCGTTTAACGAATAATTGGCTAATTTTGTAAACTAATTACGGCGAACGCTTATGGTCAAAATACTCTGGGTCGACGACGAAGTCGAGCTGCTCAAGCCCCACGTGCTCTTTCTCGAAGGGAAGGGCTACGAGGTGGAAACCTGCAACAACGGCTACGACGCCATCGACATGGCCGCCGAAGGGGCCTACGATCTGATTATCCTCGACGAGATGATGCCCGGCATGACGGGTCTCGAAACGCTGCCCAAGATCAAGGAGGTGCGCCCCACCACCCCGGTCATCATGGTGACCAAGAGCGAGGAGGAGAACATCATGGACAAGGCCGTGGGGTCGAAGATCGCCGACTACCTCATCAAGCCCGTCAACCCCAACCAGGTGCTGCTGTCGATCAAGAAGAACGTCCACCAGCAGCAGCTGGTCACCGAGCAGACCACGGCCGACTACCGCTCGGAGTTCGGGCGGCTGGCCTCGTCGTTGCAGATGGCCGAGACCTTCGCCGACTGGTGTTCGCTCTACCGCCGCCTGACGGGGTGGGAGATCGAGCTCGAATCCTCGACCGACCCGAGCATCAAGGAGGTGCTGACCTACCAGAAGGGCGAGGCCAACCAGGCCTTCTCGAAATTCGTGCGCCGCAACTACTACCACTGGATCAACCGCCGCTCGGCCGAGACGCCCGTGATGTCGCACACGCTCATGCGCAACCGCATCTTCCCGGTGGCCGACGCCAACGAGAAGACGACGCTGCTGCTGATCGACAACTTCCGCTACGACCAGTGGCGGGCCATCTCGTCGCTGCTGCGCGGCTACTACGACGTGGCGCAGGACGACTTCTACTGCGCGATCCTCCCCACGGCGACCCAGTATGCGCGCAACGCCATCTTCGCGGGGCTCATGCCGCTGGCCATCGACCGTCTGATGCCCAACAAGTGGCTCAACGACAACGAGGACGGGGGCAAGAACCAGTACGAGGAGGAGTTCCTGCGCCGCCTGATGGCCCAGAACGGCAAGACGTGGAAGTTCTCCTTCGACAAGCTCGTGCGCCCCGAGCAGGGCCGCCGTCTGGTGGACAACATCCGCAAGGTCTACGACGCCGACTTCTCGGTGATCGTCTACAACTTCCTCGACATCCTCTCCCACGCCCGCACCGAGACCGACATCATCCGCGAGCTCACCGAGGACGAGGCAGCCTTCCGTTCGCTCACCCGCTCGTGGTTCGAGCACTCGGACCTCTACACGATCCTCAAGCTGCTCTCGGAGCGGGGCCACACGGTGGTCATCACCTCCGACCACGGCACCATCCGCGTCGACAATCCGGTACGGGTGACGGGCGACCGCGAGACCTCGGCCAACCTGCGCTACAAGACGGGGCGCAACCTGGCCTACAACTCGCGCGAGGTCTACGAGGTGCAGCGCCCCGAGGACATCCAGCTGCCGTCGGGCAACCTCTCGTCGAGCTACATCTTCGCCTACAACACCGACTTTCTGGTCTACAACAACGACGCCAACCGCCATATCCGCTACTACCGCAACACGTTCCAGCACGGCGGCATCTCGATGGAGGAGATGATCGTGCCGTTCATCGTATTGAAACCCAAGAAATAACACGACAATGAAAACCATAAGCATCGATTCGCCCGAGGAGCTGCCGCAGGTGGCCGAGGCCGTCGTCGGGGCGCTCGGCGGGCGCACGGTGGTGGCGCTCGACGGCGGCATGGGGGCCGGAAAGACCACCCTCGTGCGCGAGATCGCCGCCCTTTTGGGCTGCCGCGACACGGTGACCAGCCCCACCTTCGCCATCGTCAACCAGTACGAGGCCTCCGGCGGCCGGAGGATCTTCCACTTCGACTTCTACCGCATCGACGACCCGCGCGAGGCGTTCGACCTGGGCTACGAGGAGTATTTCTACTCGGGAGCGCTGTGTCTGGTGGAGTGGCCCGAGAAGATCGAGGGGCTGCTGCCCGACGACGCGATGCACGTGCGCATCCGCGTCGACGGCGACTCGGCCCGCACCTTCGAGATCGGGTAGGCCGCGGCCCGGGCACCACCCCGGCGCGTCCGCCGCATGCCGGAGCCACCCAACGAACCGGCCCCCTCCCGCGTCCCGCCATAAGCCCCTCCCGAGGGAGGGTTTTGGGGTGGGGTCGAAACATAGGGCTGCTCACCGCCGGCGGAAGCCGCAAAACCACGAAATAACGCAAAAACAAACAACAGAACTACATGAAGGAATACATCTCCAAACAACACCGGGTGCTGCGTCCCGCGGAGCAGATCTACGCGGCGATCAGCCGCTTCGACCACCTCACCCCCGCCTTGGCCGACAAGGTCGAGGAGTGGCAGGCCTCGGAGGAGCGCTGCTCGTTCAAGGCCAAGGGCTTCACGGTGAAGCTCCGCATGGAGGAGCGCATCGAGCCCAAGCACGTGAAGATCACGGGCGACGAGGGGGGCGTGCCGATCGATTTCGCCTTCTGGATCCAGTTGCACAAGGTCGCCGACTGCGACACGCGCCTTCGCGTGGTGCTGCACATCGAGCTCAACATGATGATGAAGATGATGATCGGCTCGAAGTTGCAGGAGGCCGTCGACAAGATCGCCGAGGGGATCGCCGCGGCGATGAACGGCACGATGCCCGACATCGGATAGACCGACCGGCGCGCAAGCCCCGGCGGCAGAAACCGGAAAAGTCCCCTCCGCGATCCGGAGAGGACTTTTTCATTTTCAATTCTTAATTTTTAATCGTTCCCCATCGCCTCGGCGACGCGGCGGATGGTGGGAAACGCCCCGCGGAGGTTCTCCTCCACGGCGGCCGCATCGCACCACACGGCGCCGGTGATGCCCTCCTCGGTCTGGGGCGCGGTGGGCGCCGCCTCGTCGCAGCGCAGGCGGAACCAGTGGGTGCGCTTGAGCTCCCAGCGCCCTGTGGGCGGGAACCAGTAGGCGTGCAACGTCTCGCAGAGCGGCCGCTCGACCTCGGCCGCGACGCCCGTCTCCTCGCGGATCTCGCGCGCGGCGCAGGCGGCGAGCGTCTCGCCCGGTTCGAGATGCCCCTTGGGCAGGTCCCAGCGGCCGTTGCGGCGGATCATGAGCCACTCGCCCCGCGCATCGACCACCACCCCGCCGGCGGCCTCGACCCGCGTGAAGTCGGCGGCGAAGCGCTCGAAGGCCGCCTCGGGATCGGCGCTGACGACGGCGACCGTATTGGCCGATTCGAGAATTTTGGTTACTTTTGTTCGCGAGACCTCCTCGCTGTCGGCCCGGAGCACGACATCGGCGGCGGGAGCCTCCGCAGCGAAGACGACGGATTTGGTGGCGAAATAGATGGTACGGTTCATGGCTGATATTGCGTTTCGACCCGACGAAAATACGAATAAATCAAGGAAACCTCAACGAATATGAAAAAAATCATCCTTTTTATGGCTATCGCAGCGATGGGGATGGCGGCCTGCGAGAGGCAGCCCCAGCCCCTTGAGATCGACAACAGGCTGACGGCCGAAGAGATCGCCGCAGGGCGTCTGACGCCCGAGGTGATGTGGAAGATGAGCCGCGCGGGCTCGTCGTCGCTCTCGCCCGACGGGCAGCGGCTCCTCTACCAGCAGACCGATTACGACATGGCCGCCAACCGCGGCGTGACGACGCTCTGGATCGAGGAGCTCGAAACGAAAGCCGTGCGCCGCCTGACCGACGGCTCGTCGAACAACCGCTCGCCGCAGTGGAGCGCCGACGGGGCGACGATCTATTTCCTGTCCGACCGTTCGGGCCGCTCGGCCGTCTGGGCCATGGACGCCGGGGGCGGCAACGCGCGGCAGATCACCGCGTCCGACGCGGCCGACATCGAAGGGTTCGGCGTGAGCCCCGACGGCGGCCACATCTGGTGGGTGCAGACGGTGCATGCCGCCGACCGCCGCTCGTCCGACGTGCACCCCGACATGGACAAGTCGAAGGGGCGCATCTACGACGACCTGATGGTGCGCCACTGGGACTACTGGGACGAGGGCGACTACCGCCACATCTTCGTCGCCGAGCTTAAGGGCGGCAAGGCCGCGGCGGGCAAGGACATCCTCGAAGGCGCGGCGTGGGACGCCCCGCTGGCCCCCTACTTCGACATGGCCGAGATCGCCTGGAACCACGCCGGCACGATGCTGGCCTACACCTGCAAGCCGCTCACGGGCGCGGCCTACGCCGTCTCGACCGACTCGGACATCTTCGTCTACGACCTCGCGTCGGGCGCCACGCAGAACATCTGCAAGCCCGCGGGCATCGAGGAGAAGCAGCAGGATCTGCCGGGCTACGACAAATACCCCGTATGGTCGCCCGACGACCGCTACATCGCCTTCCTCTCGCAGCGCCGCGCGGGCAACGAGGCCGACAAGGCCCGGCTGTTCCTCTACGACTGCCAAACGGCCGAGATGAGCGACCTGACGGAGGATTTCGACTACAACGCCCAGAACGTCGTCTGGGAGGGCGACGACCGCCTGTGGTTCGTGGCGCCGATCGAGGCGACGCACCAGATCTGCCGCATCCGTTTCGCGGCCGATGAACCCGGCAGCAAGTGCCACGAGCCCGCCGAGGTGGAGGTGGTGACCGAGGGCGACCACGACATCAACGCCTTCACGATGGCCGCCGGGAAGATCGCCGCCGAGGTCTGCACGATCTCGATGGCCACCGAGTTCTTCGGCGTCGACCCCGCGAGCGGCGCGATGGAGCAGCTCTCGGCGATCAACCGTCCCGTCTACGACGCCGTCGAGATGGGCCAGGTGCAGAAGCGCTGGGTGACGACCACCGACGGCAAGCAGATGCTCGTGTGGGTGATCCTGCCGCCCGACTTCGACCCGGCGAAGAAGTACCCCACGCTGCTCTACTGCCAGGGCGGCCCGCAGAGCGTCGTGTCGCAGAACTGGAGCTACCGCTGGAACTTCCAGCTCATGGCGGCGCAGGGCTACGTCGTCGTGGCGCCCAACCGCCGCGGCCTGCCCTCGTTCGGCCAGGAGTGGCTCGACCAGATCTCGGGCGACTACTCGGGTCAGAACATCCGCGACTACCTCTCGGCCATCGACGACGTGGCGCGCGAGCCGTGGGCCGACGAGACCCGCATGGGCTGCGTGGGCGCCTCCTACGGCGGCTACTCGGTCTACTTCCTGGCCGGCTGCCACGAGAAGCGTTTCAAGGCCTTCATCGCCCACTGCGGCATCTTCAACTTCGAGTCGATGTACGGCGAGACCGAGGAGCTCTTCTTCCTCAACAACGACTACGGAGGCTCCTACTGGGACACGCAGAACGCCGTGGCGCAGCGCTCCTACGCCCACTCGCCCCACAAGTTCGTCTCGAAGTGGGACACGCCGATGCTGATCTTCACCGGCGAGTACGACTTCCGCATCCCCTACACGCAGTCGCTGCAGGCCTTCACGGCGGCCCGCATGCGCGGCATCCCGGCGCGGCTGGTTGAGTTCGAGAACGAGGCGCACCAGGTCTTCGGTCCCCAGAACTCGATGGTGTGGAACCGCGAGTTCTTCGGTTGGCTCGACAAGTACGTCAAGCAGCGGTAGGCACTCCCGAAAGGAGCAAGCGAAGAGGCATCGCCCGGCCGGGCGATGCCTCTTTTCGTCGTCGGGCGGTCTATTCGGCGACCGGCGCGGCTTCGGGCTCGGCTTCGAGCCAGTCGAGTGTCAGGCGCGTGAACCAGATCTCGTAGCCGGGATCCCAGTCGCCCACCTCGGTCAGAAGACCGATCGAGCCGTCGTCGAGCACCGTGAGCGACGAGTAGCCCGCGGGGCAGTCCCACACCGTTCGGCGCACGGGCCACGTCCGGCCGCCGTCGTAGCTCAGGGCGATCGAGACGTTGCGCCGCGCCGAGGAGTCGGCCGGGATCGAGTGGAGCAGGATCTCGCGGCCGCGGGCGAACTTTTTCGGATAGCGGATGATGTCGCCGTCGCAGGCCGGGTCGGGAAGGTCCGACCACGTGCCGGGCTCGCTCCACGAGGCGCCGCAGTCGTTCGACACGGCATATCGGCGGCCGCCCTTCGCGGGGTTGCGCATGCTGATGATCCAGCTGCCGTCGGAGAGCTCCACGATTTTCGACTCGTCGCCCACGGGCGGTGTGGCCACGGGCGCGGGGAGCAGGCGCCAGGTGTGTCCGCCGTCGTCGGAGCGGCAGACGTAGTTGTAGAGCGGAGGCCACTTCTCGCCCGTGTGCGCGGCGGCCACGGCGAAGAGCAGCGCGCCGTCGTCGAGCGCGAGCGCCCGGCCCGAGGCGGCGAACATCGCCGAGATGGGCGCCGAGGCGGGATTATCGCAGCCGGGGCCGTAGAGCTGGGAGGTGATATCTTCGGCAGGGCTCCATGTCAGTCCGTTGTCGGCGCTGCGCGCCACGCACACGCGCGTCGGACGCTCGGCCGTCGAGGCCCACAGGCCGCAGCCGGCGGCGAAGACGCACACCACGTCGCCCGAGCGGGGGTCGACCGCGAGGGCCGCGTCGCCGTAGCCGCACGTGTCGAGGTGACGGGCGATGACGATCTGGTCGCTCCACGTCGCTCCGCGGTCGGTGCTGCGGCGCAGGACCACGTCGATCAGGTTGGGCAGGTCGCCCTGCTGGTCGCCGCGCCGGTCGGCCACGGCCAGCAGCGACCCGTCGGCGGCGGTGACGATGGCAGGGATGCGGTAGTAGCGCGATCCGTCATCGCCCTGGGCGAAGAGCCGGGTGTGGACGGGCTCGGCGGGCGGCTGCTGGGAGCAGGCGGCCGCGAGGGCGGCACCGAGAAGCAGCGCCGCGAAGAGAAGGGTTCGTTTCATGGGTCGGTTTTTTATGGGGTAATTTTTTCGTAAGATCGGGACAAATCGCTACTTTTGCAAAATTAACAAAATAAACGACATTCGCTATGCCCGAAACGATAAAACTCCACGACCGCACCTTCCGCGTAATGATCCCCGCCGAGAAGATCGACGAGGCGGTCTCGGCCGTGGCGGCGCGCATCAACGCCGATTATGCCGACAAGGAGACGCCGCTGTTCGTCGGCGTGCTCAACGGCTCGTTCATGTTCATGAGCGACCTCATAAAGAAGATCGAGTTCCAGAACGAGCTCTCGTTCGTCAAGCTGGCCTCCTACGAGGGGACCGAGTCGACGGGCGAGGTGAAGACCCTGCTGGGGCTCAACGGCTCGATCGAGGGGCGCCACGTCATCATCGTCGAGGATATCGTCGACACGGGCGGGTCGATCGAGCACATGGTACGTGACCTGGAGGCCCGCCGTCCCGCCTCGATCGCCGTCTGCACGCTCTTCTTCAAGCCCGCGTCGTACAGCCGGCCGATCCCGATCCGCTACCGCGCGATGGAGATCGGCAACGAGTTCATCGTGGGCTACGGTCTCGACTACGACCAGCTGGGCCGCTCGCTCAAGGACATTTACGTGGTGTGCGAGTGATGGCGCTGACGGCCGATAACGCGCTGCTCGACGGCGGGCGGCTGCTGCCGCTCGTCGAGGATTTCTACACGATCCAGGGCGAGGGCTACCACGCCGGCAAGGCCGCCTACTTCATCCGCCTGGGCGGGTGCGACGTGGGGTGCCGCTGGTGCGACGCCAAATATACGTGGAACCCCCGGCTCTACCCGCCCACGCCGATCGACACGGTGGTGGAGCGCGCCGTGGCCTGCGCCGCGCAGGCGATCGTCATCACGGGCGGCGAGCCGCTGATCTACCCCCTGGGGCCGCTCACCGCGCAGCTGCGCGAGCGCGGGCTGGAGATCTTCCTCGAAACATCGGGCACCCACCCCTTCAGCGGGGCGTTCGACTGGGTGTGCCTCTCGCCCAAGCGGCAGCAGCCGCCTCTCGACGAGGCCTACGAGCGGGCCCATGAACTGAAGGTGATCGTGGAGAGCCAGGCCGACTTCGCCTGGGCGGAACGCAACGCCGCGCGCGTCGGCACGGCCTGCCGCCTCTACCTCCAGCCCGAGTGGAGCGTGGCCGAGGTGGTGATGCCCGCCGTTGTCGACTACGTGAAGGCCCACCCGCAGTGGAACGTCTCGATCCAGACCCACAAATACATGCATATCCCCTAAATGACGCTCCGATTAGGCCGCCGCTTCTGGGTCGCCGCCACGACGGCGATCGTCGTCATCACGGGATTCGTGGTGGCGCGCAATGCCGTGCACGCCGTCAGGATCAAGCGGCAGATCGCCCGGCTGGAGCGCGAACGGCGGCTCTACCGCGAGCGGATCGTCGGCGACAGCATCCTCATCGAACGGCTGCGCTACGACGACTACCTCGAAGAGTACGCGCGCGAGCGTTACCACATGCAGCGCCGCGACGAGGAGGTCTACCTCATCGAGGAGGAGTAGCCGTCATCCGCTCCTTCCCGCAGAAAAACAGATCGAAATTCCCCTTGTCGGACAGCAGTCACGAAAGGCGATCACCCCGAAACGAAAACCCCGTGTTCCGATGGAACACGGGGTTTTACGTTGCTTCCGGGATCCGTTACACCAGCCCCGAGAAGCCCATGAAGGCCATGGCCAGAATACCGGCCGAAACGAGCGCGACGGGCACGCCGCGGAAGGCCTCGGGAACCTCCTCGAAGTCGAGACGCTCGCGGATGCCGGCGAAGAGCACCAGCGCCAGGGCGAAGCCGAGGGCCGTAGCCACCGAGTAGGCGACGCTCTGCAACAGCGTGAACTCCTTCTGGATCATCAGGATGGCGACACCCAGCACGGCGCAGTTGGTCGTGATGAGCGGCAGGAAGATACCCAGCGCCTGGTAGAGCGAGGGCGACATTTTCTTGAGGATGATCTCGACCATCTGCACCAGCGCCGCGATGACGAGGATGAAGACGATCGTCTGCATGTATTCGATCCCCCAGGCCACCAGCAGCTGCTGCAAGGGCCATGCGACGACGGCCGTCAGCGCCATGACGAAGGTCACGGCGGCGCCCATGCCCATCGAGGTCTCCACCTTCGACGAGACGCCCAGGAAGGGGCAGATGCCGAGGAACTGCGCCAGCACGACGTTGTTGACGAAGATGGCACCGATGATGATTGCGAAATAGGTGATTTCCATAGCTATTTCTTGGCTAATTTGTTAAACAACACCATGAGGTACCCGAGCGTGAGGAAGCCGCCGGGAGCCAGCACGAAGACCAGGGGCGTGAAGTCGGCGATACCGAGGCTCACGCCGAAGATCGCGCCGCCGCCCAGGATCTCGCGCACGGCGCCGATCGCCGTGAGCGACAGCGTGAAGCCCAGACCGATGCCCACGCCGTCGAGGATCGAGTCGAAGGGCGAGTTCTTCGAGGCGAAGGCCTCGGCGCGGCCCAGGATGATGCAGTTGACGACGATCAGCGGGATGAAGACGCCCAGCGAGGCGTAGAGCGACTGCGCATAGGCCTTCATGAGCATCTCGACGATGGTCACGAACGAGGCGATGATGACTATGAAGGCGGGGATGCGCACCTTGTCGGGAATGATGTTCTTGACGAGCGAGATCACCAGGTTCGACAGGATGAGCACGGCCATCGTGGCCAGCCCCATGCCCATGCCGTTCATGGCCGAGGTCGTGGTGCCCAGCGTGGGGCACATGCCCAGCACCAGCACGAACGTGGGGTTGTTCTTGACGATGCCGCTCAAGATAATGTTCAGCTTATTCATTTTCTCCTCCTTCCTGAGCCGCAGGCTCGTTAGCGATTTGCTGCGAAGCACCCGAAGCCGTGTCGGCGACAGCGGCACCGGTAGCGACGCTCTTGTAGGCCATCCACGCGCGGTTGATGGCGTCGACATAGGCGCGCGACGAGATGGTCGCGGCGGTCAGCGCGTCGACATCGCCGCCGTCCTTCGCAACGGCCAGACGGCCGTCGACGAGCTTCTTCTCCTCCAGACGCTGGCCCTGGATGCTGCCGAGCAGCGGGTTGCCCTCGTCGGCCATCTTGGTGCCGAGACCCGGGGTCTCCGACTGCTTGAGTACATTGACGTTGAGCACCTTGCCCTCGGGCGTGAAGCCCACCATGAGCGAGATGGCGCCGCCGAAGCCCTGCTTCGACATCGTCTCGACGGCGTAGCCGACCGTGGCGTCGGCGGCCGTCGCCGTGTAGACGGTGATCGGCATGTCGTCGATCGTGAGGAGCTCCGAGGCGGTGGCGTCGAACGACGGCAGCACCTGCTCGAGGGCCGCGGTCTTGGCGGCCTGGGCGGCCTGGGCGATCGGCTCGGCGGTGATGAGGTTGACCGCACCCACTCCGGCCGACGCCACGAGCGTGATGCCGAAGAGGACGGAGGTCATGTTCAAGAGAGTACTTTTCATAGCTGGCTCCTCCTTATTTCACGCCGAAGCGCTTGGGTTTGACATATTTGTTGATGAGGGGCACGGTCGAGTTCATCAGCAGGATGGCGAACGACATACCCTCGGGATAGGCGCCCCACAGACGGATGCACATGGTGATCAGACCGATACCCACGGCGAAGATCACGCCGCCGCGGACGGTCATCGGCGAGGTCGAATAGTCGGTGGCCATGAAGATCGAGCCGAGCAGCGCACCGCCCGCCAGCAGGTGGA
Source organism: uncultured Alistipes sp. (assembly GCA_947364365.1). Classification (GTDB taxonomy): domain Bacteria; phylum Bacteroidota; class Bacteroidia; order Bacteroidales; family Rikenellaceae; genus Alistipes. The sequence goes on from CANASP010000017.1 coordinate 30,079, forward strand.
AGAGCGGGAACTGCCACAGCGCGGCACCCTCCGCACCGCGGCCTGCGGCCACGCAGAGGGCGAACAGCGCCATCGTCAGCAGAATCGTCACGGGGATGTGCCACGTGATGACGCGACGCCAGAGCAGGTAGACGAAACCGGCCAGCAGCGCCAGCGCGGCCACCTCGCCCAGCGAGCCGGGCATGTTGCCCAGCAGCAGCTCCTGCATGCCCAGCACGTCGGCTGCGGCGCCGTGCTTGACGGCGGCCAGGGGCGTGGCGCCCGACAGCGCGTCGAAAGCCGCGCCCTCGGGCATGGGGAACGAGGTCATCTGCACGGGGTAGGCGATCAGCAGGAAGACACGGCCCACCAGCGCGGGGTTGAAGGGGTTCTTACCCAGCCCGCCGAAGGTCATCTTGCCGATGCCGATGGCCACCAGCGCACCGATCAAGACGATCCACCAGGGGATCGATACGGGAAGGTTGAAGGCCAGCAGCACGCCCGTGACGGCGGCCGACCAGTTGCAGATCGTCAGCGGACCGCGGACGACGAATTTCTGGATGAGGTACTCGAAGAGGAGGCACGCCGCGACCGACAGCGCCGTGACCAGGAGCACCCGCCCTCCGAACACCAACGTCGAGACCGCCAGCGCCGGCACGAGCGCGATCACCACGTCGCGCATGATCGAGGCCGTCGACTGGGCCGCCTGCACGTGGGGCGCGGGAGCGACGAAAAGTTGATTTGCCATAGTTATCTTACGTTTTTTCGATTACTTTTTGGGAGCAGCGGCCGCGCTGCGGGCGCGGATGATGCCCATGACGGTCTGCTTGCCCAGACGGACCCAGTCCAGAAGCGGCAGGTAGGAGGGGCACGACGACTGGCAGCAGCCGCACTCGATGCACGAGGTGATCATCTGCGCCTCCAGCTCGTCCCAACCCTTCTTCCGGGCCATCTTCGAGAGGTAGTAGGGTTCGAGACCCATCGGGCAGGCGGCGACGCACTTGGCGCACTTGATGCACTGCGCGGGCTCGCGGCGCACGGCGTCGCGGCCGCACATGACGGTGATACCCGAACAGCCCTTCGTGACGGGCGACGCGAGGTTGACCATCGCACGGCCCATCATCGGACCGCCGTTGATGACCTTGCCCGCATCCTCGGGCAGGCCGCCCGCGGCCGCGAGGAGCGCCTCGACGGGCGTACCCATGCGCGTGAGGAGGTTCTTGGGCTCCTTCACGCCCTTGCCCGTGACGGTCACCACACGCTCGACGAGCGGCTTGTTCTTCTGCACGGCCTCGTAGACGGCCACCGTCGTCGAGGCGTTGCAGACCACGGCGCCCACGTCGATCGGCAGCGCGGGAGGGGGCGGCACCTGACGGCCCGTGACGGCCGCGATCAGCTGCTTCTCGCCGCCCTGCGGGTAGCGCACCTTGAGGGGCACGACCTCCACGCCCGGATACTGCGCGGCGAGCTGCGCGAGGTGGGCGATGGCGTCGGGCTTGTTGTTCTCGATGCCGATGTAGGCTTTCTCGACGCCCACGGCCTTCATCAGAATCCTTACGCCCACGAGCAGCTCCTCGCCGCGCTCAAGCATCGTGCGGTGGTCGGAGGTGAGGTAGGGCTCGCACTCCACGCCGTTGATGATCACGCACTCGGCCTTCTTGCCGGGAGGCACCGACAGCTTGACGTGGGTGGGGAACGTGGCGCCGCCCATGCCGACGATGCCGGCCGCCTTGATCTTGGCGATGATCTCCTGCGAAGAGAGGTCGCACTCCCGCACGAGCTCCTTCGAAAGGTCGATGCCCTCGGCCCACTCGTCGCCCTCGCGCTTGATCGTGATCATCATCTGGCGCAGCCCCTGGCCGTTGGGCTGCATGTCGACGGCCGTCACCGTGCCCGACACGGGGGCGTGGATGTTGGCCGACATGAAGCTCGAGGCCTCGGCGATGAGCTGTCCCGCGAGGACCTTGTCGCCCTTGGCGACCTTGGCCGTGGCGGGAGCGCCGATGTGCTGGGCGAGCGGGATGGTCACCGTGTCGGGCAGCGCGAGCACCTCGATGGGCTTGCGGCTGCTCAACTTGTTTTCCGACGGATGAACTCCGCCTATCGGAAATGTCTTCATATCTCGGTTCGGATTTTTTTACGGATTAGTTCTCTTGGGGCTTCGCGGCCGGAGCGGCGGCGGGGGCTGCCGGAGCCGCAGCGGGTTTCCCGGCGGCGGGAGCGGCCGGGGCGGCCGGTTTCGGGGCGGCGGGCCTGGGCTCCTTGGGCAGCGGATCCATGCCGACGAGCCGGATGGCGCCCGTGGGGCACTCGTTGACGCACTTGCGGCAGAGCTTGCACTTCTGCGGGTCGATGTAGGCGAGGTTGTTCTCCACGGTGATGGCACCGAAAGCGCAGACCTTGGCGCACTTGCCGCAGCCGATGCAGCCCGCCTTGCAGGCCTTCATCACCGCGGCGCCCTTCTCCTTCGAGACGCACGACACATAGACCGCGCGGTTCTTGGGCCACTTCTTGCGCAGCTCGATGATCCCCTTGGGGCACGCCTTGACGCAGGCGCCGCAGGCCGTGCACTTGTCGGGATCGACCACGGGAAGACCCGTCTCGGGATCGATGCGCAGGGCGTCGAAGGCGCAGACCTTCTCGCAGTCGCCGAAGCCCAGGCAGCCGAACGAGCAGCCCGTCTCGCCGGCGTAGAGCGACGAGGCCACGGCACACGACTTGGCGCCGTCGAACGTGTTGGTGCGGGGACGCTTGGCGCACGTGCCGCCGCAACGCACCGTAGCCACCTGCGGCTCCTTCTCGGCGGCCGCCTTACCCAGGTAGGCGGCAATGGCCTTCATGCAGTCGCCGCCGCCCACGGGGCAGAAGAGCGCCGAGATGTCGTCGCGCGCAACCAGGGCGTCGGCCATGCCGCGGCAACCCGCGAAACCGCAACCGCCGCAATTGGCGCCGGGCAGCATCTTTTCCACCTCGTCGATCCGGGGGTCCTCCTCGACGCGGAACTTCTGCGCCACGAAGTAGAGGATCACCGCTGCGAGTACGCCCAACGCACACAGCGTCAGGATCGTGTAGAGTAATACTTCCATCAGATTTTAGTTATTGTAAATTGAATTGTGTGTTCGATTTTCGCACGCACGAGCCACAGCAGCCCGTAGTAGAGCCCCACGGCGACGAGCCCCGCGGCGGCCGACGCCCCGTCGCTCCACCCCGCGCCGAGCGAGGCGATGCAGAGCGCGCCGACCAACACGGCCAGCGCTCCGACATAGGCCAGCAGGACCGCCAGCGCCCCGGCCGCACGCCGCACGCCGACGCATACCGCCTCGCCGGCGACGAACTCCGCGGCATGCGGGGTCGCCACGTCGACCAGTTTCTCCTGCGCCTCGGCCATGCCGCACGCCGCGCGGGCCTGGCACGCGCCGCAGGCGCTGCGCGAGGTGATCCGCACGCGGACCCGGCCGGGAGCGACGTCGGCGACGACGCCTTCGTGTTCGATGATCGCGGGCATCACGGCCTCAGTCTCCGTATTTGTTGGTCAGGGGCATCAGGCGTTCATGGCCGAACGAGCAGGCCGACAGGCGCAGCACGGGCGGGAACTGGAAGCGCTTCTTCTCGTTGCGCATAATCATGGCGTGGATCTTCTCCACGACCTCGGAGTCGAAGCCGGCGTTGATGATCTCCTCGCGGTGCTGCCCCTCCTCGATCATGCGGTAGAGGATGGCGTCGACCACCTCGTAGGGAGGCAGCGTGTCGGTATCCTTCTGGCCGAGGTGGAGCTCCGACGAAGGTTCCTTGTCGAGGATGTTCTCGGGAATCAGGTCGCCGAAGGTGCGGTTGATGTAGCGGGCGACGTCGTAGATCTCGCCCTTGTAGAGGTCGCCCGTGGGGCTGAAAGCGCCGGCCGTATCGCCGTAGAGGGTGCAGAAACCCAGCGCGTTCTCGCTCTTGTTGGAGGAGTTGACCAGGATGTGGCCCGTCTTGTTCTGGAGCGCCATGAGCAGCACCGTACGGATACGGGCCTGGATGTTCTCCTCGGTGGCGTCGAACTCCGTGCCGCCGATCACGGGTTTGAGCGTGTCGATGACGCTGTCGTAGATCGCGTTGACAGGGATGACGTTGTAGGCGATGCCCAACCGCTCGGCCAGCTCGCGGGCATCCTCCACCGAGTGGTCCGAGGAGAAGGGCGAGGGCATGAGCAGCGCGCGGACGTTCTCGCGGCCGAGCGCCGCGACGGCCAGGCAGGCCACCACGGCCGAGTCGATACCGCCCGAAAGGCCCACGGCGGCCTTCGCGTAGTTGTTCTTGCGGAAAAAGTCGCCCAACCCGCAGCAGGCGGCCTCGTAGAGCATGCGCGTGCGGTCGTTGATCGACGTGGGGACCACGACGGGCTGCTGCGAGCCGTCGGTGTCGAAGAGCTGGAAGTCCTCGGCGAAATTCTTCATCATCAGCACCAGTTCGCCGCGGCGGTTGAAGGCGCCCGACGTGCCGTCGTAGACGATGTCGGTGGCGCCGCCCACCTGGTTGACCAGCACGATGTTCTTGCTCTCGACGAAGGCCAGGCTGCGCATGAGTTCGTAGCGCTGGCTCAGCACCCCCTTGCCGTATTTGCGGGCGTTGATCGAGATGACGGTCTCGACCGAGTGGTCGAAATCGTGCTCGAAGCAGAGGTCGCCGCCGACAACGATCGCGCACTTGTGGCCCTTGATCGTGGCGTATTCATAGCCCTTCGACGGAACCAGAAAGCCCATCTCGCGACGGGCCGTGATGTGCTTCTTGCCTATGTAGCGCAGCACTTTGCGATCCTGAATGAGCGCCGCGGCGCTGATCGTGCCCTTCTCGGTGAGAATCGGGAGGCCGACGATGGCGGCGATCCCGTCGCAGCAGGAGGCGATCTCGACCAGGGCGTCCTCGCACAGTTCGAGGAAGGTGGTTTTACGCAGGAGGTCGAATGCCGGCGTGCCGCTCACGGCCTGCTCGGCGAAGACCACCAGATCGGCCTGCCGGGCCTTGGCTTGGTTGATCGCGTCGATGATCTTCGAGGCGTTGCCCTCGATGTCGCCGACCGTGTAGTTCAACTGGGCAATGGCGATTTTCATTCAGTGCAGTTTTAGTCAGACTTCGGGGTGGAGGCACCGCCGCGACGCCGCCGCGGCACGCACGGCCTCCCAACTGCGCAAAGGTAGGGATTATTTGGTGAAGTCGGAAATCTTTTCGCATGAATATAGGTGTCGAATCGTCATAATCATGCGATATCGGATCCTCCGCGGAGCACGGCCGGGGGCTCGGCCGCCCCGGATGCAGGGCCCGTCCGACAATCCGACGCAGCCCCGCGCCGGCAAGGCGGCGGGACGACGGCGAAACGACGGCGGCAAGGCGGGACAGCCAGGCGCTCGCCCGCAGCCGGACAGGCGCTCTCTGCCGGGAAGCACGACCCGCCGCATTGTTCGTCCCGGACGACCCCGCCACACCGCCAAGCCCTTGCCGCATTGTTCGCCCCGAACAGCCCTTCGCCCAGTCCCTGCCGCTCAGCCCAACCCCGAGCACCCGCCGCATCGTTCGCTCCCCGCTCGGCCCCAACCCCGAGTCCCTGCCGCACCGCACCGCCCTGCCGCCCAACCCCAGCCCGAAGGCCCGCCCCGCGACACAGGGCCGAAAAAACGGAAAAGCGGCCTCCGGTCTCCCGGAAGCCGCCTATCGGATGCGGTGCGTCGCGTTACTCCTCCCCCACCTCGGGATCGGCCACCAGAATGCGGCCGCAGTACTCGCAGACGATGATCTTCTTGCCCTGGCGGATATCGGCCTGACGCTGGGGCGGGATGCGGTTGAAGCAGCCTCCGCAGGCGTCGCGGCTCACGGTCACCACGGCCAGTCCGTTGCGGACGTTGCGCCGGATGCGCTCGTAGGCAGCCAGCAGGCGCTCGTCGATGCGCTCCTTGGCCATGACGGCCTGGGCCGTATACTCGGCCACGCGGGGAGCCGTCTCGGCCTCGATGCCCTCCAGCTCGGCACGCTTGGCTTCAAGGTCGGTACCGCGCTCGGCAGCGGCCGCCTCGGCCTCTTCGAGCTGCGCCTTCTTGCCGCGGATGCCGGCGGCGTACTCCTTCAGCCGCTTCTCGGCCAGCTCGATCTCCAGCTCCTGGTACTCGATTTCCTTGGTGATGGCATCGTACTCGCGGTTGTTGCGCACGTTGTTCTGCTGCTCCTTGTAATTGCCGATCTGGATCCGGGCCTGATCGATCTCGCGCTTGCGCTGTTTGGTGAGTGCGTTGAGCTCTTCGATTTCGGCGTTGACGTTCTCGATACGCGTCTTCAGACCGGCCATTTCGTCCTCGAGGTCCTCCACTTCGAGCGGGAGCTCGCCCTTCACCTTGTTGATCTCGTCGATCTTGCTGTCGATCTTCTGCAGCTCGTAAAGGGCCAAAATTTTCTCCTGCATCGAGTAGTCGGCCTCGGCAGTCTTCTTTTGTGTCGCCATATGATGTTTCGTATAATTTTATACTTAAACCCAATAATTCACCGGGTTACGCGATGATTCACTCCTGCGGACCGCAAAGGTACATAAATTTTTCGACAAAATATCAAATAAAATCCGAATTGCGCAATATTCGCTCTCGAAATGGCCTATGTCGGCCACCGTGAGCGCCTTATCGGGGGTCATGAAGTCGTTGTACTTGAGATCGGCCGTGAGGTAGAAGTCGGCTCCGGCACGCCGCGCGGCACCGATCAGCGACGCCCCGGCCCCCGTGCAGACGGCCACGCGGAAGACATGCTCCGAGGCGATGTCGCTATGGCGGATCACCTTGACATGCAGCACGTCGCGGATGCGCTCCATGAAATCGGCCACCGCCGCCGGTTCGGGCAGCTCGCCCACCACGCCGAACCCGACCTCGGAACCCGCCTCCGCCGGATCGAGCACGCGCAACCCGCCGACCCCCAGCATCGAGGCGAGCCGCCAGCTCATCCCCCCGGGCGCGCTGTCGAGGTTGGTGTGGCAGGCGTAGAGGGCGATACGGCTGCGGATGGCCCGCTCGACGCAGCGCTGCACCTCGTCGGCCGAATTGAAGCGCTTGAGCGGGTGGAAGACGATCGGATGGTGCGTGATGACCAGATCGCACCCCTCGCGCTCGGCCTCGTCGAGCACCTCCTCCGTGACGTCGACCGCCACGAGCGCCCGGTGCACCTCGTCGTCGTCGTGCCCCACGATGAGGCCCGCATTGTCGTAGGAGGCCTGCCATTCGAGACGGGCGAACCGCTCGATCACATCGGTTATCTCTTTTATTTTCATAATCTTATCACAGCAAATTTCACAGAATGGCACCGCGCACCGCGCACCGCCCCTCCTCACCGCCCCTCCGCGACGCCGGCGGCCGACCCCGTCTGCCGGCATCGGACCAGCGGCAACCGGGCGATCAAGCAGCCGGACGGTCAGGCTGCCGGGCAGTCGGGCTGCCGGACGATCGGACGATCAGAACAGCGACTGCTCGTAGAAGGCGAAGAGCTCCTTGTCGGCATCGTCCTCCTTGCGGCGACGACCGCGCCGCGCCGCCGGCTTCGGAGCGGCGGAAGCGGACGGATCGGCGGGAGCAGCGGGATCGGCCGGCGCCTCCCCCTCGACGATCCGCACCACGGCCTTGCGTCCGCGACGGACGGGCGGCACGGGAGTCCCGGACGGCACGGGGGTCTCGGGGCTCCCGGCATCCGTCGCCCCGGAGGCATCCCCGAAGGCATCCCCGGAGGCATCCCCGGAGAGCCCCTCCGAAGCGGATTCGGCCCCGCCGGAGGGATCGGGCCTCTTCCCGGGTTGTCCGGACACTGCGGGCCGTACGGCATCGGCCGCTGCCGCCGCAGCGGTCCCGGCGGCAGGCCCCTCCTTGAGGTCCTCGCGCACCTCGACGAGCATCGCCCGGATACGCTGCAACCGCTCCATGAGTTCGACATCGCGCTCCACGCCGCTCCCGGCGGCCTGCGGACGACGTCCCAGCGCCTTCTTGGCCCCTTCGAGGGTCATGCCGCGTTCCTTGACCAGGTGGTAGATGAGCTTGAGCGTCTCGATGTCCCGGGGCGAGAAGAGGCGGTTGCCCTTCTTGTTGCGCTTGGGGTGCAGAATGGGAAACTGCGACTCCCAGTGGCGGAGCAGCGACTGGTTGACGTCGAACAGCTCGGCGACCTCGCCCATCGAGTAAAAGAGTTTTTCGGCCATATCGTGTTTCGATCAGTTTTTCAGTATGCGCCAGGCATTGGGATAGAGGTTGTTGACGCGTCCGCCGATGCGCTTGGCGAAGCCCAGCGGACGTCCTTCGCAGCCGACGAGGTTCATCCCCTCCGCAAGCCGTGCGGCGTCGATCTCCTGCCGCCGGAGGTAGCGCAGCGCCTCCTCGTCGGAGAGTTCCGCCCCGGGGAGCGCCCCGCGCTCCATCCCCGCGAAGAGCGCCAGTGCGGCGTCGGGTTTGAGCCGCCCCTTGAAGAGCTGCCCCATCGCCACGCCCGAGTAGACGACGGGCAGCGCCGACGACAACGCCGCGACGGCCTCGGCCTGCGCCTCGTACCAGCCGTAGCAGCAGTCGCCCGCCGAGCCGAAGCGCATGGCGTCGGGCTCCGCGACCCACCGCCGCAGCTCGGCGGCAGCGGCCCTATCGACCGCAGCGATGGGCTGCCGCCGTCCGCGCGGCAGGCGGCTGCGGCCCGGCGCGTCGTCGGCCTTGCGGGCCACGGCGGCGAAGAACCCCTCGCCGCGGGCCCGGTGGGGAAAGAAGCGGAAGGTCTGGAAAGCCCCCTCGCGGCCGCAGACGATGCCCCACGCGGGGTCGACCGCCACCCGATCGCTCTCCGTCAGCTCGCCGCCCACGCTCCGGGCGAAGCGCGCGAGCGTCCCCTCGTCCTCCTCGCGGTTGAAGGTGCAGGTGCTGTATACGAGCGTCCCGCCGGGCCGCAGCGCGCGCCACGCCTCGGCGAGGATCTCGTCCTGCCGCGCGGCGCAGAGCCGCACGTTGCCCTCGCTCCAGGCCGCGCGGGCCTCGTCGTCCTTGCGGAACATCCCCTCGCCCGAGCAGGGGGCGTCGACGGCCACCGCGTCGAACCACGCCTCGGCGTCGCACACCGTGCGCGGGTCGCAGCAGGTCACCGCCACGTTGCCCGTGCCCCAGCGGCGCACGTTGTCGCAGAGCGCCTGCACGCGGCGGCGGTCGATCTCGTTGGCCACGACCAACCCTTCCGTCCCCGCCAGCGAGGCGTAGAGGGTGGTCTTGCCGCCCGGCGCGGCGCAGAGATCCAGCACGCGCCGCCCGGCGATATCGCCGACCAGCCGCCCGACGAACTGCGACGACGCCTCCTGGACGTAGTAGGCCCCGGCATGGAACGCCGCGTCGAGCGTGAACGACGGCCTACTGTCGAGGTAGCGCCCCTCGGCGCACCACGGCACCGGCGCGGCGCCGTCGGCCACGCGCGGCACACCCTGGGCGGCCGTCTTGGCGGGGTTGAGGCGCACGGAGACGGCCGGGGCGGTGTCGAGCGCCGCACAGAGGGCCGCCGCCTCGTCGGCCCCCAGGTCGCGCACCGTGCGCGCGACGAATGCTTCGGGCAACGTCATGGGCTACTTCGCGGCTTTGAGTGCGTCGATACGGGCGCAGATCCGGTCGAGGACGGCCGGATCCGAGACGAAATCCTCGCAATCCTTGTCGACGACCAGCAGCGGCCCGTCGTAGATCGTATCGATCCAGTGGTCGTACTTGGCGTTGAGCCGCCCGAGATACTGCTCGTCAATGTTCTGCTCGTATTCGCGGCCGCGCTTGCGGATCTGCGCGGTGAGCGTCGGCACGCTCGCCTTGAGGTAGACGAGCAGGTCGGGACGCGGGATGAGCTCGGTCACCAGATCGAAGATCTTCATGTAGGTCTCGATGTCGCGCGAGGACATGAGCCCCATCTCGTGGAGGTTGTCGGCGAAGATGTGGGCGTCCTCGTAGATCGTGCGGTCCTGGAAGATCATCTCCTGACGGCCCGCCGCGAGCATATCCATCGTCTGGCGGATGCGGCTGCCGAGGAAGCGGATCTGGAGGTTGAACGACCAGCGGTTCATATCCTCGTAGAAGTCGCCGATATAGGGGTTGTCCACCTCTTCGAGGTAGGCTTTGGCGCGGTAGCGCTCGGTGAGCATGCGGGTCAGCGTCGTCTTGCCGCTGCCGATGTTTCCAGCGATGGCGATATACATGGTCGTCGTGTTTTAAAGGGTCGTTTTATGTTCTGCGGCCGCCGGGGCTGCGGCGTCGAATGAGAGCAGGTCGTCGGCCACGCGGCGGTCGGGCGCCAGGCGCGGCACCTTGTTCTTGCCGCGGGCGCGCATCCATGCCAGGAAGCGGTCCGGGCCGACGACGGTCAGGCACTGGCGGTCGAGCGTCGTGAGGCGCTTGGCGTCGTAGTCGGAGTTGACGGCCCGCAGCGCGCGGTCGAGCGCGTCGGCGAAGCGCTCCGTATCGTCGGGCTCGCGGTCGAAGGCCACGATCCACTCGTGGGCGCCCCGCTCGGCGAGCGACATGTAGCGCGGCGCCACGGTGTATTCGCTCACCACGGCACCCGTGGCGCGGCACGCCTCCACGAGCGCCCGGTCGGCGTTGTCGACGATCAGCTCCTCGCCGAAGGCGTTGATATACTGTCGCGTGCGCCCGGCGAAGCGGATGCGGTAGGGATCCGTCGAGGTGAACTCCACCCTATCGCCGATCTCGTAGCGCCACAGGCCGTTGTTCGAGGTGACGAGCATCGCGTAGGCGCGGCCGCACACGACCCCTTCGAGCGGGACGATGCGTTCGCCGTCGCGGAACTCGTACCAGGTGCCGTAGTCGAGCATCAGCAGCATGTCGTCGCGCGCCGGGTCGTCGGCCAGGGCGAAGAAGCCCTCCGAGGCGTTGTAGGTGTTCATGTAGTGCATCCCCTCCGAGGGGATCAGCTCCTCGAACGCGCGGCGGTAGGGGGCGAACTCCACGCCGCCGTGGGCGAAGAGCTCCAGATGGGGCCACACCTCCAGCAGGTTGCTTTTGCCCGTATACTCCAGCACGCGGCGCATCAGCGCGAGGTTCCACGACGGCACCCCGGCGAAGGCCGTGATGCGCTGCGGGACGCACTCGCGGCAGATGGCGTCGGCCTTCTGCCAGAAGTCGGGCAGGATGGCCGTGGCGGTGCGCGGCGCGCGGAACCAGCCCCCCAGAAAGCCCGTGTCGCACAGCAGCAGCGCCGAGAGGTCGCCCACCAGGTTGCGCCCCTCCCTCGCGCACGAACCGCCGAGCGTGAGGGTCTTGCCCTCGAAGACGCGGCTGCGGGGGTAGCGGTCGGCATAGAGCGTCGCCACGTCGCGCATGCCCAGCGTATGGTTGCGCCACACCGACTCGCGCGTCACGGGGATGTATTTCGAGCGGTCGGAGGTCGTCCCCGACGAGCGGGCGTAACGCACCACGCGCCCCGGGGCCGCCACGTCGCGCTCGCCGGCCATCATCCGCGCGACATAGGGTTTGAACCGCTCGTAGTCGAACGCGGGGACCGCCGCGGCGAAGGCCTCGGGGGTACGGACCCGGTCGAGGCCGAACGCGCGGCCCAGCGCCGTGCGGCGCCCGCTCGCGAGCCGCTCGCGCAGCATCTGCGCCTGCACCTCCAGAGGGTGGCGCCTCATGCGGTCGATGGCCCGCATGCGCCGCGAGAACCAGGCCCGGAATATCGTGTTGCGAAGTGACATGTCAGTTGAAAAAATATCCGATCTTGGCCACCGACGCCGGCATCGAGAAGACCACCACGCGGTCGTAGGGGGCGATCTCCATGTTATCGACGGCGATGAACACCTTGTCGCCGCGGACGATGCCGCCGATGATCGCGTCGACGGGCAGACCCAGGTCGCGTATGCGCGCCTTCGTAGCCGGCGAATTGGGCTTGACGATGAACTCCAGCACCTCGGCGTCGCTGCCCGTCAGGCACTTGATCGCCTGCACGTCGGTCGACATCGTGAAACGGAAGATGTTCGACGCGGTGATGAGCTTCTTGTTGACGATCGTGTCGATGCCGATCGACTCGGCCAGGTTGATGTAGTTGAGGTTCTCAACCTCGGCGATCACCTTCTTCACGCCCAGCCGTTTGGCCAGCATCGCCGCGAGGATGTTCGTTTCGCTGCGCCCCGTGACGGCCACGAAGGCGTCCATGTTCGAGAGCCCCTCCTCCATCATCGCCTCGGTGTTGCGGCCGTCCTCGTTGATTATGAGCGTCTTGTCGAGCGTCTCGGCCAGGCGGTAGGCCTTCTCGGCGTTGTAGTCCACCAGTTTGATGTTCAGCTCGTCCTGCAACTCCGTGGCGATGCGGATGCCGATGCGCGAGCCGCCGAGGATCATCAGGTTGTTGATCTCGATGTTGCTTTTGCCCGAGAACTCCATCACCTCGCCCACGGCATCCTGCCGCACGATCATGTAGACCACGTCGTCCTCGGAGAGCCGTTCGCCGCGCCGCGGGATGATCGTCCGCCCGGCGCGCGTGATGGCCACGGCGCGGTAGCTCGGCTGCGCGGGCTCGTCGTCGGCGTCTGACCCCGTGGGGGTCTTGCCCACCAGCGGCGACGAGGCTTCGAGACGGAAGACCGCCAGCGAGAGGCGTCCGCTCGAAAAGTCGACGTACTCGGTCGTGGAGGTGTGGCCCAGCAGGTTGATGACCTCGCGCGCAGCGACCTTCTCGGGATAGAACAGGTAGTCGATGCCCATGTCGATGAACATCTCCTTGTTGTTGGGTTCGAGGTACTCGTTGTTGTCGATGCGGGCGATCGACTTGCGAGCCCCGAGCTTCTTGGCCAGCATCGCGGCGATGATGTTGAGGTTCTCCTCGTGGTTGACCGCGATGAAGAGGTCGCACTTGCGCATCGACGCCTTGCGCAGCGTCGCGAAGGTGGTCGAGTCGCCCTCGACCGTGATCACGTCGGCCAGGCTTCCCACCTCCGAGAGCAGTTTCTGGTCCGAGTCGATGATGGTGATGTCGTGGCCGCTGCCGCTCAGCATCTTGGCCAGGTGGCTCCCCATCTCTCCCGCTCCCGCAATGACGATTCTCATAGGTTTTTCCGGTTTCTCCGCATCGGTCCGCAGCCTGCGGCGCACGACGGCGCAACCGCAGGGGCAGCCATTTGCAATTTATCTTACAAATGTATACATTTGTGCCCGAAAGCCCAAATTTCAACCTCAAAAAACCTCGGTCATGGCTCCCTGGCTCGTCGTCCTCCTCTGCACAATCTGTGCCGTAGCCCTGCTCACAGCGGGCATGTCGCTCACGCTGATGATCAAGGGCCACCACATCGACTCGGAGATCTCGACCAACAAGGAGATGCAGCGTCTGGGCATCAAGTGCGCCGTGCAGGAGACGCGCGAGGCCGACGGCACGGCCGACTGCTCATCGGTAGGCGCGACGCTCCCCGGCTGCACGGGCAACTGCGGCGCCTGCGACATCGACCACAAATAACAGCCCTCTCCTCTACCCCGCCGCCGCAACAGATTTTTTGCCCTTTCTTTAAAGAAAGGGCTCAAAGAACCTGCGCACGCAGAAAATGGCGGGATGCCGCACGGTGCCTCGCTGAGCAGGCACGAAAGACTGCGCTGTTTCGCACGCCTGCTCCTTTCGCTCGCCGCCGCGCGTCCTCTTTCTCCGCCATTTTCAGAAGTGCGCAGTCGAGGTGCCGCTGCGCGGTAAAAGTGGATTTATTGAATTTTTGCCGAATCGTGCGGCTCCCCTGGAGCCGGCGGGCCGCAGCCTCCGGCAGCGAAGGCCCGCAACTCACCTATCGTTCGTGCCGTCCTTCGCAGGCTGCGCCCCGCAATATCCGAACAACCGATTTTCTGATAGGGAATGGCGGCTTTTCAAGCCGCACAGCCCGCAGCCTCCCCGGGCAGAGGGCTGCATTCTCTCGCGTCCGCTCGAAAGCTACCGCAGCCGGTTGCGTGCCTGCAAATACGCTTTATATCCGTGCGCCGGTCCGCAAGGATTTCTTGTTCTTTCTTCAAAGAAAGAACCAAAGAAGGTTGCGCACGCAGAAAATGGCGGGACGTCGCGCGGCGCCTTGCTGAGCAGGCACGAAAGACTGCGCTGTTTCGCACGCCTGCTCCTTTCGCTCGCC
>CANASP010000018.1 GCA_947364365.1 uncultured Alistipes sp.
GTCCACCCGTCCACCCGTCCACCCGTCCACCCGTCCACCCGTCCACCCGTCCACCTGGCCGCTCTTGCGGTCGGCCGCAAAAAAAGCCCGGACCCCTTTCGGGGCCCGGGCCGTATAGCCTGTCGCGGCCGAAGAATTACTTCAGAGCGGCGAGGTTGGCGTCCTTGGCAGCCTTGGCGGCCAGCTCGGGGTTCTTCGAGATGGCGCTGTTCAGCTGAGCCTTCGCGGTGTTGAGATCGTTCTCCTTGGCGGCGATCACAGCGCGCAGGTAGTCGGCGTCGGCCGAGTTGTCCTTGGCGATGGCACGCTTGGCCGAAGCCAGGTCGTTGTTCATCACGTCGGCGATGGCCTTGTTGTAACCGGTCAGACCCTTCGAAGCGGCCTGGTAGTTACCCTCGGCAGCAGCCAGAGCGGCCTTGGTCTCGGCATCGGCGGCAGCAGCGTACTTCTTGGCCTCGGCGGTGTTGCAGTTGGCCAGGTTGACCAGCAGGAGGTTCTTGTTGATCTCCTTCGACGAGTCGAGCTTCGAAGCCTTCTCGAACGACTTCAGGGCGGCAGCCTTGTCGCCGGCCTGGGTCTGGGCTACGCCGAGGTTGTTCCATACGCGGGCGTCGTTGTACTTCTTCGAAGCGGCGGTGAGGATGGCAACCTGCTGTGCGGGGGTCTTGGCCAGCGACTGGGCAGCGAAGAGGTACTCCTCGACGGTCAGATCCTGACCCTTGTTGATGGCGTCGAGAATCTCGATGTCGGTCTTGCCCTGGAGGTCGGTGCTGTTGACGATCTGCGAGCGACGGAGCTCGGGGAGGATCTCCTTCTTCAGCTCGGCGAATACCGACGACATGTTCTTGATCTCGCTCTCACGCTCGGCGGGCGAGTTGTAGAGGCTCAGCACCTGGAGAATGAGGTTCTTGTCCTTGATGTTCGACTGCTCGACCAGCTCCTTGAAGCCGTCCCAGTCCTCGCCGTAGGCTGCGGCGTCGATGTCGAGACCCGACTCCTTGAGCAGCTTGGCTACGACCTTGTGGCTCGACTCGCTACGTGCCTTCGAGAGCTTGTCGTTGAACTTCTCGGGACCGTCGGGCGAAGCGTAACCCTTCACGGCGATGTTCTGCGTGGCGCGGTCGTTCTGGAGGTTCTTGTCGACGTTCTCCTTGAAGTCGCCCAGGTTGGCGTTCTTCTCGTTCTTCTTCGTTACGACCGACGAGTTGATGGCGTAGAGCAGATCGGTCTTGTCTACGACCGTCGTCACGCGCTTGTAGTTGTTGGCCATCTGAGCCATCAGGTCGCCGTACTTCAGATCCTTCTGAAGGGTGTTCAGACCGTAGGCTACGTCCAGACCGAACTCACGGGCGATGGCAGCCTTGGCAGCGGCATCGTTGCCGGCCAGCACGGCAGCCTGCTCCTTGGTGGGGATGGCGCCGGTGTTGAGGTTCACGAGCGTGAACTCCTTGCACTTGCCGCGGGGGCACTGGATCTCGGCGCGGAGCTGGAGCTTGCACTGGTCCATGCGGGGATCGTAGGGGAACTCGACGTGCTGCGTGTAGACGCCGCCGTTCTTCTTGTCGATGACGGTGTAGTTGTCGTTGACCTTCGAACCCTGGAGGATCTTGGGAGCGGCGGCAACCTCGCCGCCCTCGAATACGATGACGGGCGTTACCTTCACGACGGCCTTCTTGTTGAAGTAGGCCTCGGGGAAGGTGACGTTGATGTCGGCGCTGACGACGCCGTTGTTCAGCGCCAGGATCTCGGGCGTTACCGTGAGGTTCACCTCGTCGCGGTACTTGGCCATCTTCTTGAAGCAGTTACAGCTCGAGAACGCCAGGGAGGCGGCTACGAGCACAACGCTCAGTTTCATGAATCTTTTCATAGTGCGTAATAAAATTTAAAGTGTTCTGCGTATCTTTCTGTCTCGTTTGCCGGCGGGGCCGACGGCGGTCGGCGCTCCGAACAGCGCAAATATAGGAAACTCTCGCAAATTGTGCAATAACCGTGCAGAAATTGGCCGGATTTTTCCGGCCTATTTCCGCACGGAACATGCCGATCAGTCCTCGTGACGCTCGCGGCGCTCGCGGTGTTCGCCGCGGTCGCGACGCTCGCCGCGCTCGGGGCGGGGCCGACGCTCGCGCTCGACATAGCCTTCGGGCTTGGGCAGCAGCGCCTTGCGCGAGAGCTTGAGCTTGCTCGTCTTGGGGTCGATGCCGATGAGCTTGACGTCGATCTCGTCGCCCTCCTTCAGGCCGGTCTCCTCCATGGTCTCGAAGCGGCGGTAGTCGATCTCCGAGATGTGGAGCAGCGCGTCCTTGCCGGGCATGATCTCGACGAAGGCGCCGAAGGCGACGATCGAGCGGATCTTGCCGTGGTAGGTCTCGCCCACCTCGGGGATCGCCACGATGGCCTTGATGCGGGCCAGGGCGCCGTCGAGGGCTGCCTTGTCGATGCCGAAGATGTCGACGATACCCTTGTTGTCGACCTCGGTGATGGTGATGGTCGTGTTGGTGGTCTTCTGGATGTCCTGGATCACCTTGCCGCCGGGGCCGATGACCGGACCGATCATATCCTGCGGGATGGTGATCTGGACGATGCGCGGCACACAGGGCTTGTAGTCGGCGCGCGGCTCGGCGATGCACTCGGTGATCTTGCCCAGGATGTGGAGGCGTCCCTTGCGGGCCTGCTCCAGCGCGGCGGCGAGCACCTCGTACGAAAGGCCGTCGACCTTGATGTCCATCTGCGTGGCGGTGATGCCGTCCTCGGTACCCGTCACCTTGAAGTCCATGTCGCCCAGGTGGTCCTCATCGCCCAGGATGTCCGACAGCACGGCCCACTTGCCCGTGGCCGAGTCGGTGATCAGACCCATGGCGATACCCGACACGGGCTTCTTGATCTTCACGCCGGCGTCCATCAGCGCGAGCGTACCGGCGCAGACGGTGGCCATCGACGACGAGCCGTTGGACTCGAGGATGTCCGAGACGACGCGCACGGCGTAGGGGTTCTCCTCGCCCAGCGGGATCATGGGCTTCAGGGCGCGCCATGCCAGGTGGCCGTGGCCGATCTCGCGGCGCGAGAGGCCGCGGGCGGCCTTGGCCTCGCCCGTGGAGAAGGGCGGGAAGTTATAGTGGAGCACGAACTGCTCGGTGCCCTGCACCAGCACCTCGTCCTTGACCTTCTCGTCGAGCTTGGTGCCGAGCGTGACGGTCGTCAGCGACTGCGTCTCGCCGCGGGTGAAGATCGCCGAACCGTGGGCCGCGGGCAGGTAGCCCACCTCGCACCAGATGGGGCGGATCTCGTCGGTGCGGCGGCCGTCGAGGCGCTTGCCCTCGTCGAGGATCATGTTGCGCATGGCCTTCTTCTGCACGTCGTCGTGGAAGTACTTGTGGATCAGCGGGGCCTTCTCGACGAGCTCCTCCTCGGTGTAGCGCGAGGCGAACTCGGCCTCCAGCGCGTCGAACATCTCGCTGCGCTCGTGCTTCATCGTGCCGCTCGTGGCGATGGCATAGGCCTTGTCGTAGAGCTCGCGGATGATCGTCTGGCGCAGCTCCTCGTCGTTGACCTCGTGGCAGTAGGTGCGCTTGACGTCCTTGCCCAGCTCCTTGGCGAGCTCGATCTGTACGGCGCAGTGCTTCTTGATCTCCTCGTGGGCGAACTTGATGGCGCCGAGCATCACCTCCTCCGAGACCTCCTTCATCTCACCCTCGACCATGAGGATGTTGTCGATCGTACCGCCGACCATGATGTCGAGGTCGCACTCGGGCATCTCCGAGAAATTGGGGTTGATGGCGTACTCGCCGTTGCGGCGAACGACGCGCACCTCCGAGATCGGACCGCCGAACGGGATGTCCGACACGGCCAGGGCAGCCGAGGCGGCCAGACCGGCCAGCGCGTCGGGCTGGATGTCCTTGTCGGCCGAGATGAGGTTCACGGTGACGTAGACCTCGGCGTGGTAATCGGAGGGGAACAGGGGGCGCAGGGCGCGGTCGATCAGACGGGCGACGAGCACCTCGCTGTCGTTGGCCTTGCCCTCGCGCTTCATGAAGCCGCCGGGATAGCGGCCGCACGAGGCGTATTTTTCCTTATACTCCACCTGGAGCGGCATGAAGTCGGTGTCGGGTTTGGCGTCCTTGGCGGCCACGACGGTACCGAGCAGCATCGTGTCGCCCATCTTGACGACGACCGAGCCGTCGGCCTGCTTGGCCAGTTTGCCCGTTTCGATCTCGATCACACGGCCGTCGGCCAGCGTGATCGTCTTGCGGACTGCGTTGTACAGCTTGTTTTCTTCCATTTTTACTTTGTGTATCCTGTTGTGTTTCTGTTGTTGTCTGCTAAAATGAAGGCAATCCCGTCGCCGGCGATTGCCTCCATTTCGTCCTCGCGAACTACTTGCGCAGGTTCAGGGTCTTCACGATCGCGCGGTAGCGCTCGATGTCGACCTCCTTGAGGTACTCCAGCAGCTGGCGGCGCTTGCCGACCAGACGGAGCAGCGAACGCTGCGTGCCGAAGTCGTGCTTGTTGCTCTTGAGGTGGTTCGTAAGGTGGCTGATACGGTACGAGAACAGCGCGATCTGGCTCTCAGGCGAGCCGGTGTCGGTGTTGGACTTGCCGTACTGACCGAAAATCTCCTGCTTTTTTTCAGCGGTTAAATAAGCCATTGTGTATTGAATTATTTAAGTTCCACTCTACGACGCATCCCCCTTACCGGGATAACGCCAGAGCGTCTGGCAAAGGTACGAATATAATTGACAATTAAGAACTAAAAATTAAAAATTATTTACCTTTCGGGCGGAAGTGTGGCGGGAAACCGCGAAAAATCGTAAATTTGCCGCTAAAAAGGTGAATATTATGCTGAAAATGGTTGTTCGCGCGGTGGCGGCCGGGGCGCTGGCGCTATCCGGGGCGGGGTGCTCGGCGCCGGCCTCCTACGTCGAGGTCGACGGGGCGATGCTCGGCACGCGCATGCACGTCGCGGCCGACTTCCCCGCGGCGCGGCGCGCCGAATTCTACGCCGCGGCCATGGCGCTCGACAGCGCCGCCAAGGCCTCGATGTCGATCTTCGACCCCGGGTCGCTGCTGAGCCGCCTGAACCGCAACGAGACCGACCGCATCGACCGGCATATCGCCTACAACCTGGCGCTGGCCGACAGCATCGGCGCGCTGAGCGGCGGCTACTACGACGTGACCGTCGGTCCGCTGGTCGAGGCGTGGGGCTTCGCCGGGCGCGAGCGGACGGAGGAGCCGAACGTCGACTCGCTGCTCGCCTTCGTCGGGCGCGACAAGGTGCGCACGGAGGGCGACCGGCTGGTGAAGGCCGACCCGCGCGTGCGCCTCGACTTCAACTCGGTGGCCAAGGGCTATACGGTCGACCGGCTGGCCGCTCTGGCCGAGCGGTTCGGGGCCCGCAACTACATCGTCGACATCGGCGGCGAGGTGCGCTGCAAGGGGGTCAACCGCTCGGGCGGCGCCTGGCGGGTGGGGATCGAGACCCCGTTCGACGGCAACATGTCGGAGGGCGACTACCTCCAGCGCCGGATCGCGATGCCGGCGGGCGGCCTGGCCACCTCGGGCAACTACCGCCGCTACTACGTCGACGCCGCGGGCCGCAAGGTGGCCCATACGATCGATCCCCACACGGGCCGCAGCGCGCTGTCGCGGCTGCTGTCGGTGACCGTCTGGGCGCCGACGTGCGCCGAGGCCGACGCGCTGGGGACGATGTTCCTCTCGATGGGGGCCGAGCGGGCGCGTGCGGCGCTCGACACGATGCCCGCGGTGAAGGCCTACTTCATCCTCGCGGGCGAGGGGGAGGAGTACGAGGAGTATGTTTCGCCCGCGATGCGGGAACTGATTATGGAGTGACGCGATGAAACAGGCTGCATTTCTCTACAACGACCGCTCGGGGCGGGGCAAGATCGCCCGGAGACTGGAGGCGATCCTCGCGGTGTTCCGCGAGCACGGATACGCGATCGAGCCGTTGCCGATCGACTTCGACGCCAACCCGTTCGACGGGCGCGAGGGGCTGGATCTGCTGGTGACGGCCGGCGGCGACGGCACGGTGAACTTCGCCGTCAACGCCATGAAGCGCAAGGGGCTGGACATCCCCCTGGGGGTGATCCCCGCGGGGACGGCCAACGACTTCGCCCGGGCGCTCGGCATGGCGCACGACCCCGTCGAGGCGGCGCGGCAGATCGCCTCGGGGCGCGTCGAGCGGGTCGACGTGGGGCGGGTCAACGACCGCTGGTTCGTCAACATCTTCTCGTTCGGGCTCTTCACGACCACCTCGCAGCGGACGTCCGACGAGCGCAAGCATCGCATCGGCAAGCTGGCCTACATGATCGAGGGCTTCAAGGAGTTCCGCGCGATGCACGCCGTACCGCTGGAGGTGGTGGCCGACGGCGAGCGGTTCGACCTCCGGTCGCTCATGGTGTTGATATTCAACGGCGTGACGGCCGGAGGGTTTCACCTGGCACGCCGTTCGTCGATCAAGGACGGCCTGTTCGACTGCCTGATGCTCGAAAAACGCGGTTTCTTCGCCTCGACGCTGGCGATGGGGCGCTTCCTGCTGGGCGGCAAGCCGAAGATCGTCCGCCACCTGCAGGTCCGGCGGCTGGAGATCGTCTCGACGGTGGACGAGCCGACGGATGCGGACGGGCAGCCCGGGGCCGGATTCCCGCTCCATGTCGAGTGCGTGGCGGGGGGCCTGGCGGTGCAGTGCGCGCCGCAGGAGTGACGGCGTTTTCCCGGGCGGAAAGGTTGCGAAATTGATCTGTTTTTCCTATTTTTGTCCGAAAAGGAGACTACGGTATGGCAATTGGCGGCAAGACGGGGGCTGCGGGCGGACGCGAAAGCCTGCGCAAGGTGTCGATCTCGCGGATCAAGAAGGAGATGAACGATGTGTTCTACCTTTCGGACGATCTGGTGATTACGACGCTCGATGCCCAGCACAACACCACGCGCGACTACCCCGTGGCGATCGACGGCTTCTCGGTCATCATCATGATGTCGGGCGAGGCGGTGGTTTCGATCGACATGGAGAGTTACACGGTGCGCCCCAACACGATCGTCTTCTTCAACCCCGACGCGATCATCCGCACGGTGAAGTGTTCGGCCAACGCCGCGGCCTATCTGCTCGCCTTCTCCAAATCGTTCGTCAACGAGATCCAGATCGACCTATCGACCTCGCTGCCTGTCTACATGCGCTTCGGCAAGGCCCCCGTGCTGGAGGTGACGCCCCAGGACGTGGATGAGATCCGCCAGTTGTTCCAGCTCATCAAGACCATGCTGCGCAGCGACAAG
Source organism: uncultured Alistipes sp. (assembly GCA_947364365.1). Classification (GTDB taxonomy): domain Bacteria; phylum Bacteroidota; class Bacteroidia; order Bacteroidales; family Rikenellaceae; genus Alistipes. The sequence continues at coordinate 7,282 of CANASP010000018.1, forward strand.
GAGCGTTACCGCCACGAGATCATCCGCACGCTCTTCACGACGGCCTTCTATCTCATCACCGAGATCAACCAGCGCGAGAAACCCGACGAGATGCGCCAGGGGCGCTGCGAGGTGCTCTTCAACGAGTTCATGTCGCTGTTGCAGCAGTACAACAAGCGCGAGCGCAACGTCAGCTTCTATGCCAAGCAGCTCAACATCACGCCCAAATACCTCTCGTCGGTGGTCAAGGAGGTGAGCGGCAAGACCGCCGCGCGGTGGATCGACGAGTCGGTGATCCTCGAAGCGAAGGCGCTGCTCAAATATTCGGGGATGAGCATCCAGGAGATCGCCTACCACCTCAATTTTTCCACCCAGTCGTTCTTCGGCAAATACTTCAAGCAGCACACCGGCACCTCGCCTTCGCGCTACAAGCGCAAGGGGTAGCGCGGGGCAGGACGCTTCGCTGGCCGCAGCACGAAAAGAGAGGCGGCGGATTGCGCTTTTCCGTGCCGGGCGGTCGCAGCCTTTGCCGGTATATTGCGGCTTTTCGGACCGCGCAGAGAGCAGCCGTCCGGCGTGGAGGACTGCATTCTCTCGCGTCCGCTCGAAAGCTACCTCCGCCGGCTGCGGGCCTGCAAATACGCTTTATCTGTGCACCAGCACGCAACTGATTTTGCCCTTTCTTCAAAAGAAAGGGCGAAAGAACCTGCGCACGCAGAAAATGGCCGGATGCCGCGCGGCGCCTCGCTGAGCAGGCACGAAAGACTGCGCTGTTTCGAACACCTGCTCCTGTCGCTCGTCACCGCGCGCCCTCTTTCTCCGCCATTTTCCGGAGTGCGCAGTCGGAGTGCCGCTGCGCGGCAGGTGTATATTGTTGTTTCTCAAAACCGCGCAGCCCGGAGCCGCCCTGCATGGCGGGCAGAACCCCACTTCTCCAATACAAAAAAAGCGGCCTCCCCTGTCAGGAAGGCCGCCCTTTATCCGACTGCGGAGCGGTCAGTTGACCACGACGGTCGCGAAGTAGTGCTTGAAGAGCGCTTCGGCGCGGGCGATCTGCTCGGGCGTGTTCTCCCGCACGTCGCGGAGCCGGTACTCCAGCCCCATGGCTTCGTACTTGTGCACCCCGAGCCGGTGGTAGGGGAGGATCTCCACCCGCTCCACCGAGCGGTAGCCCCCCAGGCGCTCGCCCAGCGCGCGGATGTCCTCCTCGGCGTCGCTGATGCCGGGAACCAGCACGTAGCGCAGCCAGAAGGGGTGCCCGTGCTCCTCGAGCCAGGCGGCCGTGCGCAGCGTCTGCGCGTTCTCGCGCCCGGTGAGGGCCCGGTGCCGCGCGGGGTCGATCTGCTTGACGTCGAGCAGCACCAGGTCGACCAGCCCCAACAGCTCCTCGACGGCCGGGTTCCACACTCCGCCGTTGGAGTCGAGGCAGACGTGGATCCCCTCCGCCTTGAGGGCCCTCACCAGCGGCACGAGTTCGGCGGCCTGGAACGTGGGCTCGCCGCCCGAGAAGGTGACACCGCCCCGGCGGCCGAAGAACGGTCGCTGGTCGACGGCCATGCGGAGGATCTCCTCGGCCGGCGTCGGGCGGCTCTCGCCTGAGGCCTCGATCGTGTCGGGGTTGGCGCAGTAGAGGCAGCGGAAGTTGCAGCCCTGGAGGAAAACGACGAGCCGGAGACCCGGCCCGTCGAATGTTCCCATCGATTCGTAGGAGTGTACGCGAATCATCTTCGTGCGGTCGTTTCCCCGGCTCCTACATCCGTTCGTGGAAGCTGCGGCTGATGACCTCCAGCTGGTGCTCGCGGCTCAGCTTCGTGAAGTTCACGGCGTAGCCCGAGACGCGGATCGTCAGCTGCGGGTACTTCTCGGGGTGCACCATGGCGTCCTCCAGCATCTCGCGGTTGAGCACGTTGACGTTGAGGTGGTGGGCACCCTTCGTGAAGTAGCCGTCGAGCATCGTCACGAGGTTGTCGACGCGGTCCTCGGCCGTGGGGCCCAGCGACTTGGGCACGATCGAGAAGGTGTTCGACACGCCGTCCTGCGCGTCGCGGTAGCGCAGCTTGGCCACCGACGAGAGCGAGGCGATGGCGCCGCTCTTGTCGCGCCCGTGCATGGGGTTGGCCCCCGGGGCGAAGGCTACGCCCTTGGCGCGGCCGTCGGGCGTGGCGCCGGTCTTCTTGCCGTACATCACGTTGGAGGTGATCGTCAGCAGCGAGAGCGTGGGGCGGGCGTTCTTGTAGACGGGCAGCTTCTTGAGCTCCTCGCTGAAGTAGTAGACCAGGTCGACGCCCAGGTGGTCGACGCGGTCGTCGTTGTTGCCGAAGCAGGGGAATTCGCCCTCGATGTCGAAGCCCTCGGTGAGCCCCTCGGCGTTGCGGCGGGCCGTCACCTTGGCATACTTGATCGCCGAGAGCGAGTCGAGCGCGATCGAGAGGCCGGCGACGCCGTAGGCGAGGTTGATGCGCGGGTCGGTGTCGACGAAGGCCATCTGCGCCTTCTCGTAGTAGTACTTGTCGTGCATGTAGTGGATGATGTTCATCGCCTCGTTGTAGACGCGGGCGATCTCGGTGAGCACCATCTTGTAGTTGCGCATCACCTCCTCGAAGTTGAGCACGTCGCTCTTCAAGGCGGGGATCCCCTTGACCATCACCGTGCCGGTGTTCTCGCAGCGGCCGCCGTTGATGGCCAGCAGCAGCGCCTTGGCCAGGTTGGCGCGGGCGCCGAAGAACTGGATCTGACGGCCGATGTCCTGGAACGAGACGCAGCAGGCGATGCCGTAGTCGTCGGAGTGGCGCACCTCGCGCATCAGGTCGTCGTTCTCGTACTGGATCGAGCTCGTGTCGGCCGAGACGCGGGCGCAGAAGGCCTTGAAGCCCTCCGGCAGGTCGGGGCTCCAGAGCACCGTGAGGTTGGGCTCGGGCGAGGGGCCGAGGTTGTAGAGCGTCTGGAGGAAGCGGAACGAGGTCTTCGTCACCTTGGTGCGGCCGTCGTTGAAGCGTCCGCCGATGGCTTCGGTGACCCACGTCGGGTCGCCGGCGAAGATGTCGTTGTAGGACTGCATGCGCAGGTGGCGCACCATGCGCAGCTTGATGACGAACTGGTCGATGAGCTCCTGGGCGAACGTTTCGTCGATGATGCCGTGGGCGAGGTCGTACTCGATGAAGATGTCGAGGAACGACGAGACGTTACCCAGCGACATGGCGGCGCCGTCCTGCTCCTTGACGGCAGCGAGGTAGGCCATGTAGACCCACTGCACGGCCTCCTGGGCCGAGTGGGCCGGACGGCTCAGGTCCAGGCCGTAGATCTCGCCCAGGGTGCGGATCTCCTTCAGCGCCTTGATCTGCTCGGCGACCTCCTCGCGCAGACGGATCCGCGCCTCGGTCATCGGGCCCTTGAGGCTGCGCAGGTCCTCCTGCTTGGCCTCGATCAGGCGGTCGGTGCCGTAGAGGGCCAGACGGCGGTAGTCGCCGATGATGCGGCCGCGGGCGTAGTTGTCGGGAAGGCCCGTGAGGAAACCCAGCGAGCGGAACGAGCGGATCTCTTCGGTGTAGACGTCGAAGACGCCGTCGTTGTGCGTCTTGCGGTAGTGGGTGAAGATGTCCTTCACGCGGTCGTCGACCTCCACGCCGTTCTCGCGGCAGGCGCGTGCGACGACGTTGATGCCGCCGAAGGGCTTGATCGCGCGGCGCAGCAGCTCGTCGGTCTGGAGACCCACGATCAGCTCGTTCTCGCGGTCGATGTAGCCGGCACCGTGCGAAGTGATCGTCGAGACGGTCTTCGAGTCGAGCGAACGGATGCCGCCGTTCTGCCGCTCCTCCTCGAGTGCCTTGAGGCAGCACGCCCACACGCGCTTGGTGCGCTCGGTGGGACCCTGGAGGAACGAGGCGTCGCCCGTGTAGGGGGTGATGTTCGTCTGGAGGAAGCTCGTGACGTTGATTTCGCGGCTCCAGAGACCGTCGATAAAGAGTTCGTTGAGTGTCATGTCGTATGATTGTTGTCTTTTCGGCTGCAAAGATATTCAAATTTTCCGGATCCCCGCACTTCGCGCCGTGCCGACATGCCGCTCGGCTGCAAGATGCGGCCCCGCCTCCTCCGGTTTTTGCGAAAAAAGAGGTGCGACCCTCGCGGATCGCACCTTCTTTCATCGTATGTGACAGCCTGTTAGAGCTGCGGACCTGCTGCAACCAGCTTCTTGCCCTCTTCGTTGCCCGTGAACTTGGCGAAGTTCTTGACGAAGCGGTTGGCCAGATCGACGGCCTTGGTGTTCCACTCTTCGGCCTTGGCGTAGGTGTCGCGCGGGTCGAGGATGTGGGTGTCGACGCCCGGAAGCTCGGTCGGGATCGTGAAGTCGAAGATCGGGAGCTTCTTGGTCGGAGCCTTGTCGATCGAACCGTCGAGGATGGCGTCGATGATGCCGCGCGTATCCTTGATCGAGATGCGCTTGCCGGTGCCGTTCCAACCCGTGTTGACGAGGTAGGCCGTTGCGCCCGACTGCTCCATCTTCTTCACCAGCTCCTCGCCGTACTTGGTGGGGTGCAGCGAAAGGAAGGCGGCGCCGAAGCAGGCCGAGAAGGTCGGCGTGGGCTCGGTGATGCCGCGCTCGGTGCCGGCCAGCTTGGCGGTGAAGCCCGAGAGGAAGTAGTACTTGGTCTGCTCGGGCGTCAGGATCGAGACGGGGGGCAGTACGCCGAAGGCGTCGGCCGAGAGGAAGATCACCTTCTTGGCGGCGGGAGCCTTCGATACGGGCTTGACGATGTTGTCGATGTGGTAGATCGGGTACGACACGCGGGTGTTCTCGGTCACCGACTTGTCGGCGAAGTCGATCTTGCCCTTGGCGCCCACGGTCACGTTCTCCAGCAGGGCGTTGCGGCGGATGGCGTTCCAGATGTCGGGCTCGTTCTCCTTCGAGAGGTTGATGACCTTGGCGTAGCAGCCGCCCTCGAAGTTGAAGACGCCGTCGTCGTCCCAGCCGTGCTCGTCGTCACCGATGAGCTGGCGCTTGGGGTCGGTCGAAAGGGTGGTCTTGCCCGTACCCGACAGACCGAAGAAGATGGCCGTCTCGCCCTTCTCGTTGGTGTTGGCCGAGCAGTGCATCGAAGCCATGCCCTTGAGCGGAAGCAGGTAGTTCATGTAGGAGAACATGCCCTTCTTCATCTCGCCGCCGTACCAGGTGTTGATGATCACCTGCATCTTCTCGGTGAGGTTGAAGACGACGGCCGTCTCCGAGTTCAGACCCAGCTCCTTGTAGTTCTTAACCTTGGCCTTCGAGGCGTTGAGCACCACGAAGTCGGGCTCGCCGTAGTTCTCCAGCTCGGCGTCGGTCGGACGGATGAACATGTTCTTGACGAAGTGCGCCTGCCAGGCCACCTCCATGATGAAGCGGATCTTCAGACGCGAGTTCTCGTTGGCGCCGCAGAAGGTGTCGACCACGTAGAGCTTCTTGCCCGAGAGCTCCTCCGAAGCGATCTTCTTGAGCTCCTTCCAGGCCTTCTTCGTCACGGGCTTGTTGTCGTTCTTGTACTCGTCGGAGGTCCACCAGATCGTATCCTTGGTGGTCTCGTCCATCACGAAGAACTTGTCCTTGGGCGAGCGGCCGGTGTATACGCCGGTCATTACGTTGACGGCGCCCATCTCGGTCAGCTGGCCCTTCTCGAAGCCGCGCAGGCCCTTCTTGGTCTCCTCGCGGAACAGCTCGTCGTAGGAGGGATTGTACACGATCTCCGTCGCACCGGTGATCCCGTACTTTTTCAGATCCATTTTGTCCATAGTAAATTATTTTAGAAAACGTCTTTTTACGGTCGTTCGTGCGGAGAATTTCCGGCGAAAGCCTACTCCGACGCGGCAAAGGTAGGAAAACTTTTGTATTTGTGAAAAATTTAACAGCGATTATTTCCAATTTTTTTCGGGCGGGTCGGCATCGCTTTTTATGCGCTTGATCCATAGTGCGATGGCTCGTTCGCAGGACGGGCGCGGCGAGGGGCGGACGGCCCCTCGCGGGGCTCGCGCTGAGCGCACGGCGGGGGACGCGGGTTTCGCCGTTCGGAAAATTTTGCTTAATTTTATCTCCATGGCGGGAATCTATTTCCATATCCCTTTCTGCAAGCGCGTGTGCGCCTACTGCGATTTCTACAAGAGCGTGCGGCTCGACCGCATGGACGACCTGGCGGCGGCGCTCGCCGCCGAGGCCTCGGCGCGGCGCGGCTTCCTGGGCGGCGAGGCGGTGCGCACGCGCTATTTCGGCGGCGGGACGCCGTCGTTGCTGCCGGCCGGCACCGTCGCGCGGCTGCTGCGGTCGACCGAGGCGCTGTGGGACTGCTCGGCCGTGGAGGAGACGACGCTGGAGGCCAATCCCGACGATCTGGACGAGCGCTACCTCGCGGCGCTGCGCGAGGCGGGCGTCGACCGCTTGTCGATCGGCGTCCAGTCGCTCGACGACGACTGCCTGCGGCTGATGAACCGCCGCCATACGGCGGCCGGGGCCGTCGGGGCGGTGCGGGCGGCCCGGCGTGCGGGCTTCGACAACATCACCGTCGACCTGATTTTCGGCGTCCCGGGCTACGGCGGCGAGTCGCTGCGACGGTCGCTGGAGGGGATTCTGGCGCTGGAGGTGCAGCACGTGTCGGCCTACCATCTGACGGTGGAGCCGGCGACGGCCTTCGGCCGGATGGCCGAGCGGGGGCGGTTCGCGCCGGTGAACGAGGCGGTGAGCGAGGCGGAGTTCCTGGCGGTGCACGAGGCGCTGACGGGGGCGGGTTTCGAACACTACGAGGTGTCGAACTATGCGCTGCCGGGCTTTCGGGCGCGTCACAACGCCGCCTACTGGCGCGGCGACAAATACATAGGGCTGGGCCCCGCGGCCCACTCGTTCGACGGGGAGTGCCGCAGCTGGAACGTCGCCTCGGTCGAGGAGTATCTCGCAGGGGCGCCCGCCGGGACGGAGCGGCTGAGCGAGCGCGACCGTTTCAACGAATACCTGCTCACGCGCCTGCGCACGGCCGAGGGGATCGATACGGCGTGGATCGCCCGCCGTTTCGGCGCGGCGCGTGCGGCGCGGGTGCGGCGCGCGGCCCTGCCGTGGATCGCCTCCGGCGTGGCGATCGCCGAGGGCGACCGGCTGCGTGTGGTGCCGCGGCGCATGCTGGTCTCCGATGCGGTGATCGAGTCGCTGTTCGAGGTCGACAGGCATGTATAAACATGTGAAAACGAGAAATGTTAAGATATTATTAAATTTTTTTAGAAAGATCGGTCGCGGTTGGATATGATAAATATAAGCGCTACCTTTGCGGTCCGTTCCGTCCGTTCTATGAACGCAAATTACAAATCGATAACAATATGAACAATGCAAATCTGACTCCCGATTTCCTCTTCGAGGTGAGCTGGGAGGTGTGTAACAAGGTAGGCGGCATCCACACCGTCGTGGCCACCAAGGCGCAGACGGCCATGCGCAAGTTCGGCGATCGCTACATGCTGATCGGTCCCGACTTCTCGCACGAGGGGTCGGACCCCGAGTTCGAGGAGGACGCCGCGCTGCTCAAGGCGTGGCGCCAGTCGCTCTACGCCGAGGGGATCCGCGTGCGCGTGGGCCGCTGGAAGATCAAGGGCGAGCCCATCGCCGTGCTGGTCGACTTCACTTCGCAGATCCCGGCCAAGGACGAGATCCTGAAGCGGCTGTGGGAGGATTACCATGTCGACTCGATCTCGGGCCAGTGGGACTACGTCGAGCCGGTGCTCTTCGGCTGGGTGGCCGGTAAGGTGATCGCCTCCTACGCCGAGCACTTCTGCTCGCCGACGGACAAGGTGGCCGCCCACTTCCACGAGTGGATGACCGCCGCCGGCGGTCTCTACCTGCGCAAGAACGCCCCCGCCGTGGCTACGGTCTTCACCACCCACGCCACCGTCGTGGGCCGTTGCCTGGCGGGCAACCGCCTGCCGCTCTACGCCGACCTGGCCAAGTTCAACGCCGACGAGCTGGCCCGCCAGTTCAACGTGACGGCCAAGCACTCGATCGAGAAGGCCGCGGCGACGAACCTCGACGCCTTCCTCACCGTGTCGGACATCACGGCCCGCGAGTGCCGCCACCTGCTGGGCCGCGAGGTCGACGGCGTGACGCCCAACGGTTTCGAGGACGATATCGTCTGGGAGGGCGCCGAGTACGACCGCAAGCGTGCGGAGGCCCGCAAGGCGCTCATCGGGGTGGCCGAGGCGTGCCTGGGCGTGACCTTCGCGGGCGATCCGATCATCGTCGGGACCAGCGGCCGCTACGAGTTCCGCAACAAGGGCATCGACATTTTCCTGGAGTCGCTCAAGCAGCTGGCGGCGTCGGACAAGCTCGACCGCGAGGTGCTGGCCTACGTCACCGTGCCCGCCGCGACGCTCGGTCCGCGCGCCGACCTGCAGGCCCATCTGGCCGACGCGTCGAAGCCCCTCGACGCCGCGCAGATCCGTTTCACGACCCACACGCTGGAGCATCCGGCGTGGGATCCTGTGGTCAACGCCGTCAGCGGCTCGGTGCTGGCCGCCGCCGACTCGAAGGTGCGCGTGGTCTTCGTGCCGACCTACCTGAACGGTGCCGACGGCATCTTCGACAAACCCTACTACGACCTGCTCGCGGGCATGGACGTGACGGTATACCCCTCCTACTACGAGCCGTGGGGCTACACCCCGCTTGAGTCGGTGGCCTTCTCGGTGCCCACGCTCACCACGACGCTGGCCGGGTTCGGCCTGTGGGTGGAGAAGCTGCCCGCCCACGCCGGCGTGGAGGTGATCCGCCGCGACGACTACAACGACCAGGAGGCCGCCCAGAAGATCGCCGACGCGCTGCTGCGCTTCTGCCGTCTGGACGGGAAGGCGCTGGCCGCCGCGCGCACCTCGGCGCGCGAGATCGCCGAGACGGCGCTCTGGGAGCGTCTCTACACCCACTACGAGCAGGCGTATGCTGGTGCGGTCGACAGCCTGGTGGCCCGCACCAACCGGGCGCTGCTCGACGGCGGTTCGCGGACCGAGCAGATCAACTTCGTGCGCCAGCAGCTCTTCGTCGAGAAGCCCAACTGGAGCCGTCTGATGGTCGACAAGACCCTGCCCGCGCGGCTGGAGGCGCTGGAGAAGCTCTCGCATAACCTCTGGTGGTGCTGGAACTCCGACGCCCGCGACCTGATCGAGGGGATCGACCCCGAGCTGTGGGCCGCGTCGGACCACAACCCGATCGTCTTCCTCGACCGCCTGAGCACGGCGCAGATCAAGGCCCTGGAGGCCGACGAGGAGTTCCTCGCCCGTCTCGACGCCGTCTACCGCCGCTTCTGCGACTACATGAACGAGAAGCCCGATCCGGCCACCACGACCGTGTCGTACTTCTCGATGGAGTACGGTCTGCACTCGTCGCTGAAGATCTACTCGGGCGGTCTGGGTATCCTGGCCGGCGACTACCTCAAGGAGGCCTCGGACAAGAACGTGCCGATGGCGGCCGTGGGTCTGCTCTACCGCTACGGCTACTTCACGCAGAAGCTCTCGGCGCAGGGTTCGCAGGAGGCGACCTACGAGGCGCAGAACTTCTTCAAGCTGCCGATCTCGCCCGTGCGCGACGGGGAGGGCAACTGGCTGACGGTGACCATCGCCTTCCCGGGCCGTACGCTCTCGGCCCGCGTGTGGAAGTGCCAGGTGGGCCGCACCGACCTCTACCTGCTCGACGCCGACTTCGAGGCCAACCTTGAGGAGGACCGCCGCATCACCCACCACCTCTACGGCGGCGACTGGGAGAACCGCCTCAAGCAGGAGATCCTGCTCGGCATCGGCGGTATTCGCGCCCTGCGCAAGCTGGGTATCAAGAACCAGGTCTACCACTGCAACGAGGGCCACGCCGCCTTCATCGGCATCGAGCGCATCCGCGAGCTGGTCAACCACGGCAAGCTGAGCTTCTCGGAGGCGCTGGAGGTGATCCGCTCCTCGTCGCTCTTCACGACCCATACGCCCGTGCCGGCCGGTCACGACGCCTTCCCCGAGTCGATGATCCGCCAGTACATGGCCCACTATCCCGACGTGCTGGGCATCACCTGGGAGCAGTACATCAACCTGGGCAAGACCAACCCCAACGATCCGAACGAGAAGTTCTCGATGTCGGTGCTGGCCTGCAACCTCTCGCAGGAGGTCAACGGCGTGTCGTGGCTCCACGGCGAGGTGTCGAAGGAGATCCTGGGCAACATGTGGCCCGGCTACTTCAAGAACGAGTTGCACATCGGCTACGTGACCAACGGCGTGCACTTCCCCACGTGGATCGCCACGTCGCTGCGCCGCCTCTACACCCGCTACTTCCCCGAGGGATTCAGCAAGCACGTCTACGACATCCCCGAGTGGCAGAAGGTACACAACATCCCCGACGAGGAGCTCTGGTCGGCCCGCATGGCGCTCAAGCAGCGGCTGGTCAACCACATCCGCAAGCGTTACAGCGACCCCGCGCAGGTGCGCCTCGACTCGCCGCGCCAGATGTTGCAGATCATCGACGGCATCAAGCCCGAGGTGCTCACCATCGGTTTCGCCCGTCGCTTCGCCACCTACAAGCGCGCCTACCTGCTCTTCACGAACCTCGACCGTCTGTCGGCCATCGTCAATAACAAGGAGCGTCCCGTGCAGTTCATCTTCGCGGGCAAGGCCCACCCCAACGACAAGCCGGGGCAGGATCTGATCAAGCGCATCGTCGAGGTATCGGCCATGCCGCAGTTCGTGGGCAAGATCCTCTTCCTGCAGAACTACGACATGGAGCTGGCCCGCCGCATGGTCCAGGGCGTCGACGTATGGCTCAACACGCCGACCCGTCCGCTGGAGGCTTCGGGTACGTCGGGCGAGAAGTGCGTGATGAACGGCGTGATGCAGTTCTCGGTGCTCGACGGCTGGTGGGTCGAGGGCTACAAGGAGGGCGCCGGCTGGATGCTCCCCATGGAGCGCACCTTCGCCGACCAGCGCTTCCAGGACGAGCTCGACGCCGAGATGATCTACAACACCATCGAGGACGAGATCGCTCCGCTCTACTACGACCGCGACGGGGAGAACATCCCCCGCAAGTGGGTCGCCTCGGTCAAGAAGTGCGTGGCCGACATCGCCTCGAACTTCACGATGAACCGCCAGCTGATCGACTACGAAGACCGTTTCTACAACAAGCTGGCCGCCCGCAAGGCCGAGATCGTGGCCGACGGCTACCGGCTCGCCCGCGAGATCGCGGCGTGGAAGCGCAAGGTTTCGGCGGCGTGGGACAAGGTCCGCGTGGTCGACGTCCAGCGCGTCAACCTCGACCGCGAGGCGGTCTACGTGGGCGAGAAGTACCGCTTCGAGGTGAAGCTCGACGTGGCCAACCTGCGGCCCGAGGATATCGGCGTGGAGATGGTCATCGCCCGGCAGATCGTCGGCAGCGAGGCGGCCAACGTCACGCGGACGATCCAGCTGGAGCGCACCGCCGTCGAGGGCAGCCTGGTGACCTACACGCTCGACTACACGCCCGAGGATACGGGTACGTTCGACGTGGCGCTGCGTATCTTCCCGCAGAACCCGCACCTGCCCCACCGCATGGACTTCGCGCTGGTGAAGTGGGCTTAAGGGAGCCTTGCGGAGTCGCTTCCGGGGCCTTTCGGGTCCCGGAAGAGCGCCCCGGAAGGGTTAAATGAAGAAAAGATGTTAAAAAAACGCGGGAACGGGAACGAAATCCGGAAATTTTTAATATCTTTATTGAACCAAAAGCATATTTAACGAACAAGATATGTCAGCACTTACTTTCGACAAAAGCGAATTGGGCAATCTGGAGTACTCGCTGCAACGCGAAATGCTCTCGACGGACCGTATCGGCGGCTACATGGGTACGACGATCGTCTGCTGCAATACGCGCCGGTACCACGGTCTGATGGTGGCTCCCATCGACGACAGCGGCCGGACCTATGTACTGCTCTCGTCGCTCGACGAGACGGTGATCCAGCACGACCAGGCGTTCAACCTGGCGCTCCACCGTTTCCAGGGCGTCTACGAGCCGCGCGGCCACAAGTACGTCACCAACTTCGAGTATACGCCGACCCCCACGATCACCTATCGCGTGGGCGGCGTGATCCTGAAGAAGGAGCTGCTGTGGATCCACAAGCGCACGCAGCTGATGATCCGCTACACGCTCGTCGACGCCCACTCCGAGACGCGTCTGCGTCTGCGCCCCTACCTCGCTTTCCGCGACAAGCATGCGCTGACCCACGCCAACATGCAGGCCGACGGCCGCTCCTATCCGGCCATCAACGGCGTGAAGAGCCGCCTCTACGACTCCTTCCCGTGGCTCTACATGCAGACGAGCAAACCCGGCGTGGAGTTCGTCCCGGCCCCCGACTGGTACTACAACTTCGAGTACCAGCAGGATCTCGCCCGCGGTTACGAGGGGCACGAGGACCTGCTGACGACGGGCTATTTCGAGACCGAGTTGAAGAAGGGCGAGAGCATCGTCTTCTCGGCCTCGCTCGACGAGATGGCCTCGGCCGAGACGATCGAGCAGATGTTCGAGACGTCGATCGCCCGACGGACGCACAAGATCGACTTCATGAGCTGCATGGAGCACTCGGCGCGCCAGTTCCTCATCCGCCGCGCGGGCCGCACGGAGGTCGTCGCTGGCTACCCGTGGCACGGCGTCTCGGGGCGTCAGACCTTCGTCGCGCTGCCGGGCATCACCCTCCCGCAGCACCACAAGGAGGACTGCATCGACGCGCTCGACACGCTGGTGGGCGAGATGCGCGACGGCATGTTCGTCGGTTCGGCGTCGGCCGCCGTGGCCGCCGATGCGCCGCTGTGGTTCTTCTGGACGTTGCAGCGTCTGGAGAGCGAGCTGGGTGCGAAGGAGATCTGGAAGCGCTACGGCGAGGCCATGAAGCAGCTGCTGGAGAGCTACCGCCGCGGCGTGGCCGGGCGCGTGGTGATGAACGACAACGGTCTGGTATGGGCCTCGTCGGAGGAGCGTCCGCTCACGTGGATGGACTCGACGGTCGACGGCCGCGCCGTGACGCCGCGCAACGGTTATCAGGTGGAGGTCAATGCGCTGTGGTATAACGCCGTATGTTATGCGCTCGACCTGGCCGAGGCCAATGGCGACAAGGCCTTCGTCAAGGCCTGGAAGGACGTCCCCGCCCGCACGGCGGCGTCGTTCGTCGAGCTGTTCCGCCTGCCCGCGGGTTACCTGGCCGACTACGTGGGCGGCGAGGGCGCGGTCGACCAGATCCGCCCCAACATGATTATCGCCTGCGCGCTGCCCTACAAGATGATCGACATGGAGACGATGGTCGACGTGATGCGCACGGTGCGCCAGCACCTGCTCACCCCGCGCGGTCTGCGCACCCTCTCGCCGCGCGATCCCTTCTACAAGGGTTCGCAGGAGGGGTCGGTCGCCGAGCGCGACATCGCCGCCAAGAACGGTTCGGTATGGCCCTGGCTCATGCAGTTCTACGTGCAGGCCTGCTTCGACATCGACGGTGACCGCTACCTGCCCCAGGCCGAGGAGATCCTCGCCGGGTTCGAGGAGGATATCCAGAGCTACGGCATCGGCTCGATCTGCGAGCTCTACGACGCCGATCCCCCGTTCGCACCGCGCGGCGCCGTGTCGCAGGCGTGGAGCGTGGCCTCGGTGTGCGAGATCGACCGCATGATCCGTGAATACCGCCCCGCCAAGCGGACGGCCCGGGCCGCGAAGCCCGCCGCACGCAAGGCGCCGGCCGCGCGGAAAAGCCCCGCCAAGAAGAGCGCGAAATAAGGAAAACAACAACGACAGCCGGGCGCACGAGGGTTTCGTGTCGTACCGAATGACAGCATCCTCCCGCACGGTTCGCCGGCGGGCCGGGAAACGGAACGGGATTTGATCTCCCCGTGAGGCCGCAGGCGTGCCGCGCGGCCCACGGGACCCGCGGGCGCTTCGGCGCCCCGGGCGGAGAACGCACCGCAACGAATCGGGCGGGAGCTGAAAAATGGAGCACCGACGCGTGCGGCCGATCCTGCGATCGCCGCGCCGAGCCGGTAACGCGCTGAGGCCGCCGAAACAAAAAAGCAATTACAGAAATTTTCGATTATGAGAGTACTAATGTTCGGTTGGGAGTTTCCGCCCCACATCGCTGGCGGTCTGGGAACGGCATGCTACGGAATGACCCGCGGCCTGGCGCGCAACGACGTCGACGTGACGTTCGTCATGCCCCACGCCTACGGGGACGAGGATCAGCGCTTCACGCGAGTGGTCAACGCCAGCGACGTCGAGGCGCTCTACGGCTCGACGCAGAGCGGCGCGGACGATATCCTGAGCAAGATGTCGTTCATCCACATCGACTCGAACATGGTGCCGTACATCTCGCCCGAGGAGTACGAATCCTACCACGAGCAGTATGTCAAGTCGGGCGAGAAAGTGTGGTCGACCAGCGACGTGTGGAAGCAGCGCTACACCTTCTCGGGCAAATACGGCGCCAACCTGCTGGAGGAGGTCGCCCGCTACGCCGTGGTAGCCGCCCAGGTGGCCAAGGATCTGGAGGGGCAGTTCGACGTGATCCACGCCCACGACTGGCTCACCTACTTCGCCGGCATCGCCGCCAAGCGCGTGTCGGGCAAGCCGCTGGTGGTGCACATGCACGCCACGGAGTTCGACCGCAGCGGCGAGAACATCAACACGCAGACCTACGCCATCGAGCGGGCGGGCATGCACGCCGCCGACCGCGTGATCGCCGTGTCGAACCTCACGCGCAACATCGTCATCAACCGCTACGGCGTGCCTGCCGAGCGCGTGGTGACGGTCCACAATGCCGTGCGCTTCGCCGAGAATTCGGGCGCGGCGCCCGAGCGCGGCGTCGACGACAAGATCATCACCTTCCTGGGCCGCATCACCTACCAGAAGGGTCCCGACTACTTCGTCGAGGCGGCCGCCAAGGTGCTCAAGCGCGTGCCCAACGTGCGCTTCGTGATGGCCGGCTCGGGCGACATGATGAACCACGTGATCCGCCGCGTGGCGCGTCTGGGCATCGCCGACCGCTTCCACTTCACGGGCTTCCTCCGCGGCGAGGACGTCCACAAGATGTTCCAGCTCTCGGACGTCTACGTCATGCCTTCGGTCTCGGAGCCCTTCGGCATCTCGCCCCTGGAGGCGATGCGTTCGAACGTGCCCGTTATCATCTCCAAGCAGAGCGGCGTGGCCGAGGTGCTCGACTATGCCGTGAAGGTCGACTACTGGGACGTCGACGCCCTGGCCGACGCCATGTACGGCCTGATCGCCTACCCGGCGCTGGCCGACATGTTCTCGTCGAAGGGCCTGGAGGAGGTGACCAACCTCAAGTGGAACGACGCTGCGGCGAAGATCAAGGCCGTGTACGAGGCGGCTATCGAAGAGAACGAGAAAAATAATTAAAATAAAACTACCCTTATGAAAACCGTTTGCTTATACTTCCAGGTCCATCAGCCCTGGCGCCTGAAGAAATACCGCTTCTTCAACATGGGCAAGGATCACAACTACCTGGACGACCTGCTCAACCGATCGATCATGCAGAAGGTCGCGCGGCAGTGCTACCTGCCGATGAACGCCCTGCTGCTGAAGCTCATCAAGGAAAACAAGGGTAAGTTCCGCTGTTCGTTCTCGATCACGGGTATCGCCATCGAGCAGTTCCGCGCCTATGCGCCCGAGGTGCTCGAATCGTTCAAGGCGCTGGCCGAGACGGGGTGCGTGGAGTTCCTGGCCGAGACCTACTCCCACTCGTTGGCCGCACTGGCCTCCAAGGAGGACTTCACGGCGCAGGTCAAGCTGCACATGGCCGCCATCAAGAAGGAGTTCGGCGTGAAGCCGACGGCGTTCCGCAACACCGAGCTCATCTATTCGGACGAGATCGGCGAGATGGTCGCCGGCATGGGCTTCCGCACGATGCTGGCCGAGGGTGCCAAGCACGTGCTGGGCTGGAAGTCGCCCAACTACGTCTATGCCAACGCCATCGACCAGAAGCTGCGTCTGCTGCTGCGCAACTACAAGCTCTCGGACGACATCGCTTTCCGCTTCTCCAACCAGGGCTGGGACCAGTGGCCGCTGACGGCCGACAAGTACGCTTCGTGGCTCGCTTCGGGCGAGACGCCGGGCGACGTCATCAACCTCTTCATGGATTACGAGACCTTCGGCGAGCACCAGGCGGCCGATACGGGGATCTTCGAGTTCATGCGTTCGCTGCCCAAGGCCGTGCTGGCCAAGAAGAGCGGACTGGAGTTCGCCACGGTGAGCGAGGCGGCGAAGAAGTACCAACCCGTCTCGGTGCTCCACTGCCCGCATGTGATGTCGTGGGCCGACGAGGAGCGCGACGTGACGGCATGGCTCGGCAACGAGTTGCAGAACGAGGCCTTCTCGAAGCTCTACGCTCAGAAGGAGAAGGTCGCCGCGCTGAAGAGCGCCGACTTCGACTACGTGTGGAGTTTCCTCCAGACCTCGGACCACTTCTACTACATGGCCACCAAGTGGCTGTCGGACGGCGACGTGCACTCCTACTTCAACCCCTACGACTCGGCCTACGACGCCTTCATCAACTACATGAACGTGTTGTCGGACTTCATCATCGAGCTCGACAAGGCGGTGGCGGCGAAGGCTGCCAAGAAATCGAAGAAGTAGCCTTTGCGAGGTGTATCGAAACGCGACGCCCGGGACCAATCGCTGGTCCCGGGCGTCGGGCTTTTCGGAGGGGCGAGGCTGCGGCCCGTCGGCTCTGACGAGCCGAAATATACGTTTACCGCGCAGCGGCACCCCGCTGTGCGCTCCGAAAGGCGGGGCGGTCGTGCAGTCTACTGCTTGGGTTTGAAGATGCGATAGCCGATCGAGAGGCCGATCTTGTTGGGGTACCACTCCGACGAGCCGTTGAAGGGGTCGGGATGGGGCGGATCGACGGGCCGGTGGGGGTACATGTCGATCTGGTGGTCTAACGAATAGCCGTTGTAGTGGCTGTCCATGAAGGCCCAGCCCAGGTAGGCGTCGAGCAGCCACCGCTCGCGGAACTGCCACTCCCAGCCTACGCACAGGCCGATCATCATGCCGTAGCCCTTGCTGTAGCGGTTCTCGAATCGGATGCTCCAGCCGTCGATATAGGGTTTGGACATGTCGAAGGCCATCATGCCGAGGTTGGCCCCGAGGTACCAGCCGCGGTTGTGCTCCTTGAAGTAGCGGCGGTATTCGCCCATGAGGATCCCGAAGAACATGTGCTTGCCGTGGATCGACTTCCAGGGCGAGAAGACGACTTCGGTCTGGAGGGTCGACTTGGGCGATATGGCGAACTCGACGGCGGGGTTGACGACGCCGGCCAGGGCGTAGAGGCCGTTGAGCTTGACATAGCCCTGGGCCCGGGCGGGGCGTGCGGCGACCGTGGCCGCGACGACGACGGCGAGCAGGGCGAGGCTTCGCGTGAGGTGGAGTAGGGTTTTCATCATGAAACGGTTTGCGGTGGTGAAGATACGAAAAGTCGCGTGCAGAAACAAATGCCGGCCGGATTATGCCGGGGAGACGGGCGGGCATGGTCCGCGGCAGGCTTCGTCGGGAATGTTCGGAAAACGATGGCCCGAAGGGCCGGCGGAGAGCAGCCGCCCGGCGGATTGTTTTTTCTCTGTAAATTCGGCTCCTATCGGAGCCGGCAGTCCGCAGCCACCCGATGCGGAGGACTGCTCTTTTCGCGTGCGCTCAAAAAGCCTCCTCCGCTGGCTGCGGACCGGCTGCCTCGCATGGGAGGCTCCCCGGAATTGGCTGTCGGCTGCCTCTTTGCGGCGAAGACCTGCAACGCGCTGGCGCTCGTGCGGCTGCTGCGGAGTGCGCTCCGGTCCATGCCTGTAACGGCCCGGCGGGCCGTGCGTTCCTTCTGTTGAACGACGGGGCCCGACCTTGCGGCCGGGCCCCGGGTGTGGCGGAGGGGTACGGATCAGACGGTCATGATCTCCTTCTCCTTGCGGGCCATGGCCTCGTCGAGGAGCTTGGTGTACTTCTCCAGGAGCTTCTGCGTGCGGGTCTCGCCGTCCTTCGACTCGTCCTCGGGCATGCCCTCCTTGGTCGCCTTCTTGAAGGCCTCGACCGCGTCGCGGCGGGCGTTGCGCAGGCTGATGCGGGCCGTCTCGGCCTCGCCGCGCACCTGCTTGACGAGTTCCTTGCGGCGCTCCTCCGTCAGCGGCGGGATCGAAAGGCGGATCTGCTCGCCGTTGTTCGAGGGCGTAAGGCCGATGTTCGAGTCGAGGATCGCCTTCTCGATCGGGCGGATCATGTTCTTGTCCCAGGGCTGGATGAGGATCGTCCTCGCGTCGGGCACGGTGACGCTCGCTGCGCCCGAGACGGGCACCTGCGAACCGAAATAGTCGACCATCACGCCGTTGAGCACGTTGGGCGATGCCTTGCCGGCGCGCACGTTGAGCAGTTCCTCCTCGAGGTGGTCGATCGCCTTCTGCATGCGGGCGGAGGCGTCGTTGAGAATCGTGTTGGTGTCCATTGCGTTATTGTTTTTCGAGTGTTCGTTCGATCGTGTCGATGAGGGCGGCGAACTCCTCCTCGTCGAAGCCCACCGTGGCGGTGACGATCCGCCCGTCGGGACCCACGAGGAAGTTGCGCGGGATGTAGTTGGAGGCGAAGCGGTCGTAGACGGCGCGCTCGGGGTCGAGGCCCATGGGGAAGGTGTAGCCCGCCTTCTCGCGGAAAGCCTCGACGGTGGCGCGCTCCTCGCCGCGCGAGATGGGCAGGAAGACGAAGTCGCGCCCGGCGAAGCGGTCGATGAGCTCCGTCTGGACGTGGGTGAGCTCCTCGCGGCAGGGCGGGCACCACGTGGCCCAGAAGTTGACCAGAACGACCTTGCCCCGCAGCGCCGACAGCGTCACGCGGCTGCGGTCGATCATCTCGACCGTGAAGTCGGGGGCCTGTTCGCCTTCGCGGACGAGCGTCGTGGCCTCGACGTCGTCCTCGGCCTGCTGCTGCCGCCGGCTGCCGCACGAGGGGAGCAGCACGATCGCCGCGATCACGACGGCGATCAGCGCCAGGAGAATGAGGAGTTGACGGTTGCTTTTCTTGGTTGCCATTGTCTTGCGGATTTACAGTTTGACCAGCGTGCCGATCTTGTCGCCCGCGAGCAGGCGGGCCAGGTTGCCCGGCGTGTCCATGTCGAAGACGATGATCGGGAGGCGGTTTTCGCGGCAGAGGGTGAAGGCTGTCTGGTCCATCACCTTGAGCCGGCGGGCGAGCACCTCGTCGAAGGTGATCTCGTCGAACTTCTCGGCCGCGGGATCCTTCTCGGGATCGGCCGTGTAGACGCCGTCGACGCGCGTCCCCTTGAGCATCACCTCGGCCTCGATCTCGATGCCGCGCAGCGCCGAGGCGGTGTCGGTGGTGAAGTAGGGGTTGGAGGTGCCGCCGCCGACGATGACCACGTAGCCCGCCTCCAGGTACTCGATGGCGCGGGCCTTGGAGAAGTATTCGCCGATGGGTTCCATGCGGATCGACGTGAGGACCTTGCACCGCACGCCGTTGTCCTCCAGCGCCGACTGGAGCGCCAGCGAGTTGATGACCGTCGCGAGCATCCCCATCTGGTCGCCCTTGACGCGGTCGAAGCCCCGCTTGGCGCCCGTCAGGCCGCGGAAGATGTTGCCGCCGCCGATGACGATGCCGATCTGGACGCCCTGCCCGGCGACGGCCTTGATCTGTTCGGCATAGGACTGGAGCACCTCGGGCGAGAGCCCGTATTTCTGGCTGCCCTGGAGCGATTCGCCGCTCAGTTTCAGGAGGATTCTGTTGTATTTCATGTCGGATCGCATTTATCGTTATGCGAAGATAAGGATTTTTCGCGAATAAATTTCGATTTATTGCCTATCTTTGTGTTCCCATGACACGCAACGAATACAGACTGCTCGATCGGATCGATTCGCCGCGGGACCTCAAGCGGCTCTCGCCGGAGGAGCTGCGCCGCTACTGCGACGAGCTGCGCCGCTATATCGTCGACGAATGTTCGGTCAATCCCGGCCACCTGGCGTCGAGCCTCGGCGCCGTGGAGCTGGCCGCGGCGCTGCATTATGTCTACGATACGCCCGAGGACCGCATCGTGTGGGACGTGGGACACCAGACCTATGCCCACAAGATCATCACGGGGCGGCGCGAGGCCTTCCGCCGCAAGCGTCGGCTGGGGGGTATCAGCGGTTTTCCGCGCATGGCCGAGAGCCCCTACGACGCCTTCGGAGGCGGTCACGCCTCGGTGTCGATCTCGGCGGCCTTCGGCATGGCCAAGGCGGCCGAACTGCGGGGCGAGCGGCGCAAGGTGGTGGCCGTCATCGGCGACGGATCGATGACCGGCGGTCTGGCCTTCGAGGGGCTGAACAACGCCGGCGCCTCGAAGCGTACCGACCTGCTGGTGATTCTCAACGACAACAACATGGCCATCGACCAGGCCACGGGCGCGCTGAAGAGCTACCTGGTGAAGATCTCGACCTCGAAGCACTACAACCGCCTCAAGCAGGGGTTGTGGCGCGCGCTGCACCATACGCCGCGGCTGCTGCGGCTGTGTCAGAAGGCGGGCAATGCCGTGAAGCAGGGGCTGCTGAACAATTCGAATCTTTTCGAGAGCCTCAATTTCCGCTATTTCGGGCCGGTCGACGGCCACGATCTGGGCGAGCTGGTCCGCACGCTGCGGGCGCTGCGCGGGATCGAGGGGCCCAAGCTGCTGCACGTGATGACGGTCAAGGGCAAGGGTTATGGCCCGGCCGAGTGCGACCAGCCGACGTGGCACGCGCCGGGGCGGTTCAACCCCGACACGGGCGAGCGGATCGCGGCCAAGGCGCCTGCGGCCCGCTACCAGGATGTCTTCGGGCGGACGCTCGTGGAGCTGGCCGAGGCCGACGCCCGCGTGGTGGGCGTGACGCCCGCGATGCCGACGGGCTGCTCGATGAACCTGCTGATGCAGGCGATGCCCGAGCGGTGTTTCGACGTGGGGATCGCCGAGGGCCATGCCGTGACCTTCTCGGCGGGGCTGGCGGCGGCGGGGATGGTGCCTTTCTGCAACATCTACTCGTCGTTCATGCAGCGCGCCTACGACAACGTGATCCACGACGTGGCGATCCAGGACCTGCCGGTGGTGCTCTGCCTCGACCGCGGCGGTCTGGTGGGCGAGGACGGCGTGACGCATCACGGCGTCTTCGATATGGCGGCCTTCGCGCCGGTGCCGGGCCTGACGGTGGCGGCGCCGATGGACGAGCGCGAGTTGCGCGACATGATGTACACGGCGCTGCACCACGGCCACCCCTTCATGATCCGCTATCCGCGCGGCGGGGGTGCCGGGGCGGCCTGGGAGGGCGAACCCTTCGCTGTGCTGCCCGTGGGCCGGGGCCGTTGCCTGCGCGAGGGGCGCGACGTGGCGCTCCTGACGGTCGGCACGACGGGCCATGCCGCGGCGCGCGCCGCCGGGCGGGCAGAGGCCGAGGGGCTGAGCGTCGCCCACTACGACCTGCGCTACGTCAAGCCGCTCGACGAGGAGCTGCTCGCTGAGGTCGGGAGCCGCTTCCGCCGCGTGGTGACCGTCGAGGACGGCTGCGTGCGGGGCGGCGTGGGCGAGGCGGTGGCCGCCTGGTTCAACGCCCGCGGCTATGCGGTGGCTGTGCGGTCGCTCGGCATCGGCGACGAGTGGGTCGACCACGGCACGCCGGCCGAGCTTTATGCCCGGTGCGGCTACGACGAGGAGGGCATCCTCGCGGCGCTGCGCGAGGCGTAGGCGTTTGCCCGGCCGCGTTCTGCGGGCGGGAATGACAATCGGATAGATAATTTTGCGGAGCGCAGCTTGCGGCCCGCAGCCACCCGGCGCGGAGGGCCGCTCGTATCGGCTATGCCTCACACGCGCCTCCGCTGGCTGCGGGCCGGGAGCCGTGGCGGGTCTTGCTTGAGGAGAGTCGTGCGGCCGGCCGCCTCAGAGCACGAAGAGCGGGGCGTCGGGGCGGCTCGCCGCCGGGTCGAAGCGGAAACCCTCCCATGCGAAGTCGCCGAGCGCCTCGGGCCGGTCGATGCGCCCGAGCAGCAGGTGGCGCGCCATGGCGCCGCGGCACATCTTGGTGTAGACCACCACGGTGCGTAGCCGCTCGCCCTCGCGCAGGCGGAACGCGGGGGTGACGACCCGCACCGAGCGGCAGACCCGCCGCCAGTCGAACAGTCGTTTCATCTCGTCGCTGGCCAGGTTGACGAGGATGCCGTCGTCGGCCTCGACGCGTTCGATCAGGCAGTCGGTCAGGCGCGGCGCCCAGAAATCGAAGAGCGGGGCGTCGCCGCACCCGGCGAGACGGACGTCTCCTTCGAGCCGGTAGGGACGGATGGCGTCGAGCGGGCGGAGCAACCCGTAGAGAAACGAGGTGATGTTGAGGTGGCGCTGGGCGTGGGCGAAATCGTCGGCGGTGAAGCCGGCGGGGGCGATTCGCTGGAAGACGATACCCGTGTAGGCGGCGATCGCCGCGTGGGCCGCGGCGTCGTGGAAGCAAAGATAGCGCCGGTGGTTCTCGGCGGCGATGCGCGGGTTGACCCGGAGCGCGCGGGCGAGCTCCCCGACGGGGAGTGCCGCGAGCTCGGCGGCCAGCGTGTCGGCCTCGGCGGCGAAGCGGGGCGCGGTGGTGCGGGGCGTGGCGAAGGCCGGCGTGTCGGCCATCGTCTTGGCGCAGGAGAGGAGTATCTGCATGGTTGCGTAGCGGGATTTGCCGGTTTGTCGGGCGGCCGGAGCGGCGCCGGACCGTCCTGGGACCGTTCGGCGGCGTTTCGCGGGGCGACTTTTCCGTGGGTTTGCGGGGGGCTTTCCGGTGCGTTCGGCGGGCGGTGTCAGGCGACCGAGCAGGGGATACCCAGCGCCTCGACGCGCGCGGCAATCGCCCGGAGCTCCTCGCGCGGGACCTTCGCGAGCGTGGGGCAGGGGGTGTCGCGGTCGAGCGAGTAGACCATCACCTGACGGGGCCGGATCTCGTCGACGAGCCGCAGCCAGGCGGCGACCTCCTCCTCGGTGGTGTTGTCGACGGGGAGCCCGTCGCAGGTGCCGCGCAGGAACATCGTCTGGAGGATCATCCGCCCCTCGAAGCGCCGCATGGCCTCGACCGTGGCGCGCACGGAGTAGGCGGGGTTCTGCGGGCGGTTCATGCGGCGGACGGTGGCGTCGAAGGCCGAATCGAGCTTGAGGATGTTGTTGTCGACGCGGCGGAGGGCCCGGCAGACGTCGTCGCGGTGGAGCTGCGTGGCGTTGGAGAGCACCGAGACCCGTGCCGCGGGGCAGAGGGCGTCGCGCAGCGCGAGCGTGTCGCCGATGATGGCCTCGAACTCGGGGTGGAGCGTCGGCTCGCCGTTGCCGGCGAAGGTGATGACGTCGGGCGGCGTGCCGTCGGCGACCATGCGCCGCAGGGTCTCGCCGAGCAGGCGGCTCACGTCGCTGCGGCGGTTGAAGCGGCGAAGGCCCGGGTGGTCGGCGTTCCAGCCGCACTCGCAGTAGATGCAGTCGAACGTGCAGAGTTTCGACGTGGGGGGCAACAAGTTGACGCCCAACGAAAGGCCCAGTCGCCGCGAATGCACCGGGCCGAAGATGATGTCGTTGAAAAGCGCTGTCATGGTGCGAAGGTAGGAAAAATTTCGTATCTTTGAAAGAGTGAAAAATCCGCTAATACGACGACCTGCATGAAAATCCGGTTCGGTCTGCTCTCCCGCGTGATCGCGGCCATCGTGCTGGGGGTCGCGTGCGGCCTGCTGCTGCCCGCGTGGGCGGTGCGGCTGTCGCTGACCTTCAACGCGTTATTCGGCGCCTTTCTCAATTTCGTGATTCCGCTGCTCATCTTCGGGCTGGTGGCCCCGGGTATCGCCGACCTGGGGCGCGGCGCCGGGCGGCTGCTGGCGCTCACGGCGGCGCTGGCCTACGCCTTCACCCTCTTCTCGGGGTTCGGGACCTACGCGGTCGGTCGGGCGCTCTTCCCGGCGCTGCTCGACGGCGCCCGGGCGGTGCTGCCCGAGGCCGGGGCGGCGCTGCAACCCTACTTCACGGTGGCGATGCCGCCCGTGATGGAGGTGATGACGGCGCTGGTGCTGGCCTTCGTCGTGGGGCTGGGCATGGCCTACACGGGGGCGCGGAGCCTCAAGGCGGGGCTGGACGAGCTGCGGGCGATCGTCGAGCGGACGATCACGCGGGTGATCGTGCCGCTGCTGCCCCTCTATATCTTCGGAATCTTCGTGCAGATGACCCGCTCGGGGCAGGCGGCGTCGGTCGTGGCGGTGTTCGTCAAGCTCGTCGTCGTCATCTTCGCGCTGTCGGCGGCGCTGCTCGTCGTTCAGTTCTGCGTGGCGGGGATCGCTACGCGCCGCAACCCGCTGAAGATGCTGCGGACGATGCTCGCGGCCTACCTCACGGCGCTCGGCACGCAGTCGTCGGCGGCGACGATCCCCGTGACGCTCGAAAGGACGCAGCGGCTGGGCGTCGACCCCGCGGTGGCGTCGTTCACCGTGCCGCTGTGCGCCACGATCCACCTTTCGGGGTCGATGCTCAAGATCACGGCCTGCGCCCTGGCGGTGGCGATGCTCGCCGGGAGCGACTTCTCGGCTGCGCTCTTCGCGCGCTTCATCCTGCTGCTGTCGGTGACGATGGTGGCGGCGCCGGGCGTGCCGGGCGGGGCGATCATGGCGGCGCTGGGGCTGCTGGAGTCGGTGCTGGGGTTCGACGAGACGCTCTGCGGCCTGATGATCGCCACCTACATCGCCATGGACAGCTTCGGCACGGCGACCAACGTCACCGGCGACGGCGCCGTGGCGGCGATCGTCGACGCCGTGGCGCGCCGCTGCGGAATCCGGCGGGGTGCGGGCGACGCGAAATAGGTATTTATACGTAGCGTTCGGCGTAAAAAAACGGCTACTTTTGAGGGCCTTTTCGTGTGCGCGTTCACTGGGACGGCCCGTGCGCGGGGCGAATGACTGAAAACTTTAAAATCAAATACGTTATGGTTGATATTTTTGCACGCCTGGAGAAGAATGCGGGCGGACCGATCGGTCAGTACATGGGTTATGCCCACGGGTATTTCGCCTTCCCGAAACTCGAAGGCGAAATCGGCCCCCACATGGTCTTCCGGGGCAAGAAGATGTTGAACTGGAGCCTGAACAACTACCTCGGTCTGGCCAACCACCCCGAGGTGCGCAAGGCCGACGCCGAGGGTGCCGCCGAGTTCGGCATGGCCGCCCCGATGGGCGCCCGCATGATGAGCGGCCAGACGGTCTACCACGAGCGTCTGGAGCGCGAGTTGGCCGAGTTCGTGGGTAAGGAGGATGCCTTCCTGCTCAACTTCGGCTACCAGGGCATGATCTCGATCATCGACTGCCTGCTCACGCCGCGCGACGTGGTGGTCTACGACGCCGAGGCCCACGCCTGCATCATCGACGGTCTGCGCATGCACAAGGGCAAGCGCTTCGTCTTCGGCCACAACGACATGGACTCGCTGCGCCTCCAGCTGCAGCACGCCACCGACCTGGCCGAGGAGCAGAAGGGCGGCGTGCTGGTCATCACCGAGGGCGTCTTCGGCATGAAGGGCGACCTGGGCAAGCTCGACGAGATCGTCGCGCTGAAGAAGGAGTTCCAGTTCCGTCTGCTCGTCGACGATGCCCACGGCTTCGGCACGATGGGCCCGGGCGGTCGCGGTACGGCGGCCCACTTCGGCGTCGTGGACGGTGTCGATGTGCTGTTCAACACCTTCGCCAAGTCGATGGCCGGGATCGGCGCCTTCGTGAGCGGTCCCCGCTGGCTGATCAACCTCTTCCGCTACAACATGCGTTCGCAGCTCTACGCCAAGTCGCTGCCTATGCCGATGGTGATCGGCGCGCTGAAGCGTCTGGAGCTCATCCGCAACCACCCCGAGTACCAGGAGAAGCTGTGGGAGATCGTCCGCGCCTTGCAGGGCGGTCTGAAGGAGAACGGCTTCAACATCGGCGTGACGAACTCGCCCGTGACCCCCGTCTTCATGAAGGGCGGCGTGCCCGAGGCGACGAACCTGGTGGTCGACCTGCGCGAGAACCACGGCGTCTTCTGCTCGATCGTGGTCTATCCCGTGATCCCCAAGGGCGAGATCATCCTGCGTGTGATCCCGGCGGCGGCCCACACGGTCGAGGATGTCAACTACACGCTGGAGGCCTTCAAGGCCGTGCGCGAGAAGCTGGAGAGCGGTTATTACGCCTCGATGCCGATTCCCGTGCGTGCCGACGAAGGGTTCAAGGTGCGCTAAATCAACGGTCTGGCGGTGCGGTTTCGGCCGCGACCGGCCGGTTTTCGATCCCGGAAGCTGCGGCTTCCGGGATTTTTTTTGCCTAAAAAATTTGCAAAGTCGGAAATTAGCCCTATATTTGCAATCCCAAAACAAACGTTTCAGGGTTGCACGAGGAGCCGGAGGGTTCCGGTGCGGCAGAAACAAATTGCGGAAATAGCTCAGTTGGTAGAGCACAACCTTGCCAAGGTTGGGGTCGCGAGTTCGAGTCTCGTTTTCCGCTCTGAAACAGGAGGATCGAGAAATCGATCCTCTTTTCTTTTGTCGGTCAGCGGGTTGTAAGGAAACAACCTTTTTTGCTGTTAACGATCTGTTAACCGATCTTTTGCACGGTTTTGCTGCAAATCTTCATCTTGATAAAGAACCCAACACAAAGATAGTATCTTTATTTGTATCCACTCCTACTAATTATCGAATAATTGCATCTGCTGCATTTTTTGAGGGGAGTCCTATTCAATGCCCTCAAAACGAATGTTTTGATAGATAATCGAAAATATCTTGTTATCTGATTCTGTCGGCGCAAAAACTCTTGCGTCGACATTTCGCGCAATGCACGCCGTGCCAAACAGCATCGAACTGATCAGCGGCGGCATCGACCAGTGTAGGTTCGTCGGTAAGAATGCCCGCTTCGAAATTACGAGTCGTGGTACCTTTCATGCCGAGTCCTGCACCGGTCAGATTGGCAGAACCGATGTAGGCCATTTCACAATCGAAAATCAATATTTTGAAATGTACGCGCGGACATAACCGTCGCTCCAGCCGGCTCCATAATAACGGGTATTTGTCAAAATCGTTGGCGAAGTTCTGGCCGGGCTCCTTGGCGTGGATCAACCGCACCTCGACACCTCGTCGAATCAAACCCTCCAGTACCCGAAGCAATGGCACAGCGTCTAAACCATCTTTGACATAGAGGTCTTTGATGTCGGCCGTTCCGATCCATAGGTAATGTCGCACCTGACGGATGCGTTTAATCACCTCGTTATAGTGGGCTTCGTTTTGGATGTAGCGGATCATCGCATTACAATAATTTCCACCAACCGACGGGCTTTTTCGGTGAGTTCACCGCATTGCAACAAGCCTTGCACCCAATCTTCGGGTAGTGCCGCATATCCCATGCGGGCACCGAGCAATGCTCCGGCCACCGCGCAATTCGTGTCCGTATCGCCGCCGGCAGCGATAAGCGTTCGTATTGCCGACCGGAAATCCGTTCCGAAGTTGTAAGCCCATAAGCCGGCCGATAGTGTGCGTAGTGTGTAACCTCGTGTATCGGGGTTGTCTAAACATAGTTTTGCAATATCCGGTTGAAATCCCAATTGCACGAACTCCTCGATTTCAGGCGCATACTTTGCGCCGAGAGCAAGCAAGTCCGATTCGGATACCGGCACTCCGTTCAATTCACACCGAATGATATGGGCGACGATAACGCACGAGCCGACACAACGCGGATCGAAATGGGTCAGACGGCAAATCCGTTCCGTATTCGCATATACAGCCGCCTCGTTCGGATAATCCCAGATGCCCGTAATACAGGTCCGCATCAAGGCCCCGTTGGCAGCACTTCGGCATCGGCTGAATTTCCAAAAGAACTCCGAAATTTCATACGGCTGTTGCGCATATTGCGGCATACGCAGAATGTCGTAGGTGTGCCGCCCGATGCCCCGACCGTCGCGGCGGAACCATTGCACGAAACGCTCCGCAATATCGTTTGGAACGACCTGCCTGTTTTCAAGCAGGCTGTCGAGAATGCAAAGCATCTGGCTGGTGTCGTCCGTCCATTCTCCTTGCCGCCAACGACGCCGGAAATCGTCCTGAACGATATCCGAATAGCCGTTCACGCCATTCGGATAGGTGGCGGCAACCTGCTCACGGGACATCCCCTCGGCGGCCAACCCCAGCGCGTCGCCGATGGCCTGCCCGAAGAGAATGCCGAAGATTTTGTCATTCAGTTGCATAACAGGCTCCCTTTTGTTATCTGGAAGTAGACTCAAACAAATCCTTTCTCTCTTTGAAGAAGTGATAATAGAGTTTGCTCGATTGCAGTTCTTCGAACTTATGAATACACGCAGGATCTCCGTCGAGATCATAGATTCTTGCAGAAGGAATCGACAAGAGTAGCGGAGAGTGCGTTGCCATGATGATTTGACATTGGTTGAATCTGGCCATGAAAAGTAATAGTTCGGCCAATTTAAGTTGCATTTGCGGCGACAAACTATTCTCAGGTTCGTCAAAAAAATACAGACCCGACTCTTGCATCATATTCGATATATAGACAAAACTATTCTCCCCGTTAGACATCCCGGTCTCCTCACGTCCCAACTTGTCTCTCAAAAATTGGGGTACGGTGTTTCTACGAATACGGCAACCCTCACTCAGGCGTTCTGCCTCTCCGTCATCTTCCTCAAAATTCAAATGTTTGTCCCATATGGCCGCTCCATGTTTTATTCCTATGTCTTTTTTTATAAGCATTTTGCTCTTAATTAGGAACTGTTTCCGTTTCATGTGCTCCTGCTGTAGGTCTCTAAAAATATCATCGCTCGTAATTACGTGCGTAATTTGCGATATGTCGAACATATTGGAATGGGACAGGGTAACATCGTACTCCTCTCCGCACCATCTGAGGTCGGTTTCAAAAGAGCATTTTTCCACATAAGCCTCCATGTGTGTGGTGGAGTTGTAGAGACTTCTGCGATTTGCTCTCAACTTCTTTGCAATCACGTTTATGGCGGTGGATTTACCGCTTCCGTTTTCGCCATAAAGAATCGTGATAGGCTCGAACTCCAATTTACTCAACCCGATATTCCGCATGATCTTAAACGGGTAAGGGTTTTGATAATATCGACGGATCGAAGGAGGAACATAAAATTTATGAAGATAATCCTCCTCTGCCCATTGCGAAGGGAAGTAAAATTTCTTCAAGTAGACCATATACCACGTTTCATTAGAATGATCTAAAATGTGGAAGGCACTACAATTCCTTCGTACTCCAAAGGATAGGCAATGCTGCCGTCGAGGTGCAATTCACCCCACCTGTCCTCCCTGCAGACTGTAATGGTGGTGGCGTGGGGCGGCATCTGTTCGATTCGGTCATACTCGAAAGGTATGACGGTCTCACCCGAAAGATCGAGAACTCCGCTCGAGCCGTGCAATGTGGCGACGATCAGTTCGCCACGTCCCGGCCGTAACGGGTAGAGCGTATCGTAAATGCAGGGAATGACCGATGTACCGTCACGACGGATAATTCCTTTGCGAGCAAGGCGGTATGCGGGAAGATAGTTCTGTTCGAACTCTTTGCCCCAATCCATCAGGTTTTCATCGTTCCATATCGACTCGTCGAGGTTGTCAATGACGAAAGGCAATCGGGTACCGAGTCGATCGACCGTGTAACGCTCTTCGCCGACCGTTACCAAGAAAAAGCCCTCGCCCAAACATTGGCCGGTGTCGTAGCATGGCGGCGTAATCCTTTTACCCTCCGTACCGACTATTTGCCATTTCCCGTCGATGAGCCCTGCGGCAACACCTTCTCCGTTCATAACCAACCTTTCGTAGACAGGAGGTAAGGTAATTTTTCCCTGCAAATCCGCAAAACCTAATTTCTCGTTCTGTTCGATTCGGATATGCTCCGAATCGCCGGACATGATGCAACCATACACAGTCGCAAGAACCTCTTTGCCCGCATCGTCGATAAGCCCCCATTTGTCATCGCGTGTCACGCGAAATACCATACCCGGTTTCTCGTCAGGGATAATATCGTATTCAAATATATTATCGTATTCGAGTTTCGTGATTTGCCGTCCGGAATGGGCCACAAGGCCATATTTGCCGTCCCTGCCGACGATGATGCAAGGAATATTGCACTTAAATAAATCTTCCTCCGATCGACGGAAATCCGGATTCCAATATTGTGCCTCCTCGTATGTTGCAGAGGCCGTCTCGGTATCCATGTCAAGAACTCGTTCCTGCCTGTTTATGAATATGGGTTTATCGTTCTTTTTTACAAACGTTTTGAACGTCCCGTCGAACATCGGATGCGGCATAGTCCCGTAAATCGGTCGGGTAATCATGTTCCCCAATGGGTCGATTACCCCGCGTCCGTCGCCCTGTTCCTTTGCAAAGTAACTGAAATAACCCGTTTCAGGACAGATTGCCACATCGTCGTATTCTCGGTCGTCTATCCGTTCTCCGGTGAGTGCATAGATAAAATGCCACTTGCCGTGCTGTTTGACAGCACCGATGTTCCAGCAACTCAAATCGGTGGCCTTGTCATATTGAGCCGGGATTACCATTTTACCGAACCTGTCGGCATATCCCCATGATTCGGATAAGCATTCCGTTCGTTCGAGATTCCATGTTTGGACACAAACGGCCGTGAAGCAGGGATTCTCTAAAAGGTCGTTACGACCTGACCAACGCGGGTTTTCGTGAAAATCGTAGATTTTGACGCTCTGTTCCGAATATTCCAAGATGCGGTAGTCACTTATGGCATACGTTACACCTGGACTAAATCGATAATGTCGTTCATTACGTATTTCGCATTCTCCGAAACGATACTGCTGGGGAATCGTGAATTTTTCATCATCCTTTACAACAAGGCCATAGCGCCACCGAGTTGCATACAACAGTCCTTTCGTAATGAAATTTATACCATAGGTTACATCGTTTGAGAATTGTTCGCAATTTTCCGGTTCGGGTGTTAAATTTTCCATATCGTTCATAACTTTGCTTTTTTCTGCAAAGTAAGGGATATGGTATGTAACACTATTTCATATTATAAAAAATCACTTGTTGTCAGTAATATATTGACTATTCATGGCACGAATTATTCCTGCAATGCGATTTCTCAACTCGCAGGGTGCAAGCACCTCGATTTGGTCGCCGTGCAGGAGCAGTTCCTGTACGAAGTCGAATGTCGGTGACAGATAATATTCGAAGATCGAATAGTCCTGTGTGCGTTCCGTTTCCCGTTGCGACGCGTGAAGGGGCAATGACCGCAGGTAGTGCGGCAGTTCCGCATAGGCTTTCAGTCGAATGGTCGTGGGCGGCGAATAGCCGTCGGTAGCGATGCCGTAGTAACATGCAAAATAGTCGGCCGGATGAAATTCTGCGGGATAAACGAAGGTCTCGTCGGTGCAATCCAATTGCAAGATACGATCCAGTGCGTAAATACGCATATCGTTCGACCCGTTCTTGCGAGCGAGCAGATACCAGCGTCGCTTGAACATTTTGACGCCCAGCGGTTCGATTACGAATTTGGCGGGAGTTGTACTTCGATAGCTGCAATACGATAATTGCAACCGTCTGTTTTCACGCAATCCCGTTAATATAGGTTGTAAAAACTCCGTGCCGCCGGGAATATCTTCGAGCTGGATTTTATCGGTCAGATCGCGGTATTCGGCAAGCGTATTACCCGTTGCGAACGAATTCAACATCCATTGGTTCACCGTGTCGTTTTCGATGGCATCCCGATTGGCAATGTAATACGTGTTCCGGCCCCGGCCACGATGGCAGGCAATCTCTACGCCGAAATGTTTCTCAATGGCATTGCGATGATTGTGGAATGTCCGTAACGACAACGGGGAACGATCATCGTTCAACGACGACCGTTCCCATTGAATAGCGATGTTTTCGTATGAAATCTCTCGGGCTCGGCGGATCGTATCGATCAGCCACAGATAGCGCCGCAAAAGCAAATCGACCATCAGAACGAAGCAGGATTCAAATCGCAACCGTAATTGCGCACCAATTCGGCGATCTTTCGGAAATATCCATCGGAAAGTGCGGCCGAGAACTGACATGTATGCAGCAAAAGTCGGGGCTCTCCGTCTTTACGCGATTCGTTCACATTGATCCATGCCCCGGAATCCGTGATGCTTTTCTCCGGTACCCATTCAACACCGAATGTTTCTCCGAAATAGTCATCGCTTGCATATTTTTTCGGATAATGCCCGACTGCCGCGATGATAATCGGAAAACGATTAAAAAAGTCTTTAGTGAAAAATTGTTTTCTTTCCACAATGGATTGGCGAGTCGCTTCCGGATTCGTGCGATTGCTGTTCAATGCAGCTGCGGCACTCATATCGGTCGAAAAACAATATTGATGAAAATCCAGAAAATCATTGCTGCCGGATTTTTTGCCAAAAATCATATCGATCAGCTTTTGGTATTGATACCACGTGCGGGCAGTTCCTTCTTTCCCTTCGGGATATTTTCCATTTTTCGTCAGATTGGTAATTTGATATTTCTGCCAACAATGCGGACAAAGCGGATTACCATATATCCTTGATTTGCGAAATTCGGCAATTACTTCATTGAAACCTGTTTGTTGAGCAATATTTTTGCTCCAATCCTCCCAATTACGTTTTACCTCTATTTCGTATTGGTTTCTTCCCGTTTCTTTCTTTAAATCAATCGCCGGCTCCTTACTGAGCAGCAGGATTTTCGCATTCGGATTTCCCCAGCCGATAAAATCGGGAGTATCTACACGATCAATCAGTTGTTCAAATTCTTTCGGATAAATCATCGTTTATTTAGTTTAGTATAGATGCAAATATAGTTCTTTATTATGAAATATGGTTGCATATAAAATATAAATTTTTAGCTGGATATAATTTATTTAACCTCTCGTTCTTTGACGACGACCGTCGATGCCAATAAAGAAAAACCGCAATATTTCAGCATCTTATTTGCGGTTTTTCCTTATGGGAAACTTAAAGTTTCAGCCTCTTATGGTTATGTTGTCCGTGTATTGGGTGCTGCAAGGTTTGTCGTACTTTTTCGAATTGCTCCCTGCACCATTCCTTAAACGGTACTTTGTCGATATTGAGTTGCAGTTTTCGTTTGTCGGTCGGATCAGGTATTATTTGCGCCGTTATCCGCT
>CANASP010000019.1 GCA_947364365.1 uncultured Alistipes sp.
CGATGCCGGTCTTGCCTCGGCGGCAACGAATCCTGCGTTGCGCCGAGGTGAAGCAACTGCTCGGAAAATAGCAATTTATAGATAAAAGAAAAAGAGGAGCCCTCAATGGGCTCCTTTTTTTTATTATGTCTTTCGGGTCGCAGCCTGCGAAGAACGCAACAACGTTGCGGGCCTTCGCCGCCGGAGGCTGCGGCCCGCACGGCTCCCGGAGGAGCCGTAGTTTGCCCGTAGTTCGTTTGCTGTGTTCCCTTTGCCGGCCGGGGCGGTCGCGCCGAAGGCGTGAGCCGGCAAAGGGACGCAGCCTCTGGCCTCGATTCTTCTGGCGCTTTTCGATCCGGTAAAAAGCGCCGCAAAAACCGGCCCGCAGATGAAAAAGGCTGCCCGTCGAGTCTAATGCTGGCTCGGGGCGCCTATTCGCGGGTTTGCGGTGCAAAGAGACGCGCCGCTTCGACTGTGGCGGCTCGGCAATTCGCACCTCGGGTGCGATTGCACTCGCCTGCTGCCCGTCGTTGTCAAGCAAACCGGCCCCCTCGCTCGCGCTTTTAGCCAGCGCCGGGCGGGCGCTTTTTTCGCCGAGCGGGGTTTTGTTGCCGCCGTTAGCGGCAATTATAGATTAAACAGACTGTCGCGCGACATCCCGCCTTTTCTGCGTGCGCAGGTTCTTCTTCTAAAGAAAGGGCAAAAATCCGTTGCTCTCTGCCGATCTTCGCCGGGAGGCTCCTCCTACCTACCACACGATCGGCTCCTTGCCGACCGAGCGCAGGTAGTCGTTGGCGCGCGAGAAGTGCCGGCAGCCGAAAAAACCGCGGTAGACCGACAGCGGCGAGGGGTGGACGGCCTTGAGAATGCAGTTGGCCGCCGGATCGGCGATCGCCCCCTTGCGCTGGGCGTAGCTGCCCCACAACATGTAGACGATCTGCTGTTTGCGCTCGCCGATGGCGCGCACCACGGCGTCGGTGAAGGTCTCCCAGCCCCGCCCGGCGTGCGAGGCCGCTTCGTGGGCCCGGACGGTCAGCACGGCATTGAGCAGCAGTACGCCCTGCTCGGCCCAGCGGTCGAGGTTGCCCGTCGGCGGTACGGGGGTGCCGGTGTCGTCGGCCACCTCCTTGAAAATGTTCTGCAACGAGGGCGGGAAGGGCACCCCGTCGCCCACCGAGAAACAGAGCCCGTTGGCCTGCCCGGGGCCGTGGTAGGGATCCTGGCCGATGATGACCACCTTGAGCCGGTCGAATGGGCATTTGTCGAAGGCGCGGAAGATGTTGCTGCCGCGCGGGTAGATGCGCCGCGTGGCATACTCCTGCCGCACGAAGGCGGTGAGCTGTTCGAAATAGGGCTTCTCGAATTCGGGAGCGAGAATCTCCTTCCAGTCGGGTGCGATCTTGACCTCCATCGGCAATTGCTGTTAAGATGAGGTAAATATACGCCGACTATTCCGGATTCGCAATTTTTCCTCCCCGAATCTGCGCCGGACCGGCGGCCGCCGGGCGGCCGTTCCGCTCCGGTTGCCCGGCCGGCGGATTAAATTTTCATTCGCGCGGCATGCCTATCGGAGAAATTTCGTTAACTTTGCTATCGCTATGAAAAAAACACTCCTCCTTCTTTCCGGCCTGCTGCTCGTTGCGGCGGGCGCGGTGGCGCAACCTGCCGACGGCGAGGTGCGCAACGTCATCTACATGATCGGCGACGGCATGGGGCTCTCCCACGTCTCGATGATGAAAATCGAAAAGGGCTACGCACCCACGGCCTTCGACCGCGCGCAGAACATCGCCCTGATCACCACCTATTCGGCCAATAACCGCGTGACCGACTCGGCAGCCGCCGGTACGGCGCTCGCCACGGGTTCGAAGACCAACAACGGTACGCTGGGCCTCGACGCCGAGGGCGGCCGTCTCGAATCGATGATCGCCAAGGCTACGCACGAGGGGCTGGGCACGGGTCTGGTCGTCACGTGCTACCTCCAGCACGCCACGCCGGCCGCCTTCTACGCTCACGTGAAGGACCGCGGCGAGACCGAGGCCATCACCGCCGATATGCTCCGTTCGGACGTCGACGTGATGATCGGCGGCGGTGCCAAGTGGATCGGCGCCGAGTGTGCCGAGGGCGGCAGCTACTTCGATGCGTTCACCCGCAAGGGCTACACCGTGGCCCGCTCGCTCGACGAGGCGGCCGGCGTGGAGAAGGGCCGTCTGCTGACTGTCGTGGCCGACGAGTATGCGCCGAAGGCCCCCAAGCGCGGCGACTACCTGCCCGAGGCTTCGAAGAAGGCGATGGAGGTGCTCTACAATAACACCGCCGGCAAGCAGAAGGGCTTCCTGCTGATGATCGAGGGCTCGCAGGTCGACACCGCCGCGCACGCCAACGACACCGCCTGGTTGCAGGCCGAGATGAACGACTTCGAGAAGGCCGTGGCCGCCGCCATGGATTTCGCCGACACGCACCCCGGCACGCTGGTCATCGTCACGGCCGACCACGAGACGGGCGGTCTGAGCGTTCCCAGCGGCAACAAGGACTTCACCAGCTCGGAGAGCGGCATCGACTACCGTTACGGTACGGGCAGCCATACCGGTTCGATGGTTCCCGTCTATCTCTACGGTGCGGGTGCCGAGCGGATCAACGGTCTGATGGACAACACGGAGCTTTCGCACCGCATCATGCAGATCCTCGATCTGGAGTAAGCGGAACCGGCTCCCGGAGGGAGTCATGAAAATCGGGCGGCGTCTACCTGAACTCACGGTAGACGCCGCCCTCGCTTATGGAAAGTCGGTTTTGTGTTGCCGGTGCGTGTGCGGCGGCCTCTATGAGCCGAATCCCACGACAGCCACCTCCTCGGCCGTGGTCGCCCCGCCGAAGGTCAGTACGACCGTGAGGTCGGATTGCGCCTCCACGCCTACGGAGATGCGGCCGACGAGGCTTACGTCGAGGATCGTCCCCTTGGGAGCCTCGATCGAGAAGTTGCCTTCGCGGTCGGTCACCGTGCCCGCCGTCGTGCCGCGGCGCACGACCAGCGCCCCGGCGAGC
The DNA here is from genome assembly GCA_947364365.1 of uncultured Alistipes sp. Lineage (GTDB taxonomy): Bacteria > Bacteroidota > Bacteroidia > Bacteroidales > Rikenellaceae > Alistipes. Next base: position 3,019 of record CANASP010000019.1, read on the forward strand.
GGCTCGCTGTCGGTGCCGACCACCTTGCCCCGCACGACGATCGTCTCCGGTTGGGCCTCGGTGGCGGGCTCGCTGCATCGGAAATCGACCGGGAGCGTGTAGCTCACGCGCACCGCCTCGCCGTGCTGACGGCCCGCCGTCCACCGTCCCGACGAGAGGCCGACGACGCGTTCGGCCTCCCTGGCCAGCACTTCGGCGGGAGCCGCCACCGACTTGACGGACGAGAGCGAGCCGTCGCGCTCGACGATGAACTGCACGACGACGCGTCCCTGGACGCCCGCCTCCAGAGCCTCGGCGGGGTAGCGCAGGCGCTGCTGCACCCATGCGCGGAAATCGGTGAGCGATCCGCCCTCGAACAGGGGCATGACGTCGGCTACGAGGAAAGGTTCGTCGGGATCGTCGGTCTGCGGCCGGGCGTCGTCGCCGGCGTTCCCCTTTTTGAGCGTTACGACGATGACGCCGTGGCGGGCGCGCTCGCCGTAGAGGGCGATGGCCGAATTCCCCTTGAGTATCGAGATTTTGTCGACGCGGGACTCGTCGATTCCGTCGAGCGTCGGCCGCTCCACGCCGTCGATCAGGATGAGCGGCGTGTTGTCGCCGTCGGTCAGCGCGGAGGTCGTCGCGAGATCGATCGTCGCGGCTGCGGGGTCGGTGAAGCGGATCTCGGCGGCGCGTGTGGTGAATGAGAAGGCGCATACGAGTCCGGCGACGACGGGAACGATCGTCGCGAGGCGGAGCAGCGGATGGCTGCCCGAAGAGGGTGTGGTCATCATTTTGAATCGTTTTTTAGTGAGTGAATCCCGCAGGCCGTTGGCTATTTCCGGACTATAGCCGAACAGCTGACGGAAGATCGTGGCCATGTATTCGACGCGGTCGAAGCCGCTGTGCAGCACGTCGCTGTCGGCCTCGAACTCGTGGACCTCGGTGAGCCGGCGGGCGGCGATCCACACGAAGGGGTTCCACCACATCAGGGCGCGCAGCGCCTCCATCGCCAGCCGTTCGGCCGAGTGGCGGTGGCGGATGTGGCTCGCCTCGTGGGCCAGGATGGCCGGAAGCTCGCACTCGGGGGACTGGTCCCATACGTAGATCGATCCGAAGAAGGAGAAGGAGGCGATGCGCTGCGGGCTTCTCACGAGCGTATAGCGGGCCGTGCGGCTCCTCCGTCCGGTGCGGCGCAGCCGTCCGATGCGGAGGATCTGTCCGAGCGCGAGGCCGACGATCAGCGCGGTGCCGGCGCCGTAGAGCGCCCCTGCGATCGTCGCGGGACGCAGCAGCGGCTGTGCGGCGGGAGCCGCTGCCGCCGTCTCGGGCAGCGCCTCGGGCAGCGGGTCGAGGTAGAGCACCTCGCCGGCCCACACGGGAATGCGGAGCAGCGGGATGATCGCCGCGAGGACCATGGCCGCGATCAGGTAACGACGGCACCAGACGAAACGCACGCGGCGCTCCAGCAGCACGGTGTAGAGAGCCAGCAGCACGCCGCTGCAAGCCAGTATTTCGAACAGATGGACGGCGAGGCTCTTCATCTTCTTCGGCGGATTTTCACTTCACGGTTGCGATTCGCGGCGTCGGGAGCTACTCCCGGGCCTTGCGCATGATGTCGAGGATCTCGTCCATCTCGCCCACGTCGATCTTCTCGTGCTGGGAGAAGAACGAAACCAGGCGGGCCAGCGACCCGTCGAAATAGGAGGAGAGCATCGACGACATCACGCCGCGGGCATACTCCTCGCGTGCGACGAGCGGGTAGTAGCGGTGGCTCTTTCCCTCGGCCTTGTGGCCGACGAAACCCTTGGTTTCGAGAATTTTGAGAAACGTGGCCACCGTCGTGTAGGCGGGGTGCGGCTCCTCGGTCTGCGGAATGATCTCGCCGACGGTCGCCGTTTCGAGGCGCCAGAGGATCTGCATGATCTCCTCTTCGCCGCGGGTCAGTTGAAGTCTCTTTTCACTCATTGCAATGTATGTTTTTTTGTCCTTAAGGTCGTTCGGATAGACAAATATACTACAAAATTAGTAGAATGCAAATTTATTCTAACTTTTTCGTAGTGCGATGCGAAAAAAATCGGACACTCCATGCGGGGTGTCCGATCGCGGCGGGCGGTCCCGTCGCAGAAATCGCAGGGCCTTACTTCTTGAGCTCGGTCAGCGCGGCCTTGGCGCTCTCGACGGCGGGACCGTCGGTCACCTTGCTGAAGGCTGCGATGGCCTGGGGCTTCATCTCCTTGGCGTTGTAGGCGGCGCCGAGGGTGAAGTATACCGTGCTCACGTCCTCGGGGGTGGTCTGTGCAGCTGCGGCGGCCTCGCCCAGCTCGATCACCTTGGCGTAGTCCTTCTTGCTCAGGTAGGCCTGGATGCGCACCTTCTCGGCGACGGCGCTCTGGGGGTTCTTGGCCAGCAGCTCGTCGGCCATCGCGATGATGCCGTCGTAGTCGTTGGCGGCCTGGAGCTTGGCTACCTCGTTGTTGGTGTAGAGCGCCATGCCCTCCTGGGCCTTGGCGATCGCGTCGGCATACTTCTCGGGATTCATCGAGGCGATGTTCTCGTAGACCTCCATGCCCTTGACATACTCGCCCGACTCGCAATAGCTCATGGCCAGGTTGAGGGCCATGTCGGTGTTGCGCGGGTTGGCGGCGTAGCCCTTGGCGAAGATCTCGGCAGCGGCAGCATAGTCCTTGTTGTTGAAGGCCGTACCGCCCTGTACCTGGTAGACCTTGGCCAGGATGCCGTTGATGGTCGTCTGGCGCTTGGTGTCGCCGTAGAGCTCGGCCAGCTCGGCGCCCTTGGAGAGGTTGGCGATCGCCTCGTCGAAATTCTTCTGGCTGGCGGCACGCGTACCGAGGCTCTGGTAGCAGATCGGAAGCGTCTTCTTGGCCGTCTCGACCAGCGACTCGGCGCCCTCGGTATCGACGCCCTCGTCGATCACCTGCTCGAACTTAGCGGCAGCGGTGGCGAAATCCTTCGCGCCGTAAGCGGCGGCACCCTCGTTGTAGACCGTCGTGAGATCCTGCGCCGAGAGCGTCATGGCCGCCAGCAGCGCGATTGCCGAAACAAGTAATTTTTTCATTTTGCCTATGCGTTAAGTTTGTTTTTGTTGGTTTCGTCTCTCCCCGCCCGAAGACCGGCAAGGATCGGGATGGGGACAAAAATAAGAAAAATATTCCTTTATTTCAAAATCCCCCGGGCAAATTCCCCGCGGCCGTCAATCGCGCAGCGCCGCGAAAAAACGGGTCATGAGTTCGGCGCAGTCGCTTTCGAGCACGCCCCGCGCGAGGGTCGTCCGCGGATGGAACACCGCTTCGCAATAGCGCCGGAACCCCTTCTTCGGATCGTCGGCGCCCCACACCACGCGCCCGACCTGGGCCCAGCCGATGGCGCCGGCGCACATGATGCAGGGCTCGACCGTCACATACAACGTGCACTCCTGCAAATACTTGCCGCCCAATGTCGCGGAGGCGGCCGTCAGGGCCTGCATCTCGGCGTGAGCCGTGGGATCGGCGAGCGTCTCGACCAGGTTGTGGCCGCGCCCGACGACCGCGCCGTTCGCCACCACCACCGCGCCGATCGGCACCTCCTTTTCATCGAATGCCTTGCGGGCCTCGGTCAGTGCGAGGCGCATGAATTTTTCGTCGATTTCCTGTTGCGACATGGTTTCCGGAGTTTTGTGTCGTGCAAAAATAGCGATTCGCGCGGGAGGATGCAAATCGGTGAGGGGCGGGTTGCCTTCGCTTTCCGCCATTCTCCGGAGTGGGCAATCGGGGCGCCGCTGCGCGGCATGTATCGGATTTCGGCCGGGCATTGCGGCTTCCCGGAGCCGCCTTCCGGCGGAGGTCCGCTTGCTTCTGCGCTCGCTTATTCGTATCTTTGGCTGCGCCGAAGATACTCGCGCCTCGGGAAACTCAAAACAAGTTTGCGTTTGCCCTCACTTATTCGTATCTTTGACATCGGCTTCGCCTCGTCTTAGATACTCCGTCTCGGCATAATCAAGCGTTCCGCTTGCTTCTGCGCTCGCTTATTCGTATCTTTGGCTGCGCCGAAGATACTCACGCCTCGGGAAACTCAAAACAAGTTTTGGTTTCCTCTCGGCTTATTCGTATCTTTGGCTTCGCCTTAGATACTCACGTTCGGCAAACTGCAAACAAGTTTGCGTTTGCCCTCACTTATTCGTATCTTTGTCATTCGCAAGAAAACAATAACACTTATGTACAGAACACATACCTGCGGCTGCCTGCGTGCCGAGCATGTCGGACAGACCGTCACCCTGGCCGGGTGGGTGCAGAAGGTGCGCAACCTGGGCGCCATGACTTTCATCGATCTGAGGGACCGCTACGGCATCACCCAGATCGTCGTCGAGGAACATTCGCCCGCCGAGGCGCGCGAGACGGCCGCCCGCGTGGGGCGCGAATGGGTGTTGCAGGTGACCGGCAAGGTCATCGAGCGCGAATCGAAGAACCCCAAGATGCCCACGGGCGACATCGAGGTCTCGGCCTCGGCGATCGCGGTGCTCAACGAGGCCCAGACGCCTCCCTTCACCATCGAGGAGAACTCCGACGGCGGCGACGACCTGCGCATGAAGTACCGCTACCTCGACCTGCGCCGTCCGCCGTTGCAGCGTAATATGATCCTCCGCCACAAGATGGCGCAGGAGATCCGCCGCTTCCTCGACTCGGAGGGATTCCTCGAGATCGAGACCCCCTACCTGGTGGGCTCGACGCCCGAGGGCGCGCGCGACTTCGTGGTCCCCAGCCGCATGAACCCCAACCAGTTCTACGCCCTGCCCCAGTCGCCGCAGACGCTCAAGCAGCTGCTCATGGTGGCCGGCTACGACCGCTATTTCCAGATCGTCCGCTGCTTCCGCGACGAGGACTTGCGCGCCGACCGTCAGCCCGAGTTCACGCAGATCGACTGCGAGATGGCCTTCGTCGAGCAGGAGGACGTGATCGCCATCTTCGAGCGGTGGGCCAAGCACATGTTCCGTCACGTCATGGGTATCGAAATAGACGGGCCGCTGCGCCGCATGCCGTGGATCGAGGCGATGGAGAAGTACGGTTCGGACAAGCCCGACCTGCGCTTCGGCATGGAGTTCTCGGACCTGACGGATCTGGCCAAGGGGCACGGATTCAGTGTCTTCGACGATGCCGAATACGTCACCGGCTTCGCCGCGACGGGCTGTGCGACTTACACGCGCAAGCAGATCGACGCGCTGACGGAGTATGTCAAGCGCCCGCAGGTGGGTGCCAAGGGGCTCGTGTGGATCCGCGTGGAGGAGAATGGCGTCAAGTCGTCGGTCGACAAGTTCTACGCGCCCGACGAGGTGCGCGCCATGGCCGAGCGTTGCGGCGCCAAGGCCGGCGACATGGTCTTCATCCTCTGCGGCAAGAAGTTCCGGGCGCTGACGCAGCTCTGCGCCCTGCGTCTCGAAGTGGCCCAGCAGCTGGGGCTGCGCGATCCGAAGAAGTTCGCCCCGCTGTGGGTGGTCGACTTTCCGATGTTCGAGTGGGACGACGAGACGCAGCGTTTCTACGCCATGCACCACCCCTTCACCTCGCCCAAACCCGAGGACGTGGAGTATCTGGAGAGCGACCCGGGCCGCGTGCGCGCCAACGCCTACGACTTCGTGTGCAACGGCACCGAGATCGGCGGCGGCTCGATCCGTATCCACGACGCCAAGTTGCAGGCCACGATCTTCAAGTGCCTGGGCTTCACGCCCGAGAAGGCGCAGGAGCAGTTCGGCTTCCTGATGAACGCCTTCAAGTTCGGCGCGCCCCCTCACGGCGGCCTGGCCTTCGGATTCGACCGTCTGTGCTCGCTCTTCGGCGGTTCGGAGTCGATCCGCGACTACATCGCCTTCCCGAAGAACAACGCCGGGCGCGACGTGATGCTCGACGCTCCGGGCTACATCGACCAGTCGCAGCTCGACGAGCTCTGCCTCTCGCTCACGGAGCCGGCGGCGAAATAGGATCCGGAGCCGCCGCTGTGCGTTCGGCCGGAGGGTGCCCCTCCCCGGTGCGACGATAAAAGCCGGAACCCGTAATCGGGTTCCGGCTTTTGCTTTGTCGGGAAGGGCCGTGTCCGGCGGCTGTGTCCCGGAGCCGTGTCGGCGGCGGTTTCGTCGAAGGAGCTGCTGCGCGTCGTCGGAGCGGCGGTACGGCGGCACGGCTTCGGGCGGTCATTCGTCGCGCAGGGCGTCGCGCAGGGTCTCGATCTCGGAATAGATGCGAAGGAACAGCTGCACTCCGAGCGCGATGCCGCACACGAGGCCCGTGGCGAAACCCCAGAGCACGAACTCGGCCTCGGCCAGCTGCGACAGCCGCCAGGCCAGCAGGCCGAGCGGCGGTATGGCCAGCGCGATGCCGACGACCACGCCCCAGAGGAAGCAGCGGCGCAGGCGCAGCACGGCACGGCCCAGCTCCCGCACCGTCTGCCGCTCGGGGCGGATGCGCTCGATCAGCACGAGCAGCAGAATCTGCCGGACGAACATGGCCAGGAGGAAGATCCCGAGGCTGACTGCGAGCGCCGCCGGCGGCTCGACGTAGCGGAAGAGGTTGGCGAATGCGAGGGGCATGGCCGACAGCGGTACGAGCAGCAGCCGGTTGATTCGTTGCAGCCGCTCGCGTGAGGTGACGATACGCCGGGAGACTACGGAGGCGGTCAGGGTATCTATCCGCCGGTCGAGGCGGTCGAGGCGCTCGTCGAGTTCGCGCCACGTGTCTTTCAGGTTGTCGAGTTCCATGATGGCAGGTGTTTTTCGGATGAATGGGTTCGTGTGTCAGCGTGCTGCGGCGTCGCGCAGCTTGATGCGGATGCGGTGGAGCCGCGAGGCGACCGTGTTGCGCCGAAGACCCGTGATGGCGGCGATCTGGTCGTAGGGGAGTTCGTCGAGCCAGAGCGTCAGCAGCGCCTTCTCCACCGGGTCGAGGCGGGCGACGAGCGCCGAGAGCTCGGCCAGCCGTTCGCGGTATGCGGGCTCCTCGTCGATGCAGGCGAGGGCTTCGGAGAGCGGGCGCGCGTCGCGGTGGCGGCGGTGGCGGCGCAACTGCGAGATGCAGGTGTTCAGCGCGACGCGGTAGACCCACGAGGAGGCCTGCGCGCGTCCGGCGAACGACGCGAGTCCCTGCCAGAGGTTGACGAGTACCTCCTGGTAGAGGTCGTCGAAGTCGGCATCGTCGACGGCATAGAGGTAGCACACCTTGCCGATGATGCGGCGATGGCGGCGGACGAACTCCTCGAACGGGCGGGAGTCGGTGTCGGGTGGGGTCATGGTCGTTGGTTTTTTATCCGTAAGACGCCGTCGGAAAGGAATAGTTGCATGCGGGATGAAAAAGTTTGTCATGTACGCGCTTCGGACGACGCCGAAGCGTGGCGGAGAGCCGCTTCCGGCGGCGAAGGCCCGCAACGCTGCGTCCCGATTCTCGTGTATCGCCCCTCCCGGCGGAGGTATCGCCCCTCCCGGCGGAGGTATCGCCCCTCCCTGACGGAGGTCCGAAGCGCGTATATGGGACGCCTCTGTGGGTCGACCGACCCGCTTCTACGAAAAATCCCCCGTCGGACCGACGGGGGATTCATCTGCGGGGCCCGATTTAGCCCAGGTAGGATTTCAGCAGCTTGGAGCGCGACGAGTGGCGCAGGCGACGGATCGCCTTCTCCTTGATCTGACGCACGCGCTCGCGCGTGAGGTCGAACTTCTCGCCGATCTCCTCGAGGGTCATCTCCGAGCAGCCGATACCGAAGAAGTACTTGATGATGTCGCGCTCGCGCTCGGTCAGGGTCTCCAGCGCGCGGTCGACCTCCGTGGAGAGCGACTCGTTGATCAGCCCGCGGTCGGCGTTGGGCGAGTCGGGGTTGACCAGCACGTCCAGGAGCGAGTTGTCCTCGCCGTCGGCGAACGGTGCGTCGACCGAGACGTGGCGGCCGGCGACGCGCAGCGTGTCGGTCACCTTCTCCTTCGGGAGCTCCAGCTCGTTGGCCAGCTCCTCGGGCGACGGCGTGCGCTCGTGCTCCTGCTCGAAGCGGGCGAAGGCCTTGTTGATCTTGTTGAGCGACCCCACCTGGTTGAGCGGCAGGCGCACGATGCGCGACTGCTCGGCCAGCGCCTGGAGGATCGACTGACGGATCCACCACACGGCGTAGGAGATGAACTTGAAACCGCGCGTCTCGTCGAACTTCTCGGCGGCCTTGATCAGACCGAGGTTCCCCTCGTTGATCAGGTCGGGGAGACTCAGACCCTGGTTCTGGTACTGCTTGGCCACCGACACCACGAAGCGAAGGTTCGCCTTGGTGAGTTTTTCGAGGGCCTCCTGGTCTCCCTTCTTGATCCGCTGGGCGAGTTCCACCTCCTCTTCGACCGTGATGAGCTCCTCCTTGCCGATCTCCTGCAAATACTTGTCGAGCGAGGCGCTCTCGCGGTTGGTGATGGATTTCGTAATCTTTAATTGACGCATCTTGTATCTTTTAGTGTGTGTTACGTTGTGCGACCCGCCCGCGGCCCGGGGCTACTCGACGAGCGTGTAGCTCGCCGAACGGCCGTTGGGGTAGACGCCGTCGATCGAACGGACCTTGCCGGTCATGCGCTGCAGGTCGGCCATCGAACGAACGGGTTTGTCGTTGATGTGGGTGATGACGAAGCCCTCGCGGACCCGGGCCCGGGCCAGGATGCCGTCGGCCTTGACCCCGGTGACTTCGATGCCGCCCCGGATGTCGAGCGCCTGAGCCTTCTTGGCTCCCACCTCGGCGAACCGGCCGCCGAGCAGCTCGGCCACGTCGACGTCCTCCTTCGTGAGGAGCTCCGTGTTTCCGGCCTTATTACGCAAGGTGACCTCGAAATGTTTCACATCGCCACCTCTTTTTATCGTCAGCCGCACCTTGTCGTTGGGACGGTGCTTGGCGACCTGCTCCTGGAGCGTCGAGGCCGAAGTGAGCTTCACGCCGTCGATGTCGAGGATGATGTCGCCCTTGCGGATACCCGCCTCCGAGGCCGAGCCCCCCTCGGCGACCGAAGCGACGTAGGCGCCGCCCGTCTCCTTGATGCCCAGCTCCTCGCCCATCTGGTCGATGAAGGTCTGGTCGATCAGGCGGAACTCGATACCCAGCATGGCGCGCTGGACGATGCCGAACTCCTTGAGGTCCATCACCACCTTGCGGACGATGGTCTCGGGCACGGCGAACGAATAGCCGATGTAGCTGCCCGTCTGCGACATGATGAGCGTGTTGATGCCTACCAGTTCGCCGTGGGCGTTGACCAGCGCACCGCCCGAGTTGCCGGGGTTGACCGCCGCGTCGGTCTGGATGAACGACTCGACGCTGAACTGGTTGGGGATGACCCCCATCTGGCGCCCCTTGGCGCTGACGATGCCCGCCGTGACGGTCGAACGCAGGTCGAAGGGCGAGCCGATGGCCAGAACCCACTCGCCCAGGCGCAGGGCGTCGGACGAGCCGAAGGCGAGCGTCGGCAGGTCGTCGGCCTCGATCTTGAGCAGCGCCACGTCGGTGGCGGCGTCCTTGCCGATGAGCCGCGCGTCGAAGGTGCGGTCGTCGTTGAGCGTCACGCGCAGCTTCGAGGCGCCGTCGACCACGTGGTTGTTGGTGACCACGTAGCCGTCGGGCGAGATGATGACGCCCGAACCGCCGGCCCGCTGCTCGCGGTACTGCGGTTGCGACTGCTCCTGGCCGCGCTGCGGCATGCCGAAGAATTCGAGGAACGGATCGTAGCTGCGCCGCGAGCGCATCTCTACCTGCTGGATCGCCTCGATGTTGACCACGGCCCTGACGGCGTTCTCGGCCGCATAGGTCAGGTCGGGGTATTTGTCGGCCTCGTAGGCGGTGAAGTGGGCGCCCAGCGCGGGGGTGCGTTCGACTTCGCGTTCGATATAGGCCACCGAGGCGTTGCGGTCGGCGACTGCCCAGGCCGTCGCGCCGCCTGCGGCGGCCGCAACGGCGATCGTTGCAAGAAACAAAAGTGCCTTTCTCATAATTACATGTATTGAAGGTTGATTATTCGAAGGCGAGTTTTACCATAGGCTTTTTCGGTTGCGTTGTGGGAGGATAACGGCAGTCGCAGGGCAGTTAGTATGTCGGCACCGAAAAAAAAAGACCCGCCTGCGGGGCGGGCCTTTCGCTGTGCGACGGGGAACTTAGAGCCCGAATTCGGCGCGGATGGCCTCCACGGCGTCGAGCTTCTCCCAGCCGAAGAACTCGATCTCGCGCTCCGTCTCGCAGCCGTTCTCCCACACTTTCTCCGTGCGGGTGTAGGGCCGGTTGCCGAAGTGGCCGTAGGAGGCCGTGGCCTCGAAGATGGGGTTCTTGAGCCCGAAGCGCTTGACGATCGCCGCCGGACGCAGGTCGAAAAGGCGGCCGACGCGGCGGGCGATCTCGCCGTCGGTCATCCCCTTCAGCGCCTCGGGGCGCGCGGAGCCGTAGGTGTCGACGTAGATCGAGAGCGGCTCGGCGATGCCGATGGCGTAGGAGAGCTGCACGAGGATCTCGGAGGCGACGCCTGCCGCCACGAGGTTCTTGGCGATGTGGCGCGCGGCATAGGCGGCCGAGCGGTCGACCTTCGACGAATCCTTGCCCGAGAAGGCGCCGCCGCCGTGGGCGCCGCGGCCTCCGTAGGTGTCGACGATGATCTTGCGGCCGGTGAGGCCCGTGTCGCCGTGGGGGCCGCCGATGACGAACTTGCCCGTGGGATTGACGTGGAGGATGTAGTCGTCGCCGATGAGCGCGGCCAGCTGGTCGCCGGCGCGCTCCAGACGCGCCTTGACGCGCGGGATGAGGATCGTGCGGACATCCTCGCGGATGCGCTCCTGCATCTGCCGCTCGGCCTCCTTTTCGGAGAGGCCCTCGGCGGGGAGGATGAACTCGTCGTGCTGCGTGGAGACGACGATCGTGTGGACGCGCAGCGGACGGCGCGTCGTCTCGTCGTATTCGATCGTTACCTGCGACTTGGCGTCGGGGCGCAGGTAGCGCATCACCTCGCCCTGGCGGCGGATCGCGGCTAGCTCCTTGAGGATCACGTGCGAGAGGATGAGCGTCGCGGGCATCATCTCGCGCGTCTCGTCGCAGGCGTAGCCGAACATGATGCCCTGGTCGCCGGCGCCCTGCTCCTCCTCGGCCTCGCGCACGACGCCCCGGTTGATGTCGGCCGACTGCTCGTGGATGGCCGAAAGGATGCCGCACGAGTTGCTGTCGAACTGGTACTCGCTTTTCGTGTAGCCGATGCGCTCGATCACGCGGCGCGCCACGCCCTGCACGTCGACGTAGGCCTTGGAGCGTACCTCGCCCGCGACGACCACCAGCCCCGTGGTGCAGAGCGTCTCGCAGGCGACCTTCGAGGAGGCGTCGCGGCGCAGGAACTCGTCGAGGATGGCGTCGGAAATCTGGTCGGAAACTTTATCGGGGTGCCCCTCGGACACCGACTCCGATGTAAACAGAAAACCCATGTTATACATTTTAAAGGTTAAACGTATAAAATGGGAAAAATTGGCTGTTCGAATAAAAAATCTGCTGGTTTAGCGCTTTTTTACTGTGGTTTGCAAGCAGTCCAAATCTTTCCACATTTCCCCGCTTGACAGACGGGACGACAAAGGTACGACGAAAAGCCGAGACGAGAAAACGAAAAGCGAATTTTTTTCAGTATCTTCGCATGCCGGCCGGCGGATAACCGGAGGCTGCGGGACCGGGCGACGGCTGGCAGCGAAGCCGCGGGGACCGGAAGTAGCGGCGATTTTAATTTTTAATTCTTCATTCTTAATTATAATAAGGTATGTCCGCACCGTTGGCAGAACGTCTGCGCCCCCGCACGATCGACGAATACATCGGTCAGGAGCATCTGGTGGGGCCCAACGGCGTCTTCCGCAAGTTCTTCGAGACGGGCAACGTGCCGTCGTTCATCCTCTGGGGCCCGCCGGGGGTGGGCAAGACCACGCTGGCCAAGATCGTCGCCTCGCAGCTCGAATGCCCCTTCTTCACCCTCTCGGCCGTCACGTCGGGGGTGCGCGAGGTGCGTGAGGTGATCGAGTCGGCGCGCAAGCAGCGCTTCTTCGACCAGCGGCCGCCCTTCCTGTTCATCGACGAGATCCACCGCTTCAACAAATCGCAGCAGGATTCGCTGCTGGGAGCCGTCGAGCAGGGTGTCGTGACGCTCATCGGCGCGACGACCGAGAACCCCTCGTTCGAGGTGATCTCGCCGCTCCTGAGCCGCTGTCAGGTCTACATCCTCCGTTCGCTGGAGGATGCCGATCTGGCGAAGCTGCTCGACCGGGCCCTCGCGGTCGACAGCGAGCTGAAGGCGCGCGAGATCGAGGTCGCGGAGACCGGGGCGCTGTTCCGTTTCGCCGGGGGCGACGCGCGCAAGCTGCTCAACATCCTCGACATCCTGGTGGGGGCCGCCGAGGGCAAGGTGACGATCACCGACCGCTACGTCACCGACTGCCTGCAACAGAACATCGCCCTCTACGACAAGAACGGCGAGCAGCACTACGACGTCATCTCGGCCTTCATCAAGTCGGTGCGCGGCAGCGATCCCAATGCGGCGATCTACTACCTGGCGCGGATGCTCGCCGGGGGCGAGGAGCCGCGCTTCATCGCCCGGCGGCTGGTGATCCTCGCCTCGGAGGACATCGGGCTGGCCAACCCCAATGCGCTGCTGCTGGCCAACGCCTGCTTCGACACGGTGCACAAGATCGGGATGCCCGAGGCGCGCATCACGCTCTCCGAGGCGACGATCTACCTGGCGACGAGCCCCAAGAGCAACTCGGCCTACATGGCCATAAACAAGGCCCTCGCCCAGGTCGAGCACGACACGACGGCGCGGCCCGTGCCGCTGCACCTGCGCAACGCCCCGACGAAGCTCATGGACCGTGCCGGCTACGGCAAGGGCTACAAGTACGCCCACGACTACGCGGAGCACTTCGCCGAACTGGAGTTCCTGCCCGCGGGGCTGGAGGGCACGCGCTTCTACGAGCCCGACCCGCAGAACGCCCAGGAGGCGAAGATCGCCGAGCGGATCGAGCGGCTGTGGCGGGGAAAATATTGACCGATGAAACGCATAGGTATTCTTTCGGATACGCACGGGACCTTCGACGACCGGCTCCGTGAGTTTTTCGCCGACGTCGACGAGCTGTGGCACGCGGGCGACATCGGGTCGCTGGAGCTGGCCGACCGCATCGCCGCGTTCAAGCCCCTGCGGGCCGTGTGCGGCAACGTCGACGGCGGCCTGACGCGGCGCGTCTATCCCGAATTCCTGGCCTTCCGCTGCGAGGAGGTGCAGGTGCTCATGACCCATATCGGCGGCTATCCGCGGCGCTACGACCCGCGGGCCGTGGCGCGGATCCAGTCGGTGCGGCCCAAACTCTTCATCGCGGGGCACTCCCATATCCTCAAGGTGGCTTACGACCCGGTCTACGACCTGCTGGCGGTCAACCCCGGAGCGGCGGGCGAGTTCGGGTTCCACAAGGTGCGCACGGCCGTGCGGCTCACGGTCGACGGCGATACGATGCGCGACATGGAGGTGGGCGAGTGGCCCCGCCGCTGAACGGTGCGTGCGCCGTATGCGTGTGGCGGGGTGCTCGCGGAACCGGAGGAAGGAGGGGCGGTGCGGCCGGCGATGCCGGTCGTTTCTTATTATTGCGAAAAAATCTATCGGAAAAAGACGCGAATACGTGCTCGGGAGGCGTTTCGCATGTTCGTTGCGAGGCGTCGCGCATTGCGATCCGGCACCGCAGAAAAGCCCGTTTTCTGAACGATTTCGTTCTTTGCCCCTCTTTTGCGTGATGTAATCTGTTTGTCGATAGTTGGTTGCGTGTTTTATGCCGATGTTCCGATCGGGCGCACGGATGGCTGTAGGTCGTATCGGGTCACTCGTTACCGCTCTTTTAGGTATACAAATCCGCCCATATAATATTCAACATCGTTCCGTCGTTAGTTAGGCAAACGAAAAAACAAACGACGCCATGATGCAAACGAAAATCTCGAAAACGCTCGAAACGATCATCGCCCGCGCGGCCTTCAGCGCAACCAAAACCGGGTCGGCCCGCCTGTTCAAGGATTACCTTGCGCTGGAGCTGCTCGCCGAGGAGGGCTCGCTGGCCTACCAGGTGCTCGCTTCGCGCCTGAAGGATTGGGAGATCGCCCAGGTGCGCATGCGTCTCGAGCGCGAACTGCTCTCGGTCCAGATGCGTCCGATGCGTTGCGACGTGTGTCCCCAGTCCGATTTCATCGCCTTCGAGGAGGAGCTGCGTGCCGCCTGCGCCGGTGTGTGCAGCGTCTCGACGGTACACGCCCTCCAGGCGATCGTCGCCGACCGCACGACCCGTCTCGCGCGTATCCTGGAGATGTACGGCGTGGGGGCCGAGGGGCTCGAAATGCCCGTCCGCCGCTACTCGGCCGAGGAGCAGCCGGGCGAGCAGCTTTCGGACGAGCCGCTGCGCGGCGAGGCTTCGGAGCGTGGTGCCGCCCCGTTGCGCCGGCTCGACGAGTCGTTCCGCGCGACGGGCGAGGCGTCGCAGCTCGAAAAGTTCGGCACCGACCTCACGCAGCAGGCCCGCGAGGGGCGGATCGACCCCGTCGTCGGACGCGAGAGCGAGATCGAGCGGCTGGTGCAGATCCTCTCGCGGCGCAAGAAGAACAACCCGATTCTGGTGGGCGAGGCCGGCGTGGGCAAGAGCGCCGTGGTCGAAGGGCTCGCGCTGCGGATCGTCGCGGGCGAGGTGCCAGCGACGATCGCCGGGAAGCGCATCTTCTCGCTCGACGTCTCGTCGCTGGTGGCCGGCACGAAGTTCCGCGGCGAGTTCGAGGAGCGCATGCAGCGGCTGCTCGACCAGCTGCGCACCGACCGCGACACGATTCTCTTCATCGACGAAATACACACGATCGTCGGCGCCGGCTCGACGCAGGGCGGGCTCGACACGGCCAACATCCTCAAGCCGGCGCTGGCGCGCGGCGAGGTGCAGGCCATCGGCGCCACGACGCTCGACGAATACCGCACCTCGCTGGAGACCGACGCCGCGCTGGAGCGCCGTTTCCAGAAGGTCGTGATCGAGCCCGCGACGCGCGACGTGACGCTGACGATCCTGCGTCGTCTGGCGCCCCGCTACGAGCGGCACCACGGGGTGCGCTACTCCGACGAGGCGCTCGTTGCCTGCGTGGCGCTCGCCGACCGCTACCTCACCGAACGCCACTTCCCCGACAAGGCCGTCGATCTGATGGACGAGGCGGGGGCCCGCGCACGGCTCGACGCCGCCCGGGAGCCTGCGCGCCTGCAAGAGATCGAGAGCGAACTGGCCGCGGCGCGGCGCGAATGCCGCGAGGCGGTGGGGGCGATGGTCTACGAGCGGGCGACCGAGGCCCGCATCCGTGAGCTGCACCTGCGCACGCAGCTCGCCGAGGGGCGCAGCGCCTGGCGGCAGCAGGCCGCGGAGCGGCAGGTGACGCTGACGGCCGAGCACATCCGTCAGACGGTGACCGCCATGACGGGGATTCCTGCGGAGCGGATCTCGGGCGACGAGATGGCGCGTCTCCGAACGTTGCGCGACGACCTCGCGCGCCGCGTGGTGGGGCAGGAGGAGGCCGTGGAGCGCATCGCCCGCACGATCCGCCGCTCGCGGGCCGGGCTGCGCGACGAGAAGCGTCCGATGGGCGTCTTCCTCTTCACCGGTCCCACGGGCGTGGGCAAGACGCTGCTGGCCAAGGAGGTGTCGAAATGGCTGGTGGGCGACGACCGCGGCCTGATCCGCATCGACATGAGCGAGTATGCCGAGAAACACAACGTGTCGCGCCTCTTCGGGGCGCCTCCGGGATATGTCGGCTACGGTGAGGGGGGACAGCTCACCGAGGCGGTGCGCCGGCAGCCCTACGCGGTGGTGCTCTTCGACGAGATCGAGAAGGCCCATCCCGAGGTGTTCGATGCGCTGTTGCAGCTCTTCGACGAGGGACACCTCACCGACGGTGCGGGGCGGCGCGTGGATTTCCGCAACACGATCATCGTCATGACCTCGAACGTGGGTTCGCAGGCCGAGGCGCAGCGCCCCGGGCGGGTGGGATACGGCACGCCGTCGCGCGACGCGGCCGAGCAGGCGGCACCGCACGAGGCCTACCGCCGGGCGCTGGAGGAGACCTTCTCGCCCGAGTTCCTCAACCGGATCGACGACATCGTGACCTTCCGCACGCTGGAGTGCGCCGATGTCGAGCGGATCGTCGATCTCGAACTGGCGGGGCTCCTGTCGCGCACCGAGCGGCTGGGCTACCGCGTGCGGGTGACCGATGCCGCACGGCGCCGGCTGGCGACGATGGGCTACGAACGGCGCTACGGCGTGCGGTCGCTGCGCCGGACGCTCGCCGACCAGGTCGAGGAGCCGCTTTCGTCGATGATTATCGACGGCAAGCTGCGCGAAGGCGACACGGTGGTCGTGGAGGCCGAACGCTCGACGGGGGTGCGGCTGCGGGTGGCGTAGGCCGCCGCAGGTATCGCGTCGGTTGCGGCGACGGTGGGCGGCGCTCCCGCGAAAAAGACAGAAACGTTTTTGAATTGGTTGACGGCAGGGGAGTGGCCTACGGGGTCGCTCCCCTGCTATTTCGGGTCGGGCGGAGGCGGGGCGGCGTCTTTCTTATGGAAAACAGACGCTTTTCGGGGTGGTCCGAAAAGCGGCGGCCCGCAGCCACCCGGCGCGGAGAGCCGCGCACTCCTCGCGTATGCTCGCATGCGCATCCTCCGCTGGCTGCGTGTCCGCTTTTTGAGATAGACAGCTCGGCGTGTTGATTCCCGGCACTCAATTTTTAATTCTTAATTTTTCATTTTTAATTTTGATTAGGCTTCGGCTCGGCCAAGCAAATAAATTTGCCCGGCTGCTCGCCTTGCCCTACTTTGGCTTCGCCTTAGATAGGCTTCGGCTCGGCAAAACGCAAGTAAACTTGCTTTTGCTCTCGCCTTGCACTATCTTTGCCGCCCTTATGGGTTACGATTTCAAGACATACAAACCGCAGTACAAGGCCAACCTGAAACTGGCGCTGCCCGTCGTGCTGACGCAGGTGGGGCAGATTCTCACGCAGATGGCCGACAACCTGATGGTGGGCCGCTACGGGGGCGATGACCCCGTGCCGCTGGCCGCCGTGTCGTTCGGCGGCTCGATCTTCTTCATCGTCTTCATCACGCTCGTCGGCGTGTCGCTGGGCCTCACGCCGCTCGTGGGCGAGCTGTTCGCGCGCGGCGACCGGCGCCGGTCGGCGGAGCTGCTGCACAACGGCATCGTCTTCTACACGCTGCTGGGCCTGGGCGGCACGTTGCTGCTGGGGGCGATGACGCCGCTGCTCTACCGGCTCGGGCAACCCGCGGAGGTGGTCGAGGCGGCGATTCCCTACTACCGGCTGCTGGGCTACAGCATGCCCTTCATGATGCTCTTCTTCGCCTTCAAGCAGTTTCTGGAGGGGGTGGGGAACACGCGGGCCGAGATGGCCGTGACGATCCTCTGCAACCTGGCCAACATCGCCTTCAACTACCTCTTCATCTACGGCCGCTGGGGGTGCCCCGAGATGGGAGCCGTGGGCGCGGGCATGGGCACGCTCTTCTCGCGCATGATGGCGCCGCTGCTGATGATCGGCTACTTCTTCCGCCGAGCGCACTATCGCCGCTACCTCGACGGCTTCTCGATCGGGCGCCGTTCGCTGCAACATGTGGGGCAGCTGCTCCGCATGGGGCTTCCCATCGCGTCGCAGATGTTTCTGGAGTGTTCGGCCTTCGTCGGCACGAGCGTCATGATGGGGTGGTTCGGCAAGGAGGCCATCGGTGCCAACCAGATCGCCATCACGCTGGGCAACTGCGCCTTCATGATCGTCATGTCGATCGGCGCGGCCACCACGATCCGCATCTCCCACTGCTACGGCGCCCGCGATATCGCCGCTTTGTC
This sequence comes from uncultured Alistipes sp., assembly GCA_947364365.1. Lineage (GTDB taxonomy): Bacteria > Bacteroidota > Bacteroidia > Bacteroidales > Rikenellaceae > Alistipes. The sequence goes on from CANASP010000019.1 coordinate 20,904, forward strand.
GCTGGCGGCCAAGGCGTCGTATCACCTCGTGCTGGCGTGGAACGCCCTGGCGGCGGTGTTGTTCATCTCGCTGCGCCACTGGATTCCGACCCTCTTCACCTCCAATGCCGAGGTCGTCGCCATCACCTCGCAGCTGCTCGTCTTCGCGGCGCTCTACCAGCTTTCGGACGGGATCCAGAACATCTCGGTCGGCGTGCTGCGCGGGATTCAGGACGTGAAGGTCATCATGCCGATCGCGCTGGTGTCGTACTGGGTGCTGAACCTGCCGGTGGGCTACCTGCTCGGCTTCGTGTGGGGCATGGGGCCTTCGGGGCTCTTCCTCGGATTCTCGTTCGGGCTGTCGACGGCGGCCGTGCTGTTGATTCTCCGCATACGGCGCAGCGTGAGGAGGCTTTACCAAAATTAAGAATTGAGAATTAAGAATTAGCGGCCCGCAGCCAGCGGAGGGCGGGGAGGCGATAGCCGACAGAGCGGCCCTCCGCGCCGGGTGGCTGCGGGCCGCTGCGCTTCGGGTAAGCCCGAAGCGCAGCTGTTTTCAGGCTGCGTTCAGCAGGTCTCTGCGGCGGTCCGCGGCGGCAGGAGCGGGGCGGACCCCGGCGGAAGAGGCGCGGACGGTATTTTCCTCTTTCGTTTTTTTTGTCTATCTTTACACGAAATATGCGCATACATGGAATTCGAAAAACGAAATAACGACGGTTTCAAGCCCGAAATCGGCCGCGGCTGCGCCTTCTGCGACAGCGGCGACGAGGTGGAGGCGCGGCCGTGCGACGGCTGTTGCAAACTCCACGAAACGGCGTGGCAGGAGGAGTATCCCGACAACATTCCCACCGATATCTTCGAGGTGCGTTTCAAGAATACGCGGCGTTCGTTCTACCAGAACGTCAACAACCTCGACCTGAAGCGGGGCGACATCGTGGCCGTGGAGGCCTCGCCCGGGCACGACATCGGCATCGTCTCGCTCACGGGCGACATGGTGGCCCGTCAGATCCGCCGCCTGGGCTTCACGCCCTATAACGGCGAGTACCGGAAGATCTACCGCAAGGCCAAGCCCTACGATATCGAGCGGTGGCAGGAGGCCATCGCGCTGGAGCACGAGACGATGATCGCGGCGCGCCAGATCGCCGCCGACATGGGGCTCAACATGAAGATCGGCGACGTGGAGTACCAGGGCGACAAGATCAAGGCGATCTTCTACTACATCGCCGATGAGCGCGTGGATTTCCGCGAGCTGATCAAGGTCTTCGCCGAGCGCTTCCGCATCCGCATCGAGATGAAGCAGATCGGCGCGCGTCAGGAGGCGGGCCGCATCGGCGGTCTGGGCGCCTGCGGCCGCGAGCTGTGCTGCGCCTCGTGGATGTCGACCTTCACGAGCGTCACGACGGGCGCGGCCCGCGTGCAGGAGATCTCGCTCAACCCCCAGAAGCTGGCCGGGCAGTGCTCCAAGCTCAAGTGCTGCATGATGTACGAATACGACGCCTATGTCGATGCGCGCAAGGAGTTCCCGCGGCTCAGAGAGCCGTTGCAGGCGATCGACGGCGAGTGGTTCCTGGTCAAGAACGACATCCTGGCCGGGACGATGACCTTCTCCTCGTCGAAGGAGGCGATGGTCAACGTCACCACGCTGCCCGTGGCCCGCGTGAAGGAGATTCTGGCGCTGAACCGTGCCGGCAAGAAGGTCGACCAGCTTGTCGACCGGGCCGACATGCCGCCTGCGGTCGAGGAGCCGAGCTACGGTTCGGAGTCGGTCGAGGACAGCATCACGCGCTTCGACAAGGCGCGGCGCCGCAAGCGTTCGGGGCGCAGCGGTCGGGGCGGCGAGCGCCGGCAGGAGCAGCCCGCGGGCCAGGAGCCGCGCGACGAACAGAAGGGACGTGCGAACCGCGAAGGCGGTTCGGGCGCCTCGCAACGCGAGGGCGGCGAGAAGCAGCCGGGCCGTCGCGGCGGCCGCAACCGTCAGGGTGGTGCCAACCGCGAGCAGGGAGGCGGCCGTCAGGGCGCTCCGGGCCGCGAGCAGCAGCCGCGCGAGGAGCGGGAACGCCGACAGCCGCGCGAAAACCGCGAGGGACAGCCCCAGCGGGAGAGCCGCGAGAACCGCGAACCGAAGGTCCCGCGCGAGGGCGAGGGGCCGCGTGCACCCCGCGAAGGGGACGGGCCGCGCCCGCCTCGCGAGGGCGGCGGCCGCAACCGCCGGCGCAACAACGCTCCCCGCGCGGAGCGGGGCGGTGAACGCCGCGGACCGGAGACGGGCGGCGGAAACGATATGGAAAACCGATAGCGCGTGGGTCGGTTCCGACGCATAGGACGCCTGGCGGCGCTGGGATGTGCGCTCTCGGCGGCAGGGTGCGGCATGACGGGCCGGGCTTCGGCCGTGGATGTCGATGCCCGTGCGTGGTCGGAGGGGGTCGTGCTGACGGCGGAGGCCGCCGATACGCTCGCGCTCTACGATATCGAATTCTTCGTGCGGTGCAACGCCCGCCTGGAGGAGGACACGCTGACGTTGCGCATCGTGACCCTCACGCCCGACTCGCTGCGTTGCGAGGAGCCGCTGCGGCTGACGATTCCCGCCCGGTCGGGTGCCGCCGCGCTGCGGCGCGAGGCGCGGGCGACCTACCGTCTGCGCGCCCGGATGGCGAGCCCCGGCACCTGGTGCTGGCGGGTGGCCCCGACCCGCACGGTGCGGGGCGTGGAGGCCGTGGGCATCCGGATCGAGAAAAGCAAGTAAACAGCTATGGGAAAAGATAAACTCCGCAGATTCCGCGAAAACGAAACCTTCGCCTGCTTCGTCCAGCCGGCCTTCGACGAGGTGTTCCGCACGGACCACCCGCTCAAGGGGCGCTGGCGCAGCGACTTCTTTCGCAACGACCGCCCGATCGTATTGGAACTGGGGTGCGGCAAAGGCGAATACACGGTGGCGCTCGCCGAGCGCGATCCGTCGCGCAACTACATCGGCATCGACATCAAGGGGGCGCGCATGTGGCGCGGCGCGAAAACGGCCACCGAGCGGGGTATGACCAACGTGGGCTTCCTGCGCACGCGCATCGAGTTCATCGACGCGCTCTTCGCCGAGGGCGAGGTCGACGAGCTGTGGATCACCTTCCCCGATCCGCAGCTCAAGACGCGCCGGGCCTCGAAGCGCCTCACCTCGCCGCTCTTTCTGGCGCGCTACGCGCGGCTGCTGCGCGAGGACGGGGCGATCAACCTCAAGACCGACTCGAAACACCTCTACGCCTACACCGGTGCGGTGATCCGCCATTACGGCCTTCGGTGCGAGGCGAGCGAGGCCGACATCTACGGCACGGGCTTCGCCGACGAGACCCTCTCGGTGAAGACGGCTTACGAGAGCCGCTTCCTGGAGATGGGGCTGCCGATCACCTATACGCGTTTCTCGCTGGGCGGCCGCCGCGATTTCGAGGCCTTCGACTGGGAGGGCGACGACCTCGAGGAGAAGGACAACGAAGCCGAGCGCGAGGCGGCGTTCTGACGGAGGCACGGCAATGGCTCGGAACGGTTCGGCCGCTGCGCGGGGCAAGGCCGGCGGATACGCGATGGCGGCGCTGTCGTCGGCGACGTTCGGACTGGCTCCGCTCTTCACGTTGAGGCTGCTCGGCGAGGGCTTCTCGACCTTCGAGGTGTTGGCCTACCGCTGGGGAATCGCCGCGGCGGCGCTGACGCTGTTCGCCGTCGTGCGGTGCGAGCGGCTGCGCATCGGCCGCCGGGAGCGGGCTACGGTGCTGTCGCTCGCCGTGCTGCGGGCCGCCACGTCGCTGAGCCTGGTCGTGGCCTATGAAAACATCGCCAGCGGCGCGGCCTCCACCATCCATTTCATCTATCCGCTTTTCGTGGCGCTCGTCATGATGGGGCTGTTCGGCGAACGGCGGCAGCGTGCGGTCGGGTTCGCCGTCGTCGTGTCGCTGGCCGGGGCCGCGCTGCTCGCCTCGGGGTCGGCGACGGAGGCCGGCGGCAGCCGGACGGTCGGGCTGTGTGCCGCGGCGGCCTCGGTTCTCTTCTACGGCGGTTATATCGTGGGCGTGCGCCGGAGCCGGGCCGCGACGATCCCCTCCGCGGCGCTGACCTGCTGCGTGATGGGACTCGGGGCGCTCTTCTTCGTCGCGGGAGGCCTGCTGACGGGCGGGATCCGCCTGGCCGCGGGGTGGGGGACCTGGCTGTCGATCGCGGGGCTGGCGCTGCCTGCCACGGCGCTCTCGAATATCGCCTTGGTGACGGCGATCAAGCGGATCGGTCCGACGCTCACGTCGGTGTTCGGCGCATTGGAGCCGCTGACGGCCGTGGTCGCGGGGGCGTGCCTGCTGGGCGAGCCGTTCACGGTGCGTAGCGGCGCGGGTGTCGTGCTGGTCGTGGCGGCGGTCGTGACGGTCGTGGTGTCGGAGGGGCGGAAGCGAACATAAAAAGCGAACGTGTCATGTCATTCGATTACGAGGAGATCGAGCGGGCGGTAAGGGACAACCGGCTTGCGATGCGGAAAATGGAGGGTGCCGACAAGGAGCGTGTGATACGGAGGCTCTACGAGGTTTTCGTGTCGGGCGATCCCCGCGCGTTGTGGCTGAGCTTCAAGTATGTTCCCAGCCGCCTGGATTGTCGTGGCGAAGATCCCTATTACCATCTGCCCGACCGGATAGATGCCAATGCCGTGTTCTATTTCGTGATCGACTACTGGAACCGCGATTTCGTCGTCTACGAGGCCCGGATGGCGGATATCCACACGTTCATAGGCGATTGCGAGGGGCTCGACGAATATTATCTGGTGCCCCGGGATTTCGGGGAGTTGTATGCCATAACGGATCACGACGACCTGTTGTATATCGACGTGAGGAAAAACGAGCGGCGTCTGCCGGCTGCCCTGTGACGGCCGTGCCGGCCGGAGAGGGCCGCTCTATTCGTCGTCTGCGGTCGGACAGGCGTTGCGGATGTTCTGCCGGATGCGCTCCAGGCCGCTGCGCGTGAGGGGCGTGGAGCCCATGCGGCGGTCGAAGGCTTCGGGCGTCATCGTCAGCCACTCTTCGGGCTCCATCGCCACGGGGTCGAAGAGCGGGTCGAAGGTGGGGTTGGTGTGGAGCGGTGCGCGGCGGTTGTAGGGGCAGCAGCTCTGGCAGGCGTCGCAGCCGAAGATCCAGCCGTGGAGCGCCGCGGCGGGGTCGGGGTCGCGCTCGACGGTGTGGCGCGAGATGCAGCGGCGCGTGTCGACCGTGCGGTCGGCGACGAGCGCCGCGGCGGGGCAGGCGTCGAGGCAGGCGCGGCACGAGCCGCAGCGGTTTTCGCCGAAAGGGGTGTCGTAGCTGTCGGCGGGTTCGGTGAGGAGCAGCTCGCCTAATAATACATAGGTGCCGAAGCGGGGCGTCACGAGCAGCGACTGGCGGCCGATCCACCCCAGCCCCGCCTCGACGGCCAGCTGCTTCTCGGCCAGCGGCGCCGAGTCGACGAAGGCGCGGCCCCGCAGCGCCGGGCGGCCGGCGCACAGTGCGTCGAGCAGGCGGCGGAGCATCGCGCGGATGGTGTCGTGGTAGTCGGCCGTCGAGGCGTAGGAGGCGACCTTCGCCCGGTGGTGGGGCGGGTAGCCGTCGCCCGCGGGGTTCTTGTAGCTCACGGCGCAGACGACGGCCGTCTGCGCCCCCTCGAAGAGCCGCGAGGGGTCGAAGCGCTTCTCGACGTTGCGTTCGAGGTAGCCCAGCGTCGACTGGTATCCGCGGGCGAGCCACTTGCGGAACCATGCGGCATTGGCCTCCAGCGGGCGGCAGGGGGCCAGGCCGCAGAGGTCGAAACCCGCCTCGGCGGCAAGCCGTTTTATCTCCGATCGGTCGAGCATTTTCGATATTTTGTCGCGAAAATAGTATTTTTTGGCGGGAAGTTCGTACTTTTGTGCCCTAATTCGCGTTGTCATAACGTCTAACCAAACACGAAACCGAACAAATGACTATCCATACGCTTTACGACCTGGTTCGCAATAGCGTCGACAAATTCGCGTCGCGCGTCGCCTTCTCTATGTTCGAGGGCGAGGAGCTGACCTACGCCGAGGTGGGGCGGCGCATCGAAAAGGTGCAGCAGGAGCTGGTCGGCGCCGGCCTCGTTCCGGGCGACCGGGTGGCGCTCTTGAGCAGCAGCATGCCCAACTGGGGCGTCTGCTACCTGGCGACGACGGCGGCGGGCATGGTCGTCGTGCCCATCCTGCCCGACTTCTCGGGCGAGGAGCTCGACATGATCATCGAGCACTCCGAGGCCAAGGCCCTCATGGTGTCGGACAAGCTCTTCACCAAGCTCTCGAAACCGACGATCGAGCGGCTCAACATCATCGTCCGCACCAAGAACCTCGGGGTGATCGCCCAGCGCGTCCGCGGCAAGGGGGCGATCCGCGTCCCGCAGCCCGACGACCTGGCGGCGGTGATCTACACCTCGGGAACCACCTCGCGTCCGAAGGGGGTGATGCTGACCCACAAGGCCCTCTGCGCCCAGATCGCGATGTCGGCGGGGATCTTCCCGGTCGACGGCGACGACATCTTCCTCTCGGTGCTGCCCCTGTCGCACACCTACGAATGTTCGATCGGCATGATCTATCCCTTCTCGATGGGTGCCCGCGTGGTCTACATCGACCGGCCGCCCACGGCGTCGGTGCTCATGCCCACGCTGCGGGCCGTGCGGCCGACGGTGATGCTCATCGTGCCGCTGATCATCGAGAAGATCTACCGCCACCAGGTGCTGGCCAAGTTCAACTCGACGGCCGTGTGGCGGGCGCTCTACCGCGTGGGGTTCATGCGCCGCTATTTCCACCGCGTCGCGGGCAAGAAGCTCATGAAGCTCTTCGGCCGGCGGCTGCGTTTCCTCGGGATCGGCGGCTCGAAGCTCGACGGCGGTGCCGAGAAGTTCCTGCTCGAAGCCAAGGTGCCCTACGCCATCGGGTACGGCCTGACGGAGACGGCGCCGCTGCTGGCGGGTGCCGCGCCGTCGATGGTGCGGCTGGGGTCGACGGGGCCCCAGGCGCCGGGCGTGGAGCTGCGGTTGGATAACGTCAACGCCGCGACGCGTCAGGGCGAGATCGTGGCCCGCACGCCGAGCGCCATGCTGGGTTACTACAAGAACCCCGAGGCGACGGCCGAGGCCTTCACCGCCGACGGGTGGTTCCGTACGGGCGATCTGGGCGAGTTCGACAAGGACGGATGGCTCTACATCAAGGGGCGTCTGAAGAACATGATCGTCGGTCCGGGCGGCGAGAACATCTATCCCGAGGATATCGAGAGCGTGCTCAACTCCCACGTCTGCATCGCCGATTCGATCGTCACCGAGCAGGAGGGGCGTCTAGTGGCGCTCGTGCACTTCAACCGCGACGAGATCGAGGCGATGATCGACGACTGGCGCGAGGAGTGGGAGACCAAGAAGGAGGCCTGGGAGGCCAAGACCGAGCAGCTCAAGCAGGAGATCATGGAGTTCGTCAACGCCAAGGTGAGCCGTTTCTCCCGGATCTCGGAGGTGGTCGAGGAGAAGGAGGAGTTCGTCAAGACCCCGACGCAGAAGATCCGGCGGTTCCTCTACAACGGCAGGAAGGGGGCGGCCCCTGCGGAGGGCTCCCCGGCGGGCGATGCGGCTCCGGCCGCCGATCCGGCGGTTTCGGCCGTGACGCCGGCCGAGACGGAGCGGTAGGCGTGCGCTCGCGGCGGCGTGCAGGCGGGTCGGACGGGAAGTCCGGCCCGCCTGTGCGATGGAGCGTCAGGGCTGCGGTGAGCTTGTGCGATGAAATGCCGGGGTTGCGGTGGCTTGTGCGATGGAGCGTCGGGAGGGGCTGCGCCGGCGGCGGATCGTCTTTTTTGGGTCTTGCGGCCTGCGTGCGCGATATTTTTTGCCGAACGTGTTGCGGTATTCAAAACTTTTCCTATCTTTGCACCCGGTTTCGACTTCGTACCGAGTCGCGATACCGTCAGTTCTTTGAGAAGGGCAGGATAGTTGAAAATTTATCGGTAAAAATTTGGTCGGTAAAAAAATAATATCTATTTTTGCAATCCAAAACGATTGGTTCTGCCGATGTAGCTCAGTTGGCCAGAGCAGCTGATTTGTAATCAGCTGGTCGTGGGTTCGAATCCCTCCATCGGCTCGAAGCCGATGCGAAATTCGAAATGAGCGCAGCGGCGAACGGAACACAAGGGAAGTTACCAGAGTGGCCAAATGGGGCAGACTGTAAATCTGCTGGCGTACGCCTTCGGTGGTTCGAATCCATCACTTCCCACAGATAAGATGCCGGTCGGGGTTGCAAGACTTTCGGATGCGCCGCATGTGCGGTGGCGGAAGGGAGGCCAGCTCTGATACGGTATGTTTTTGCGGAAGTAGCTCAGTTGATAGAGCATTAGCCTTCCAAGCTAAGGGTCGCGAGTTTGAGCCTCGTCTTCCGCTCACGGCGCAGCAGCGTGTGATGCGACGCTCCGAAAGGGGAGAGTTCGTGTCGCCCGCTCGTTCTGCGGAGACGAACTTGAAACGTTGGCACGCAATTTTTAACAAAAAACTTTAAATACCTAATACTATGGCAAAAGAAAAATTTGACCGTTCGAAACCGCACGTGAACATCGGTACCATCGGTCACGTCGACCACGGTAAGACGACCCTTACCGCCGCTATCACGACCGTTCTGGCTAAGGCCGGCCTGTCGGAGCTCCGTTCGTTCGACTCGATCGACAACGCACCCGAGGAGAAGGAGCGCGGTATCACGATCAACACCGCTCACGTCGAGTACCAGACGGCCAACCGTCACTACGCTCACGTGGACTGCCCGGGTCACGCCGACTATGTGAAGAACATGGTAACGGGTGCCGCTCAGATGGACGGTGCCATTCTGGTAGTTGCCGCTACCGACGGTCCCATGCCCCAGACCAACGAGCACGTGCTGCTCGCCCGTCAGGTGAACGTGCCGAAGATCGTCGTTTTCCTGAACAAGTGCGACATGGTGGACGACCCCGAGATGCTCGACCTGGTCGAGATGGAGGTTCGCGACCTGCTTTCGAAGTACGACTATGATGGCGACAACGCCCCCATCATCCGCGGTTCGGCCCTCGGCGGTCTGAACGGCGAGCCCACCTGGGAGGCCAAGGTCATGGAGCTCATGGCTGCCGTCGACGAGTACATCCCCCTGCCCCAGCGCGAGAACGAGAAGCCGTTCCTGATGCCTATCGAGGACGTGTTCTCGATCACCGGCCGCGGTACCGTAGTTACGGGCCGTATCGAGACCGGTATCATCCACGTGGGTGATCCCGTCGAGATCATCGGTCTGGAGGAGAAGACCCTCACCTCGACCTGCACCGGCGTCGAGATGTTCCGCAAGCTGCTCGACGAGGGCGAGGCCGGCGACAACGTAGGTCTGCTGCTCCGCGGTATCGACAAGAAGGAGGTTAAGCGCGGTATGGTAGTCGCTAAGCCCGGCTCGATCACCCCGCACACCGAGTTCACCGCCGAGGTCTACATCCTGAAGAAGGAGGAGGGTGGCCGTCACACGCCGTTCCACAACAACTACCGTCCGCAGTTCTACCTGCGTACGATGGACGTAACGGGTGAGGTTCACCTGCCCGCAGGCGTCGACATGGTAATGCCGGGTGACCACGTTACCATCACCGTCAAGCTGATCTACCCCGTAGCCCTGAACGAGGGTCTGCGCTTCGCAATCCGCGAGGGTGGCCGTACGGTAGGTGCAGGTCAGATCCTGTCGATCGTGAAGTAATTCACACCATAATTCCGGAGGCGGTGCCCACCGCATCGCCTCTTCTTTAGGAGCATAGTTCAAGGGTAGAATAGCGGTCTCCAAAACCGTTGATGGGAGTTCGAATCTCTCTGCTCCTGCCAAGTAAAGCGAAAACGACGATATGTTCAATTACGTTAAAGAATCCTACAACGAGCTTGTGAACAAGGTGACGTGGCCCACGTTCCCGCAGCTCCAGAGCTCCACGATCGTGGTGATGGTGGCTTCGGTCATCTTCGCTATCGTCGTGCTTGCTATGGACCTGACCTTCGAGAACCTGATGGCCGCCATCTACAAGACTCTGGGTAATCTTGGCCGTTAATTGTCTCCTGTGCGATGAGCGAAATTAAGAAACAGTGGTACGTAGTACGCGCCATCGGCGGTAAGGAGAACAAGGTCAAGGAGTACATCGAGTCCGAGATCCGTCACAATCACCTCGAAGAGTACATTTCGCAGGTTCTGATTCCCACCGAAAAGGTCTACACGATCCGTAACGGAAAGAAGATCTCCAAAGAGAGGGTCTCCTATCCGGGTTACGTATTGGTGGAGGCTGCGTTCGTGGGACAAATTCCCATTATCATTCGTAATACTCCCAATGTGCTGGGATTCCTCGGCGACACGAAGGAAGACAGCCGCAAAATGAATGCCACCCCGCTGCGTCCGCAGGAGGTCGCTCGTATTTTGGGCCGTGTCGACGAGCTGAACGCACAGGAGGAGGAGAACGAAATACCCTTCTTTGTCGGCGAGACCGTCAAGGTTACGGACGGTCCTTTCTCAAGCTTCCAAGGTACCATTGAGACTGTCGACAACGAGCGCAAGAAGCTCACGGTATCGGTGAAGATATTCGGGCGCAAGACTCCTATGGAGTTGAGCTTCACACAAGTGGAAAAAGAATAATTAACAAGGAAAACTATGGCAAAAGAGGTTGCTGCATTTATTAAATTGCAGATCAAAGGTGGTGCCGCCAACCCTTCGCCCCCGGTAGGCCCCGCATTGGGTTCCAAGGGAGTCAATATCATGGACTTCTGCAAGCAGTTCAATGCGCGCACGCAGGACAAGGCAGGCAAGGTTCTTCCGGTCATCATCACGGTTTACAGCGACAAGTCGTTCGACTTCGTCGTCAAACAGCCGCCCGTAGCTGTCCAGCTCAAGGAAGCAGCCAAGGTTCAGACGGCCTCCGCGCAGCCCAACCGTACCAAGGTCGGTGAAGTTACGTGGGAGCAGGTCCGCGCCATTGCCCAGGACAAGATGTCCGACATGAACTGCTTTACCGTCGAGGCCGCCATGCGTATGGTCGCCGGTACGGCTCGCAGCATGGGTATCAACGTCGTCGGTGAATTTCCTAACATGTAATGCGAAGAGAAGATGAGTAAGTTGACAAAAAATCAGAAAATCGCCTACGCGAAGGTTGAGCCTGCCAAGGCTTACAAGCTCGCGGAGGCTGCCGCTCTTCTGAAGGAAATCACGTTCACCAAGTTCGACGCTTCGGTGGACGTCGACGTGCGTCTGGGTGTCGATCCGCGCAAGGCGAACCAGATGGTCCGCGGCGTGGTCACGCTGCCCCACGGTACCGGTAAGAAGGTCCGCGTGCTGGTGCTCTGCACTCCCGAGAAGGAGGCCGAGGCACAGGCAGCCGGTGCCGATTACGTAGGTCTGGACGAGTACGTCGACAAGATCAAGTCCGGTTGGACCGATGTCGACGTGATCATCTGCACCCCCAACGTGATGGGCAAGGTCGGTGCGCTGGGCCGTATCCTCGGTCCCCGCGGTCTGATGCCGAACCCCAAGACGGGTACGGTGACCATGGAGGTCGGCAAGGCCGTCCAGGAGGTCAAGGCCGGTAAGATCGACTTCAAGGTCGATAAGTTCGGTATCATCCACACGTCGGTAGGCAAGATTTCGTTTACGCCCGAGCAGATCGTCGAGAACGCCAAGGAGGTGCTCAACACGATCATCAAGCTCAAGCCGTCGGCAGCCAAAGGTTCTTATGTGAAGAGTATCTATCTCTCGACCACGATGAGCCCCGGCTTGCAGATCGATTCCAAATCCGTTGAAACCAAATAAGAAGGAGGACAGACAAGATGACTAAGGAAGAAAAATTGGTTGTCATTGACAGCCTCGCCGAGCAGCTTCAGACCTATCCTCACTTCTATATCGCCGACATCGAGGCGCTCAACGCCGGTCAGACTGCTGCCCTGCGTCGCAAGTGCTTCGAGAGCGACGTGAAGCTGGTGGTCGTCAAGAACACCCTCTTCACCAAGGCGCTCGAGAAGGTTGAGAAGGCGGATGCTGATCTGGTAAAGGTATTGGAGGGTCCCACCTCGATCATGTTCGCAAACGTAGCGAAGGCTCCGGCCGTCCTGATCAAGGACTTCCGTAAGACTTCGGACAAGCCCGTGCTGAAGGCGGCTTTCGCCGAGGGCTGCGTCTATGTCGGCGACAATCAGCTCGATGCGCTGTGCAACATCAAGTCGAAGGAGGAACTCATCGCCGATATCGTCGCTCTGCTCCAGTCGCCTGCGAAGAATGTTATCTCCGCACTGCAGGCTAATGCAGGTCAGAAGATTGCGGGCCTCGTGAAGACGCTCGAATCGAGAAACAACTAATCACAATCAAGAATTAAAAACAAATTTATAAGCTTACAACTATGGCAGACGTAAAGAAACTTGCTGAAGAACTGGTTAACCTGAAGGTTACCGAGGTAAACGAACTCGCTCAGATCCTCAAGGAGGAGTATGGCATCGAGCCGGCTGCTGCCGCTGTTGCCGTTGCAGCCCCCGCTGCTGCAGGTGAGGCCGCTCCCGCCGAGAAGTCGACCTTCGACGTGATCCTGAAGAGCGCCGGCCAGGCAAAGCTCCAGGTTATCAAGGTCGTTAAGGAGATCGCAGGCCTGTCGCTGGGCGACGCCAAGGCTCTCGTAGACGGTGCTCCCAAGGCCGTTAAGGAGGGTGTCTCCAAGGAGGAGGCCGAGTCGATCAAGGGCCAGCTCGAGGAGGCAGGTGCCGAGGTCGAGCTCAAGTAGTTTCGGCCGTTCGAACGGAAACAGGTATAGGGTCGACCGCGTGTTGGCTCTATGCCTTTTCTTGATCTAAAGAGTGTGGAAGTGCCGAGTGAGAGCTGTGTCCCCTCTTTGGAATGTTAGGATGCTCCCGGGGTTATTGTGCCTGAATCGGGGGCTTTGACGGGATAAAAGGGGTTCTGCCCCTGTTTCGGGTTGCGTGGCCCGCCGACAACTGCGCTTCATCTAATTCATGGATTGACGATGTCCACAGCAAAACAACAACAGCGAATCAGCTTTTCGACAGTGAAGAACCGGGTGCCCTATCCGGATCTGCTGGAGATTCAGCTCAAATCTTTCCGGGACTTTTTCCAGATGGACACCACGGCCGAGAATCGTAAGAACGAGGGCCTCTACAAGGTGTTTCAGGAGAATTTCCCCATTACGGATACCCGGAACAACTTCGTTCTGGAGTTCATCGACTACTATATCGACCCGCCGCGTTATTCGATCGAGGAGTGCCTCGAGCGCGGTCTGACGTACAGCGTGCCGCTGAAAGCCAAACTGAAGCTCTACTGCACGGACGACGAGCACGAGGATTTCGGCGTCGCCGTTCAGGACGTCTACTTCGGGACGATTCCCTATATGACCGAACGGGGTACGTTCGTCATCAACGGTGCCGAGCGCGTGATCGTATCGCAGCTCCACCGTTCGCCCGGTGTGTTCTTCGGCCAAAGCATGCACACCAACGGCACCAAGCTCTATTCGGCGCGTATCATCCCCTTCAAGGGTTCGTGGATAGAGTTCGCTACGGACATCAACAACGTGATGTATGCCTACATCGACCGCAAGAAGAAGCTCCCCGTCACGACGCTGCTGCGCGCCATCGGCTACGAGGCCGACCAGCAGATCCTGGAGATCTTCGACCTGGCCGACGAGGTGAAGGTTTCGAAATCGACGCTCAAGAAGGCCGTGGGCCGCAAGCTGGCCGCGCGCGTGCTCTCGACCTGGGTCGAGGACTTCGTCGACGAGGATACGGGCGAGGTGGTTTCGATTGAGCGCAACAACGTGATCGTCGATCGCGAGACGGTGCTCGAGGAGGAGCACATCGACGCGATCATCGAGAGTGGCGCCAAGACGATCCTCCTGCACAAGGAGAATCTCTCGGGCATCGACTTCTCGATCATCTACAACACGCTGCAGAAGGACCCCTGCAACTCCGAGAAGGAGGCCGTGGTCTACATCTACCGACAGCTGCGCGCCTCGGAGCCGCCCGATGAGGCGACGGCGCGCGACGTCATCGAGAAGCTCTTCTTCTCGGACAAGCGTTACGACCTGGGCGACGTGGGCCGTTACCGCATCAACAAGAAGCTGGATCTGGATACCGATCCGGCTATCCGCACGTTGACGCGCGAGGACATCATCGCCATCATCAAATACCTGATCCAGCTCATCAACTCGAAGGCCGACGTCGACGACATCGACCACCTGTCGAACCGCCGCGTGCGCACCGTCGGCGAGCAGCTGTCGAATCAGTTCTCGGTGGGCTTCGTGCGCATGGCCCGCACCATCCGCGAGCGCATGAACGTGCGCGACAACGAGATCTTCACCCCGGTGGATCTGATCAACGCCAAGACCCTCTCGTCGGTGATCAACTCGTTCTTCGGCACCTCGCAGCTCTCGCAGTTCATGGACCAGATCAACCCGCTGGCCGAGATCACCCACAAGCGCCGTCTGTCGGCCCTCGGTCCCGGCGGTCTGTCGCGCGACCGCGCCGGCTTCGAGGTGCGAGACGTGCACTACACCCACTACGGACGTCTCTGCCCGATCGAGTCGCCCGAAGGCCCGAACATCGGTCTGATCTCGTCGCTGTGCGTCTATGCCAAGATCTCGCCGATGGGCTTCATCGAGACCCCCTACCGTAAGGTCGAGGAGGGCGTGATCGACATGGACAACGCGCACATCCGCTACTATTCGGCCGAAGAGGAGGAGGGGCAGATCGTCGCCCAGTCGAACATGCCGATCGACGACGACGGCCACTTCCTGCATCCCGACCGCATCAAGGCGCGCCAGGGTGCCGACTTCCCCGTGGTGACCGACAAGGAGGTGACCCTCATGGACGTGGCTCCCAACCAGATCGCCTCGATCGCCGCGAGCCTCATTCCCTTCCTCGAGCACGACGACGCCAACCGCGCGCTGATGGGCTCGAACATGATGCGCCAGGCCGTGCCCCTGGTGACCTGCGAAGCCCCGATCGTCGGCACGGGTATCGAGCGGGACATGATCACCGACAGCCGCATCCAGATCGTCGCCGAGGGCGACGGCGAGGTGGTCTTCGCCGATGCGACCAAGATCCAGGTGAAGTACGAGCGGACGGAGGACGAGATTCTCGCGTCGTTCGCCCCCGAGGTGACGACCTACGAGCTGCCGCGTTACCGCCGTACCAACCAGAACACCTCGATCACGCTCAAGCCCACGGTACTCACCGGCGACAAGGTGACCAAGGGCCAGATCCTCACCGAGGGTTACTCGACCGAGCGCGGCGAGCTGGCGCTGGGCCGCAACCTCAAGGTGGCCTTCATGCCTTGGAAGGGTTACAACTTCGAGGATGCCATCGTCATCTCGGAGCGCATCCAGCGCGAGGATATCTTCACGTCGGTGCACGTCGACGAATACATCATGGAGGTCCGCGACACGAAGCGCGGCGTGGAGGAGCTCACGTCGGATATCCCCAATGTCTCGGAGGACGCCACGAAGGACCTCGACGCCAACGGTATCATCCGCATCGGCGCCAATGTCCATCCGGGCGACATCCTGATCGGTAAGATCACCCCCAAGGGCGAGAGCGACCCCTCGCCCGAGGAGAAGCTCCTGCGCGCGATCTTCGGCGACAAGGCCGGCGACGTGAAGGACGCCTCGCTCAAGGCGCAGCCTTCGCTGCACGGCGTGGTGATCGACACGAAGCTCTACAGCCGTGCCGGCAAGGAGGGCAAGAAGGGCAAGAGCGCCGAGAAGCTCCAGCTGGAGAAGCTCGACGAGAAGTTCGCCGGGCAGATCGCCGAGCTCACGGAGCGCCTGGTGGCCAAGCTCTGCTCGCTGCTCGAAGGCAAGACCGCGACGGGCATCGCCGACTACTTCGGCGTCGAGCTCTACGGTGCCGGCACCAAGTTCACGCGTGCGCTCTTCGAGGAGCTCGCGCTGAAGAACGTCGACGAGAAGACGGGCGTGGGCATGGGTTACCTGAACCTGGGACCCTGCCGCTGGACGGGCGACGCGCACACCGACGCGCTGATCGAGGCTACGGTCAACAACTATACCATCGAGTGGAAGAAGGCCGACGCGGCCATCAAGCGCGAGAAGTACAACCTCACCAACGGCGACGAGCTGCCGCAGACGGGCGTCATCCAGATGGCCAAGGTCTACATCGCCAAGAAGCGTAAGCTGAAGGTGGGCGACAAGATGGCCGGCCGTCACGGTAATAAGGGTATCGTGGCGCGCGTGGTGCGCGACGAGGACATGCCGTTCCTCGAGGACGGTACGATCGTCGACATCTGTCTGAACCCGCTGGGCGTGCCTTCGCGAATGAACCTCGGCCAGATCTACG
>CANASP010000020.1 GCA_947364365.1 uncultured Alistipes sp.
CATTTTCTGCGTGCGCAACCTTCTTTGGTTCTTTCTTTGAAGAAAGAACAAGAAAATCCGTTGTGGCTGACGCACAGAATAGAAACAGTCCGCAGCCAGCGAAGGCGCGATGGAGGCGCAGCCGACAAAGCAGTCCTTACCCCCGGCGCCGCAGCGCCTCGGGCAGCGGCAGCTTCAGGCGCGAGAAGCCCGTGAGCGAGGCGGCGGCGGCACACGCCGCGGCGGAGAGCAGCGCCGCGCGGGTGCTGTCGCCGGGCACGAGGTGGAAGATCAGCGCCATCGCCCCGGCCCCCGCCGTCTGCCCCACCAGCCGCGCCGTGGCGAGCATGCCGCTGGCACTGCCGCTGCGCTCGCGCGGCGCCGAAGCGATCAGCAGGCTGTTGTTGGGCGACTGGAACATCGCGAAACCCAGGCCGCACACCGCGAGGAGCACGACGAGCGCCTCGGGCGTCGGATCGGCGGGCAGCAGCCCCAGCAGGAGCAGCCCCAGCGCCATCAGCGCCAGCCCCGCACCGCCCAGCACGCCGGGGTGGATGCGCCCGACGAGCGCCCCGGCGACGGGGGCCGCGAAGACGATGACGGCGGGCCACGCCGTGAGCAGCAGCCCGGTGCGCACGGCGTCGTAGCCGCAGTCGTGCTGGAGGTAGAAGGGCAGGGCGACCATCGCCAGCATCTGGGCGAAGTAGGAGCAGACGGAGGTGAGGATCGAGAGCGAGAAGATGGGGATACGCAGCAGGTCGAAGGGCAGCAGCGGACGGGCGACGCGCAGCTGGCTGCGCACGAAACGCCAGCCGAAGAGGAGCGCGAGCGCCAGCCCCGCGGCGACCGCGCGGCCGTCGACACCGTGGGAAAGCCCCTCCACCGAGAGCATCATGCAGCCGAACGTCAGGGCGTTGAGCGCCGCATCGCGCCAGCGGAACGTGCGGCCGCCGACGAGCACCGGATTGTCGGGCAGGAAGCGGCGGGCCAGCAGGCAGGCGACCAGACCGATCGGCAGGTTGACGGCGAAGAGCCACGGCCAGTCGCCGACGGCGAGCAGCGCCCCGGCGACCGTGGGACCCGCGACCGACGAGACGGCGACCACCGTGGCGTTGAGCCCCATGCCGCGGCCGAGCCGGGCCCGTGGGTAGATGATGCGGATCAGGGTGGTGTTGACCGACGTGACGGCCGCGGCGCCGAACCCCTGGAGGATGCGCCCGGCGACCAGCACGGGGAACGATCCGGCGGCCGCGCAGAGGGCCGAGGCGAGGGTGAAGAGCGCCAGCCCCGCGGCGTAGATACGGCGGTAGCCCAGGCTGTCGCCCAGGGCCGAGAGGGGCAGCAGGGCGACGACCGTGGCCAGCTGGTAGGCGTTGACAATCCAGATCGAGTCGGCCGACGAGATACCCAGCTCGCGCGAGATGGTGGGCAGCGCGACGTTGGCGATGGCACTGTCGAGCACCGAGAGCCCCACGCCGAAGGCCACGGCGAGGATGGCGCCCAGACGGCGGGGCATCGGCACGCCGTCGGGGCCGTCGGGAAGTTGAGCGGAAGCGACCATGTTTTCTCGGAAGCGATTACGTTCGCACGGCAAAGATAATAAAGAAATGGAGACGGCGGCGCGGGCGCACGGCACCGCCGTTTCGAACCGGCTCGCCCCCGACACGGCGCCCGGCACACCCCGCCCCGCCCGGTAGCTCCCCGGCAACACCCCGACGGCTCCCCAGCGGCCCTCCGCGAACCGGAACGAGAGGTGCCGCACGCCGGGAACGCGCCGCACACCGGCACACCGAGCAAACCGAAAGCGCCGAAAGCGCCGGAAGAGAGGGGCCGCCGGCCCCGGAACCACGAAAAAAACCGCCCCCGCAGCAGAGGCGGAGGCGGTCGGAAGGGGCGGCGCGGAGCCCCTATTTGTTCTGCGCCTGCCAGATCAGCGCCGAGGCGCCCAGGATCGCGGCGTTCTTGTTCTGGATGCCGCTCGGCAGCAGCTTGACCTTGTTCTTGAAGACGAACAGCATGTTCTCCTCCATATACCACTGCGTGGGCTCGAAGATCAGCTTGCCGGCCTTCGACAGACCGCCGAAGAGGAAGATCGCCTCGGGCGAGGTGATCGTCACCACGTCGGCCAGCGCGCGGCCCAGCATCTCGCCCGTGAAGCGGAAGCACTCCAGCGCGACGGGGTCGCCCTGCTGGGCGGCGGCCGAGATCATCGAGGCGTCGAGGTCGTTGAAGGCGATGTCGCGCAGCTTGCTCGGAGCGGTCATCCGGGCCATCAGCTCATAGGCCGTGCGCTTGATGCCCGTCGCCGAGACGTAGGTCTCCAGGCAGCCCCGGCGGCCGCAGCCGCACTCGCGGCCGTTGTTGTGCTCGACCACCACGTGGCCCAGCTCGCCGGCGAAGCCGTCGTGGCCGTAGATCATCTCGCCGTTCGACACGAAGCCCGAACCCAGGCCCGTGCCCAGCGTCACCATGACGAAGTCGCGCATCCCCTTGGCGTTGCCGTAGATCATCTCGCCGATCGTCGCGGCGTTGGCGTCGTTGGTCACCAGCGTCTTCAGCCCGCCGAAGCTCTGCGAGATGTCGGCGGCGATGCGGAAGATCCGGCGCTGCTCGTCGAGCTCGGTCTCGCCCGGAGCGAACTTCCAGAGGTTCGCGGGCATCTCCACCGTTCCCTGGTGGAAATTGGCGTTGGGGGCGCCGATGCCGATACCGGCCAGCTCGTAGTCGAACGAGAGGCTGTCGGCCAGCGCGCGCATCGACGAGCACAGGTCGGCGATATAGGCGGGATAGTCGCTTACGTAGGGATATTTCTTGGTCGAGATGACCGATTCGGCATAGAGGTCTCCGTTCTCGTCCACGAGACCGAAAGCGGTGTTGATACCGCCGATGTCCACGCCGATAGCGAGTTTTTTCATGGTGCAGTGGTTTTAGTGAATATTCTATTTCAAAGTTAGCGCAAAATTCGGCTACTCCAAACTTTTTCCTTACTTTTGGGACAGATTTCAGGCTAAAAAACTCCAGAAAAAATGCAAAATACCGATCAACTGCTCGCTGCGTTCGAGAATTACCTGGGCCAGACCGAACTTCCGGCGGAACCCCAGCTTCTCTACGCCCCCATCGGCTATTCGCTCGCGGGCGGCGGCAAACGCATCCGCCCCATGCTGCTGCTGCTCGCCGCGGGGCTCTTCTCCGACGACATCGCGGCGGCGCTGCCCGCGGCGGCGGCCGTCGAGGTGTTCCACAATTTCACGCTGCTCCACGACGACATCATGGACAACGCCGCCGTGCGCCGCGGCAAGCCCTCGGTCTACGCCCGCTGGGGCCGCAACGTGGCCATCCTCTCGGGCGACGCGATGATGATCTCCTCCTACCGGCTGCTGAGCGCCGTGCCGCCCGCCCGGCTGCCGCAGGTGCTCGCCGTGTTCAACGACATGGCGCTCGAAGTGTGCGAGGGGCAGCAGTACGACATGGATTTCGAGAGCAAGCCCAAGGTGTCGGTGGTCGAATACATGCACATGATCGAGCTGAAGACCTCGGCGCTGCTGGCCGGCCCCACGGTGATCGGCGCCCTCCTGGGCGGCGCATCGGAGGAGGAGTGCCGCAAGCTGCGCCGCTTCGCCGTCGAGCTGGGGCTGGCGTTCCAGCTGCAGGACGACCTGCTCGACAGCTACGGCGACGAGCGGCTGGGCAAGGCCATCGGCGGCGACATCCTCGAAGGCAAGCAGACCTATCTGATGGTCACGGCGATGAGCCGCTCCGACGAGGCCGACCGCGAGGTGCTGCGCAGCACCTACCGCGACGCTGCGCTCACCGACGCCGAGAAGATCGCCCGCGTGAAGGCGCTCTACGACCGTCTCGACGTGCCGCGCCTCACGGAGCAGCAGATCCGCATCCGCTTCGACCGGGCCCTCTCGGTGCTCGACACGCTCGCGGTCGATCCCGCCCGCAAGGCGCCGCTGCGCGCCTTCGCCGAGAGCCTCGTAGGACGCACGAAATAGACCGGCCATGCGACGTTCCGAGATCGAGATCATGGCCCCCGTGGGCTCCTACGAATCCCTCGCCGCGGCGATCCAGTCGGGTGCCGACGCCGTCTACTTCGGCGTGGGCCGGCTCAACATGCGTTCGGCCTCGGCGGCCAACTTCACCCTCGACGACCTGGGGCGCATCGTCGCGATCGCCCGCCGGGCGGGGGTACGCAGCTACCTCACGGTCAACACCATCGTCTACGAGGAGGAGCTGGAGGCGGTGCGCGAGGTGATCGACCGCGCGAAGGCCGAGGGCGTCGACGCCGTCATCGCGTCGGACATGGCGGCGATCCGCTACGCCCGCAGCATCGGGCAGGCGGTCCACATCTCCACCCAGTGCAACATCTCCAACTCGGAGGCGGTGCGCTTCTACGCCCAGTGGGCCGACACGGTGGTGCTGGCGCGCGAGCTCTCACTCGAACAGGTGGCGGCGATCCGCCGCACGATCGATCGCGACGACATCCGCGGTCCGCGCGGCGAGCGGGTCCGGATCGAGATGTTCGCCCACGGCGCGCTGTGCATGTCGATCTCGGGCAAGTGCTACCTCTCGCTCTACGAGACGGGCTGCTCGGCCAACCGCGGGGCGTGCCGCCAGCTGTGCCGCCGCAAATACACCGTCACGGACAAGGAGACCGGCGCGGCGCTCGACGTCGACGGCCGCTACGTCCTCTCGCCCAAGGACCTCTGCACGATAGACTTTCTGGACCGGATGATCGGCGCGGGGGTGAGCGTGCTGAAGATCGAGGGCCGTGCGCGCGGCGCCGAATACGTGCGGCGCGTGGTGGCGTGCTACGACCAGGCGCTGCGGGCGATGGAGGCGGGCACGTACACGCCCGAGTCGGCCGCCGAACTCAAGGAGCGGCTCCGGACGGTCTTCAACCGCGGCTTCTGGGAGGGCTACTACGCCGGCCGGCCCGTGGTGGAGCACAGCCCGGCCTACGGCTCGTCGGCCACGCGCCGCAAGGTCTACGTGGGCAAGGTGGTCAACTTCTACAAAAAGCTCTCGGTGGCCGAGGTGGCGGTCGAGGCGGCCCCGCTGGCCCGGGGCGAGGAGATCTTCTTCATGGGAGCGACGACGGGCGTGGCCGAACAGCGGCTCGACGAGCTGCACGGCCCCGACGGCGCGCCCTGCGAGGCGGTGGTGCAGGGGCAGCTGTGCGCCATCCGCACGCCGGGCGTCATCCGCCGCGGCGACCAGCTCTACAAGTTCGTGGCGACCGGGGAGGAGTAACGACGGCAGCCGGCTGCAACCGGCCAGCCCGGCAAGCGGGATGTCGCGTCCCCATTTATCGGTATATCGTGCGATTTTTATCGAAAAACAACAAAAAAGAGTTGTTTTTCGAATTTTTATGTCTATATTTGTCCTGCCGAAAACAACCGGCACGAAAAATGACCGACCAACCCACAACCGTTTTAAAATAAAAAGTTCGAATCCGGGGCCGATCGCGGAGCGCTTACCCTCCGTCGGCTCGACCCCTCATAGTTGTGTGACGCCGGCCCGGACTGTTCCGGGCCGGCGTTTTTTGCGCTTGTCGCATCTGCCACGGGGCGGCCTCGCGGCATGGGCGAAGTGGGGCGTGCCGCGGGCCTGTTCGGAACGAGGCGGCGGAGGGCGCGCGCGCTGAAAGCGAACGGAGCGGCCCGCGGCGCCGGGCGGTTGTTCTGTGCAGGCTGCGCTGTCTTGTCGGTTAGGGGCGCAGCCTGCGAAGGGCGCACGAGTGGGAACGAGTTGCGGGCCTTCGCCGCCGGAGGCTGCGGCCCGCACGGGGCTGGCGAGCTGAACTCGCATGGAGAAAGCTCCTCCCGCTCGGGGGAGGTTGCGGCCCGCACGGCTCAAAGAGCCAAGGTTTGAGCCGCCCGGAAAAAACGACACTTCTCCGGGGACGGGCTGCGCGGCTCAAAGAGCCGCCGTTTAATTGCTAAATTCGACTCTTCGCCGGAAGGAGATGCGGGCCGCATGTCTTCCGAGGAGTTGCCATTTGAGGGCGAAAACGGAAAGCCCGGAGCCTGCGCTCCGGGCTTTTTCGGTATGGGCGGCTTGCCGCGCCGGTCCTATCGCGGGATCAGCGTGAAGCCCCAGCGGTACGCGCGGTCGGCCGGGAGCATGTGCCACGGCTCGGGCTGCGAGCCCCAGCTGTCGTAGCCGCCCACGCCGCGCTGGCGCAGGTCGAGGCACACCTCCACGAAGTCGCGCGGCGAGATGTCGTTGACGTGGGTCTGACGCGGCATCGAGTTGCGGGCCGCCGCCTCGTCGTGGACCTTGTCCTGAGGCGTGAGGTTGCGCCACTGGTAGGGACGCGCGGTGCACTCCTCGCTGTCGAAATCCTCGACGCTGTTACGCAGGGCGTTGAACTCCAGCGTGCTGTCGGCGCGCACCTCCAGCCCGCGGCCGCGCGGCGCATCGAAGCGCACCCAGCGCACGTCGGTGCGGTGGCCGTTCTCCTGCGGGCGGACGTAGGGGAAGTACATGTCGGAGGCCGTGGCGGCATAGCGGCCCACGAGCGAGCCGGCGTTGCGGTCCTGGTAGTTCTCCCCGGGACCGCGGCCGTAGTACTCGATGCGCTCCATCGCCGCGGGCAGGCGGAAACGCAGACCGATGCGCGGCACGTCGAGCTTCGAGCGGTCGCCGCGCCCCTCGCTGCCGGGGGTATAGGTCGCCGTGCGCTCGGCGTCGGATGTGCCCGCCTCGGCGGCCCGGCCGTCGGTGGGGGTGAAACGCACCGAGGCCTCCACCACGCCCGAGGGCCATACGGTGTAGTCGGTGTAGTAGCCGTTGCCCGTGGGGAGCAGGTAGGCTACGGAGAGCTTCACGGCGTCGCCCTCGGCGGTCGCCGCGGCCGATGTCACGTCGAAGTCGCGGCTCGCCTCCTTCCACACCTGGAGACGCTTCGGAAGGCCGCAGCCGTAGTCGTTGTCGGTGGGGCCGCGCCAGAAGTTGGGACGCAGGCCGAAACCGTCGTCGAAGTACTCCACGCCGCCCACGCGGTAGGAGACGACCGCGCCGCTGCGGCGGTCGAAGACGAAACGCACGCGCGACGACGAGATGGCGATCTGCCCGTCGGCGTCGGTCACCGTCAGCGCCGGGCCCTTGCGCGCGAAGGGTTTCAGTGCGGGGGTACCTTGGAGCGGAATCTGACCCGTGGCGATCTCGAAGCCCGCGGGACGGCAGCCGTCGGCGCGCGCGAGCGTGACCGACAGGTCGGCGAAGTACTCGCCCGGCACCGCCATGTCGGCCTCGGAGAAGGTCTCGTAGAGCGCCTCCTCCTGCGGTGCGAGGCCGACGTCGAGCGTCCGCGACTTGACCTCGACGCCGTCGCGCATGAGGCGGCAGACGACCTTGAACCGCCCGTCGGCGGGGGTGAAATAGTGGCGGTTGGTGATCTTCACGCGGTTGCCGTCGGCCTTCTCGAAGCCGAACTCCTGCTGCACGTGCTTGATCTCGGCCATCGCCGGATGGGGCGTGCGGTCGGGGTTCACCACGCCGTTGCAGCAGAAGTTGCCGTCCGATGGGGTGTACTCGCCGCCGAAGTCGCCGCCGTAGGCCCAGTAGGGGCGGCCGTTTTCATCGCGGACCAGCAGACCCTGGTCGACCCAGTCCCAGAGGAAGCCGCCCTGCATGTTGGGGTAGGCGTAGATCGCCTCCCACTGCCCGGCGAAGTTGCCCGTGGAGTTGCCCATGGCGTGGGCGTACTCCGAGGGGGCCACGGGACGGTCGCTGCCGCGGCGGCCGATGGCGTCGAGCCACCCGGCGCCGGGGTACTGCGGCACGTACATGTCGGAGTTCCACTCCCACTGCGCGCGCTCGTAGTTGACCGGGCGGTCCATCAGGCCGCGGTCGGCCTGCTTGACGTAGAGGTAGGTCTGGTAGAAGTTGTAGCCGTTGCCCGCCTCGTTGCCCAGCGACCAGAAGGTCACGCAGGGGTAGTTCTTGTTGCGCTCGAACATGTTGCGCGTGCGGTCCATGTGGGCGGCGAGCCAGGCGGGGTTGTTGCCCAGCGATCCGCCGCGGCGCAGGTCGTAGTACATGCCGTGCGACTCGATGTTGGCCTCGTCGTAGACGTAGAGGCCGTATTCGTCGCAGAGCTCGTAGAAGCGGCGGTCCTGCGGGTAGTGGCACAGGCGCACGGCGTTGAAGTTGTGCTTCTTCATGAGCTCGAAGTCGCGGCGCATGAGCGCCTCGTCGACGTAGTGGCCCGTCCGTTCGTTGTGCTCGTGGATGTTGACCCCCTTGAACTTCACCGGCTGGCCGTTGACCAGCAGCACGCGGTAGCGCTCGCCGCTCTCGTCCTTGCGGTCGAGCTCGGAGAGCTCGATGCGGCGGAAGCCCACGTGGTAGGGGATCACCTCGGCGGTGCGGCCCCCCTCGCCGAGCGTCAGCAGCACCCGGTAGAGGTTGGGGGCCTCGGAGCTCCACTTCGCGACGTCGCGCACCGTGGCGTCGAAGCGCAGCGTGACGCTTTCGCCCGCGGCGACGGTCGCCCGCCGGCTCCCCGAAGCCACGCAGCGGCCCGCGGCGTCGAGCAGCTCGTAGCCGAGTTCCGCATCCGACACGGCGGTGCCGTTGTTGCGCACCTCGGCCTCGATGCCGAACACGCCGTCGCGGTACGCGTCGTCGAGCGTCGAGCGCAGACGGAAGTCGCGCACGGCGACCTTGGGCTGCGACCAGAGGAAGACGTCGCGCTCGATGCCGCTGATGCGCCAGAAGTCCTGGCACTCGAGGTAGGAGCCCGTGCTGTAGCGGTAGACGACCAGCGCGAGCGAGTTCTCGCCCGGACGCAGGTAGTCGTCCAAAAGGTACTCGGCGGGGTTCTTCGCATCCTCGTTGTAGCCCACCTCGCGGCCGTTGACAAAGACGTAGACGCCCGACTTGGCGCCGGCCAGATGGAGGTAGACGTTGCGCCCCTCCCACTCGGCAGGCACCTCGAACGTGCGGCGGTAGACGCCCGCGGGCGTGGCCTCGGGCAGCTGCGGCGGCTGGGGACGGTAGGTGCAGAAGTCGTACTGGTGGTTGGTGTAGATGGCCGTGCCGAAGCCTTGGGGCTCCCAGTTGCCCGGCACGCGGATGTCGCTCCACGCCGTGTCGTCGAGCGCGGGCGACGTCGCGTCGGAGGGCAGCGTGCGGCAGTCGTCGGCGTAGAGGAATTTCCACGTGCCGTTGAGCAGGCGGTAGTAGTCGCTCCGCTCGTAGCGGCCCGTGAGGGCGGTCGCCCGGTCGGCATAGGTCATGAAGGCCGCGCGCGCGGGCTCCTTGCCCACCGAGACCACCTGCGGGTCGAGGCGGTATTCCGGCGTGGGACGGTCGGCCGCAGGTGCGGCGGAGAGGGTCGAGGCTCCCGCGAGCCACAGGGCGGCCAGAAGAATCTTACGGTTCATTCGTATCGGTTTTATGTGTTATTTCCATTGGTAATGACGGACCCAGTCGATCTCCATCTCGACGGGGAGTTCGGCCGGATCGACCGCGCCGACCCACGAGCCGCCCAGCTGCATGTCGAGCATCAGGAACCAGGGGCGGTCGAAGGGGAACTGGCCGGGCTTGTCGGTCTCGATGCGCGGGTAAGCGAAGGTGCGGCGGCCATTGATATGGAAGACCAGGCTGTCGGGCCACAGGTCGACGCCGTAGACGTTGAAGTCGTCGGGATCGATCGCGCCGATGCCGCCGTGGGGCGGGTCGTTCTTGATGCCCAGGCCGCCGCCGAAGGCCGACGAATAGGCAGAGTGTGTGGTCTGGTAGGCGATCGTGTCGTGGTTCAGACGCTCCATGATGTCGATCTCGCCGCAGTGGGGCCACCCCTCGTGCTCCTCCTTGAAGGGCATGAGCCAGAAGGCGGGCCAGGCGCCGCGCGCCGCGCCGAGCTTGGCGCGGATCTCGATGCGGCCGCCGTCGAAGGCGCGTTTGCCGCGCGTCTCGACGCCGCCGGTGAGGTAGGCGGCCGTATCGGCCGAGCGGTCGTCGTTGACGATGCCGCGCAGGACGAGCTTGCCGTCGCGCAGGGCGAAGCAGCGCTCGTCGTCGGTGGTGTGGGTGTTGTTCCAGTCGCTCCCGCCGCGCGGGATGCGGCTCCAGACCGTGGGGTCGAGCGTGTCGAAGTCGTCCTGCCAGACGAGTTGCCACGAGGGCTGGTGCCGGGTGCACGATGCGGCCGCGACGAGGACCGCTGCGAGGAGGAGAAGTTTTTTCATCGGGATAGGGGTTAGGTTTCGGTGTACGATCGTTCAAAAATAACAAAAAATATCGAAACGGCGGCCCGCCGCACGCCGAAATCGCGCCCTTCGCCGATTTTTCGGCCGGCCGTCTGCCTCTTCCCGCGCCGCGGGCGCGCGGGTGGAGGCCCGCCGCACGACCGCACGACACCGCACGACTGCCCGACACCGCACGACCGCCCGACACGCGGCCGGGACACGTTAAATTAACGTTAACAATCGGCGGCCGCGGGCTCCGATCGAAATATTTGCCTTACATTTGTTCGCGGAGAACCCATACTCACACTTCATGAGCGAAATCTACACCGTCATCGTCGGGATCCTGGGCCTGCTGGCCGTCTCCGGCCTTTTCGTAGGCGTCACCAACGACGCAGTCAACTTCCTCAGCTCGGCCCTCGGCTCGAAAGCCGCCACGGTGAAGACCGTCCTGACGGTCGCCTCGGTCGGCATCCTGATCGGCGTGGCGACGTCGAGCGGCATGATGGAGGTCGCCCGCAGCGGCATGTTCAACCCCGGGCTGTTCACCTTCCACGAGGTGATGATGCTCTATCTGGGCGTGATGTTCGCCAACGTCATCCTGCTAGGGCTCTACAACTCGCTGGGGCTGCCCACGTCGACCACCGTGTCGCTGATCTTCTGTCTGCTGGGCTCGGCCATCGCCGTCACCGTATTCAAGATATCGAGCGACCCGGCGCTGAGCATCGCCTCGCTGGGCGACTACATCAACACCTCGCGCGCCATGGGCGTCGTCTCGGCGATCCTCCTCTCGGTGGTGATCGCCTTCACGTGCGGCAGCTTCGTGATGTACCTCTCGCGCATGATCTTCTCGTTCCGCTACACGACGCCCTTCCGCCGCTACGGGTCGCTGTGGTGCGGCGCCTCGCTCACGGCCATCGTCTACTTCGCCGTCTTCAAGGGGCTCAAGACGCTGCTGGCGGGCAACGCCGCGGTCGCGTGGATCGACGACAACCTGCCGCTGGCGCTGCTGATCTGCTGGGCGGTCTGCTCGCTCGTGCTCTTCTTCATCCAGCGCTTTCGGATCAACATCCTGCGCATCACGATCCTCTCGGGCGTCTTCGCCCTGGCCCTCGCCTTCGCCGGCAACGACCTGGTGAACTTCATCGGCGTGCCGGTGGCCAGCTTCGACGCCTACAACATCGCCCGCGCGGCCGGCGACACGACGCTCACGATGGGCGCCCTGGCCGAGAACGTGCCGGCCAACATGACGATCCTGCTCACGGCGGGCATCATCATGATCTGCACGCTCTGGGCCTCGAAAAAGGCGATCGTGCGGGTGACCAAGACCGAGCTGTCGCTCACGTCGCAGGGCGGCGACGACGGCCAGGAGCAGTACGGCTCGTCGCTCTTCTCGCGCACGATCGTCCGCGCGGCGCTCAACGTCAACGCCGGCATCGAGCGCGTCGTCCCCCTGCGCGTGCGCGAAGCCATCGCCCGCCGCTTCGAATACGAGGACGTCGAGCACAGCGGCGCCCCCTACGACATGGTCCGCGCGACGGTCAACCTCACCACCTCGGCGCTGCTGATCGCCGTGGCCACGTCGCTCAAGCTGCCGCTGTCGACCACCTACGTCTGCTTCATGGTGGCGATGGGTTCGTCGCTGGCCGACAAGGCGTGGGGCCGCGAGAGCGCCGTCTACCGCATCTCGGGCGTCATGACCGTCGTGGCCGGATGGTTCGTCACCGCCTTCGGCGGCTTCCTGATCTCGTTCCTCGTGGGGCTGGTGCTCATCTACGGCGGCACGGCGACGTTCGTCGTGGTGACCCTCCTCTGCGGATGGATCCTCTTCCGCAGCCGCTTCTCGAACAAGCACAAGGACGACGAGGAGCATCCGGCGCAGGAGGCCCCCGCCTCGACCGTCGACATCATCGCCGCGCTGCGCGAGGAGGTGTGCCGCACGATGGAGAGCGCCACCAAGATCTACGACCGCACGATGATCGCCGTGATGAAGGAGAACCGCAAGGTCCTGCGCGACATGGTCAAGGAGGCCAACGACCTCTTCTACCAGTCGCGCGAGCGCAAATACACGCTCCTGCCGACGCTCAAGCGCCTGCAGTCGGGCGACGTCAACACGGCCCACTACTACGTCCAGGTGGTCGACTACCTCAACGAGATGACCAAGGCGCTGCTCCACATCACCCGCCCGGCGTTCGAGCACATCGACAACAGCCACGAGGGGCTCTCGTCGGAGCAGGCGCGCGACCTGATGGCGATCAACGACGACGTGGAGGCGATCTACCGCCGCATCAACCGCATGCTGGGCGAGGGCGACTTCTCGGAGATCGAGGCGGTGCTGACCATGCGCGACCAGCTCTTCGAGGCGATCGCCGAGGCGATCAAGTCGGAGCTCACGCGCGTCAACGAGGCGCGGTCCAACACCAAGGCGTCGATCCTCTATCTGGGGATCCTCACCGAGACGAAGAACATGGTGCTCCAGTCGCGCAACCTGCTCAAGTCGCAGCAGTACTTCCTCAAGCACCGGCAGGAGACCAAGAAATGGTTCTGAGATGGATATAGCCAAACAGAAACGGCGCGAGAACATCGCCGAATACATTCTCTACCTCTGGCAGCTGGAGGACCTGCTCCGCGCCTTGCAGTTCAGCCCCGAGGCGATCTTCTCGACGCTCATCGCCCCGCGGCGCGACATCGCCGAGGAGCAGAAACACGTGTTTCTCATGTGGTACCTCGACATCGCGGGGCTGCTACGGCAAGAGGGCAAGGAGGAGAAGGGGCACCTCGAACACACGCTGCACCTCATCCAGGATCTCCACGACCTGCATCTCCAGCTTATGAAACTCCCCGTCGGGGCCCACTACCGCGCGACCGCCGCGCGGCTGGAACCCCACCTGCCGCGCCTGCGCCAGGTGCTGGGCAACCCCGGGATGAGCGATACGGAGCTCTGCTTCCGCGCGCTCTACGCCGCCATGCTCTACCGCATCAAGGGCGAAGGAGGCAAGTCGGCCGTCGCGGATACGATCGAGTACATCTCGCCCGTCGTCGGCGAGCTGGCCGCGATGCACGGCAAGGTCGAGCGCGGCGAGGTGGACCTCTTCAAGGACGCCAAGGAGTAGGCGAAGGCCCGCAATATCTGAACAACCGATTTTTGATAGGATGGCGGCTTTCCAAGCCGCGCAGAGAGCAGCCGCCCGGCGCGGAGGGCCGCGTTTTCTCGCGTCCGCTCAAAAGCCCCGCAGCCGGCTGCGTGTCCTCTTTCTCCGCCATTTCCCGGAGTGCGCAGTCGAGGTGCCGCTTCGCGGCGAATTGTTTTTCCTTTGTAAACTCGGCTCCTTTCGGAGCCGGCGGGCCGCAGCCTCCGGCAGCGAAGGCCCGCAACTTCGCCTATGGCTCGTTGCTTTTCTTCGCAGGCTGCGACTCGCAATAGTTGAACAACCGTCGCTATTTTCCGCAGCCGCAGCCGGCCCCGGAGCGACTCATCGCCCCAGCTCCAGCCCCATGATGTAGTCGTTCATGTAGTAGCCGCCGCCGATGGCGAAGTCGCCCTCGCGCAGCCGGCGCATCCCCATCCGTTCGTAGAAGCGCTGCGCCCGCGCGTTGTGGCGGTTGACGTTGAGTTCCATGCGGCACGGCCCGGGACACGTGCTCCGCACGTAGTCGAGCGCCGCCCCGAAGAGCCGGGCGCCACGCCCTCCGCCCTGAAAACGCGGCAGAAGGTAAATCTTCTGCAAATGAAACAGCGCCGCGCCCTCGCACTCGACGGCCAGGTAGCCGCACGGCTCGCCCGCCTCTTCGGCGACGAACCACGCCTGCCCCGCCTCCATCTCGCGGCGGATCGTTCGGGCGGAGTACATCCGCTCCATCATGTAGTCGATCTGCTCCGGCGTGAGAATCGCGGCATAGGTCGCCGGAAAGGCCTCCGCCGCCAGCCCGCGGATCGTCTCCACATCGGCCTCCGAGGCCCTGCGCACCGACCATGCGGCCGGCCGTTTCGCTCCTTCGTTCATCTTCCGCTCGTTTTTCCGTCGTTAAAATCCGCGTTCCTCACCGCAAGCGCCGGCTTCGGCACCGGGCGGCAACGAAAAAGGCCGACTTCGCAGTCGGCCTCGATCGTCGCTCGGAGCGATTAGGCGTACTTGAACGTCGACTCGTCCGATACGGTGAGCTTCTTGCGGCCCTTTGCGCGGCGCGCAGCCAGCACCTTGCGGCCGTTGGCCGTAGCCATACGGGCACGGAAACCGTGCTTGTTGATGCGCTTGCGGCGCGAGGGCTGGTAGGTTCTCTTCATTGCCATAGCTATATTCTTTTTATTGTTTCAGACATTTTTACGGATTGCAAAAGTACAACAAAAAAGTGATCCGCAAAAATTTTTCACGAAAATATTTCTTTCCGAGCCCGAAAGGCACGGATCATCCCCGTTTTTTCCTACCTTTACTTCGTCGAAGATACTCCGCTGCGGCAAACCGGCGGTGCCGCAGGGCTCTTTTCCGTGCCGCAGCCGGCGAAGGCGCCCGTGAGCGATCGGCGAACGGTGCGGCCCTCCGCCGGGGGTGGCCGCGGGCCGCCACGCTTCGGGAAACCGAAGCGTGTCTGTTTTCGCACGACCCGAAAGTTGGTTTGCTCCCGGTTTATCCGTATCTTTGACGTTGTCTTAGATACTCCCGCTCGGCAAAATATAAAAAACGCATACCGCCATGGCACAATTCAAGGTCGAAGGAGGACACCGCCTCCACGGTCGCATCACGCCGCAGGGCGCCAAGAACGAGGCCCTGCAGATCCTCTGCGCCACACTGCTCACCCCCGAGCGCGTGGTGGTGAGGAACATCCCCGACATACTCGACGTCATGCAGCTCATCGAACTGCTGCGCTGCATGGGCGTGGAGGTCGAACGGCTCTCGGACGACAGCTACGCCTTCACGGCGCGCGAGATCGACTTCGACTACGTGCGCTCGGAGGATTACCGCCGCCGCTGCGCGCGGCTGCGCGGCTCGGTGATGCTCATCGGCCCCATGCTCGCCCGCTTCGGCCGGGGCTACGTCCCCAAGCCCGGCGGCGACAAGATCGGCCGCCGACGGCTCGACACCCACTTCATCGGCTTCCGGAAGCTGGGCGCCCGCTTCGACTTCGACTCGGCCGACGAGTTCTTCACCGTCGAGGCCGAGCGGTTGCAGGGCACCTACATGCTGCTCGACGAGGCCTCGGTGACGGGCACGGCCAACATCGTCATGGCGGCCGTCACGGCCCGCGGCACCACGACCATCTACAACGCCGCCTGCGAGCCCTACCTCCAGCAGCTCTGCCGCATGCTCAACCGCATGGGCGCCCGCATCTCGGGCATCGCCTCCAACCTGCTGACCATCGAGGGCGTCGAGGCGCTCGGAGGGACGGAACACACGCTGCTGCCCGACATGATCGAGGTGGGCAGCTTCATCGGCATGGCGGCGATGACCCGCTCGGAGCTCACGATCGAGAACGTCTCCTACGAGAACCTGGGCATCATCCCCGCGCAGTTCGCCCGCATGGGCATCCGCTTCGAGCAGCGGGGCGACGACATCTACATCCCCCAGCAGGAGCACTACGGCATCGAGACCTTCCTCGACGGGTCGATCATGACCATCGCCGACGCGCCGTGGCCCGGCCTGACGCCCGACCTGCTGTCGATCTTCCTGGTCGTCGCCACGCAGGCCCGCGGCGCCGTGCTGATCCACCAGAAGATGTTCGAGAGCCGCCTGTTCTTCGTCGACAAGCTCATCGACATGGGGGCCCAGATCATCCTCTGCGACCCCCACCGCGCCACGGTTATCGGCCACGACCACCGCATCCGCCTGCGGGCCACGCGCATGACCTCGCCCGACATCCGCGCGGGCGTGGCGCTGCTCATCGCCGCCATGTCGGCCGAAGGGGTCTCGACGATCCAGAACATCGACCAGATCGACCGCGGCTACCGCGACATCGACGGACGGCTCAACGCGCTCGGGGCCCGCATCACCCGACTGGACGATTAGAACGACAACAAGAAGAAAATAAGAGAGAGACAGCGATGTTTTTGGAAACAGCCAGCCGCAAGGGCTGGATCGAAGTGGTGTGCGGATCGATGTTCTCGGGCAAGACCGAGGAGCTGATCCGCCGCATGAAACGGGCGCAGTTCGCCCACCTGAAAGTCGAAATCTTCAAACCGCGCATCGACGTGCGCTACTCGGAGGACGAGGTCGTCTCGCACGACGCCAACGCCATCCGCTCGACCCCCGTCGAGTCGCCGCAGAACATCCTGCTGATGGCCTCCGACGTCGACGTGGTGGGCATTGACGAGGCGCAGTTTTTCGACGACAGCCTCGTCGACGTCTGCCGCCGCCTGGCCGACAACGGCGTGCGGGTGATCGTCGCCGGGCTCGACATGGACTACACGGGCCGCCCCTTCGGGCCGATGCCGGCGCTGATGGCCACGGCCGAGCACGTGACGAAGGTCCACGCCATCTGCGTCCGCTGCGGCAACATCGCCCACCACTCCCACCGTCTGACGGGCGACGAGCGCCAGGTCGTGCTGGGGGCCCAGGAGGCCTACGAGCCCATCTGCCGCCACTGCTTCCGCGAACTGCGGCAGAAAGAGCGCGAAGGGAAATAGCCGTCCCGGCGCCGAGGGGCCGGCTGACGACGGGCCAGCGACGACGGGTCGTCCCGGCCCATGGCATCCGCCGCCGGCCGCGATCCGGCAACGCACGCTGCGACACACGAAATGAGGGAGCGCCCCGCGGGGCGCTCCCTCATTTCGTCGTACCGTCCGGCCTATTTCGCCCGGGAGCCGCCCCGGATCTCGTCGAGCCAGCGCGACAGACACTCCACGCGCTCGGGATATTCGTCCGCGAGGTCGATACGCTCGCCCGGATCCGAGACGATGTCGTAGAGCTGCGGCGAGGGGCTGTTGCCCAGCTCGATGTCGACCAGCGCATTGTAGCGTTCGCCGTTGCTGGGTTCGAGGTATTTCCACCCTTCGGAGAGGATCGACAGCGCGTTGCTGACATTCTGCTGCACGACGAACGCACGGTCCTCGTGGCGCTCGCCCAGCAGTTCGGGCAGCCGGTCGCGGCTGTCGGGCGCAGCCCCCTCGGGCAGCGCGGCCCCCGTGAGGGCAGCCAGCGAACGGTAGATGTCGATCTGCGAGAACAGCGCCTCCTGCACGCCGGGCCGCACGCGCGCGGGCCAGCGCACCAGCATCGGAATGCGCGTTCCGGCCTCGAAGAGGCTGTATTTGCCGCCGCGGTAGGTGCCCATGGGCGTATGGTCGCCCAGCAGCTCGACCGACTGGTCGAGGTAGCCGTCGTCGATGACCGGGCCGTTGTCCGAGGTGAAAATGACGAGCGTGCGGTCGGCGATGCCCAGGCTGTCGAGCGAGCGCAGCACCTCGCCCACCGTCCAGTCGAGCTGGAGGATCACGTCGCCGCGCGACCCGTGGCCGCTACGCCCCGCGAAACGGGGATGGGGCATGCGCGGCACGTGGACGTCGTTGGTGCCCATATAGAGGAAGAAGGGACGGTCGGCGTGGTCGGAGATGAAACGCACGGCCTTGGTGGCGATCGTGTCGGCGATCCCCTCGTCGACCCACAGCGCCGCACGGCCGCCGGTCATGAAGCCGATGCGCGGGATGCCGTTGACGATCGTGTTGTCGTGACCCTGCCCGGGGCTGGGGTGCATGCGCACCAGCTCGGGATTCTCGCGTCCCGTGGGCCAGTCGCCGACCTTGCTCCCGTAGCTCACCGTGATCGGATCGGCGGGGTCGAGCCCCACGACGCGGCCGTTCTCGACGAAGACGCAGGGCACGCGGTCGACTGTCGCGGGGATGACGTATTCGTAGTCGAAGCCGATGTCGCGGGCGTCGGGACGGATCTCGACGTTGAAGTCGGTGCCTCCCGCGGGGCCCAGACCCAGATGCCACTTGCCCACGGCGCCCGTGCCGTAGCCCGCGCCGTGCAGGGCGTCGGCCAGCGTGTAGCAGGCCGTATCGATGATCAGCTCGGAGTTTCCGGGGGCGATTCCCGTGTTGCGCTGGCGCCAGGGATACATGCCCGTCAGCAGGCCGAAACGCGACGGCGTGCTGACCGACGAAGTGGCATAGGCGTTGGTGAAGCGCTGGCCTTCGGCGGCCAGGCGATCGAGGTTGGGCGTGGGGATCACACCGCCGTAGCAGCTCAGATCGCCGATGCCCAGGTCGTCGGCGTAGATGAAGAGGATGTTGGGACGCTCGGGCGCCTCCGCACGATCGGCGCAGGCGCCCAGCAGAGCGGCGGGAAGCGCCGCGGTCAGCAGAAGGGGTTTCATAGGGTTACGAATTGGTTTTCGGTCATTTGCATCCGGCGGCCCGCCGCAGCGCCTCGACGAACCCGGGCCACAGCACCCAGAGGTTCTCGGTTCGGAGCCACAGCTCGCGGGCCTGGGCCGCAAGCGAGGGGTGCTCGCTCTCGATGTCCGTGAGATAGGCCGCGTCGGCCGGATGGTCGGCCGCGGCGAACTCGGCGAAGTAGGGGGCGAAGCGGGTGCGGAACCGCAGCAGCTCGCCCTCGGGCAGACGCCCGTCGCGGCGGAAACCCGCCCAGAGCAGCAGCAGCTCGCGCGCGGCGCTCTTGTCCGACAGATCGTTGATCGTCTCGTCGAAAAGCTCCTGCTCGTCCATGGCCAGGTAGTCGAAGGCCAGCAGCTCGCACCCCTCCAGATGGTCCTCGGGGTCGAGCTCCAGCAGCAGCTCCAGCAGCGCGGCCGACAATTCGAAATCGTTGACCAGGAAGTGGTCGATGGCCGAGGCATGGACCACCTCGAGCGCCGCCCGCGAGTTGGGGTGGGACCATTCGAGAATCACCTCCTCGTCCTCGGGCAACAGCTCGGCCAGGCGCTGGAAGGCGTGGAACCGCTCGTTGCACGCCCCCTCGACATCGCCTTCGGCCTGCATGCGGCGGCTGTGACGGAGGATGCGGACGAAATCGTAGGGGCCTTCGCCGACAAGCTCGAAGGTCTGGTCGGGAGTGGGGTTAAGGGTTGCTTTTTGCATCGCGACGGAGTTTGAGGTACATGATGAAGCCGACCGCGATCGTCACGACGACGCCCAGCGCATAGGCGGCCGTGCGGTCGGCCATGCCCAGGAACTGGTCGGAGACGAAGACGAACGAGGCGCAGACGAAGGTCATGAAGAGGGCCGGGAGGATCGCCACCCACGCGTTGGCTCGCCGCCCGGCCAGGTAGGCCGCGATGGTCCAGAGGACGATGACGGCCAGCGTCTGGTTGGTCCAGGC
Source organism: uncultured Alistipes sp. (assembly GCA_947364365.1). GTDB lineage: Bacteria > Bacteroidota > Bacteroidia > Bacteroidales > Rikenellaceae > Alistipes. Next base: position 19,457 of record CANASP010000020.1, read on the forward strand.
GAAGTAACGCCACACGACGGCGAAGTCGACCTGCGTGATGAGGTAGCCCGCGGCCAGCAGCGGGAGGCAGACGGCCAGGCGCCGGCGCCGGCTGCGCTGGTCGAGACGGAACATGTCGGCGACGATCAGCCGCGCCGAGCGGAAGGCCGTATCGCCCGAGGTGACGGGCGCGGCGACGACGCCCAGCAGGGCCAGCAGGCCGCCCGCGACGCCCAGCATGCCGCGTGAGATGGCGTCGACGGCCCAGGCGGCGCTGTTGTCGTGGGCGGCGAGTGCCGTCGAGAGTTCGCCCGCACCGCCGAAGAAGGCCATGGCCACGGCGGCCCATATCAGGGCGATGATCGATTCGGAGATCATCGCGCCGTAGAAGACCGCACGGCAGGCGCGCTCGTTGTCGACGCAGCGGGCCATGAGCGGCGACTGCGTGGCATGGAAGCCCGAGATGGCGCCGCAGGCGACGGTGATGAAGAGCGTGGGGACGATCGGCAGCTCGGCCGCGCGGAGCTGGAAGTTGGCCAGCGTCGTCAGCTCGGGGATGCGCCAGGGCCCCGCCGCGACGGCGACGAGCAGCCCCAGGGCCATCGCCACCAGCGCCACGCCGAAGAGCGGATAGACGCGCCCGATGAGTTTGTCGATGGGCAGCAGCGTGGCGACGAAGTAGTAGGCCAGGATGATCCACACCCACGCGGGCGTGGAGACCGACGGGACCATCGCACCGAGCAGCTGCGCCGGGCTGAGCAGGAAGACGGCCCCCACCAGCACGAGCAGCACCACCGAGAAGAGGCGCATGAAATGCCGCATGCCGCCGCCCAGGTAGCGGCCCACGACCTCGGGGATGCTCAACCCGTCGTTGCGCACGAGCATCATGCCCGAGAGGTAGTCGTGCATGGCACCCAGCAGGATGCCGCCCAGCGTGATCCATACGAAGGCGACCGGGCCGAAGCAGGCGCCCAGCACGGCGCCGAAGATCGGCCCCGTGCCGGCGATGTTGAGCAGCTGAATCAGAAAGACCCTCCAGCGCGGCAGCGGCACGTAGTCCACGCCGTCGCAGAGCCGCCGGCAGGGGGTCGCGGCATGCTCGTCGACCCCTGCGATCCGCTCCAGATAGCGGCCGTAGGTGAAGTAGGCGACGACGAGCAGCGCCAGACAAACCAGGAAGGTAATCATCTCGGGATCGGATTTTACGCGAAGATACGAAAGAAAAGTGAAATTTCGGCCGAAAAATTTTGAAGGGAAATATTTTTTTCAGATATTTGCAGTCCCAAAGAGAGCCCAAGTGCTCTTCGAAGGCCGAATTAGCTCAGCGGTAGAGCACTTCACTCGTAATGAAGGGGTCCCGAGTTCAAATCTCGGATTCGGCTCGAAAATCCGAAAATGCCGCAAGGCATGGCGCGGAAGGCAAAAAAGTCGCTGCAAATGATTGCAAGCGGCTTTTTTTTGCATTTCGGGGCCAGCGCGCAGCGCTTCGGATTTTCGACAGCGCCCCGCCTCTTGGAACTACCCCGTTACGTACCGACACTCTCCGAGAAACCCCGAAGAGTTGCGGCCCGCAGCCACCTCGGACGGAGGGCCGCACCGCTCGCGGCCGTCCACCTGCGTCCTCCGCTGGCCGCGGGCCGCCATCTCAAACCGCACACACGCCCGAGTCTCTACCGCGCTACGCACCTCCAATTTACGAATAACAAAGTTGCGAATCCATAGCCGGCACGCTTGGAAAGACGCTTTATTTTCAAGACCTTTGTCATACAATACCCCGTGGGTGTTGCGTATTGGAAAACATTTTCTAACTTTGTGGTGCTGTCCCTGCGGGCAGCGGACATATTAAGTTTAGTGAAAGTGTTTCGCTAATCCTTGACGATAAAATTTGGCGATTTTAGAGAACGAGGATAGGCAATACGAACACTCATCACCGTGTATAGGCATATATCATTCCCGATATATACTATTCGGTGTGGGGTATTGTTTATTTGTTCTCGGGCCACGCCAAATGCCTATCGTCAGATAAACGAACGACTCCACACTTTCTTTTTGCACAAACCCGCCGCAGCAGGAGTGGATGCGGCAAACAAAATCCATCTTCCCGGAAAGGGAGCGCAGCGATCTCCCGCAACAGTTCGGCACGGACCCTTCGTAGCCGCGCCGCATGATGCCGTGGCGGAAAAACCCAATCAAAAAATACACTGAAAATGAAAAAGTTATTTCTATTTACCCTGGCAGCCCTGACAATTTGCAGCTGCTCGGAGAGCGGAACGGAGGACGATCCGAAACCCGAATCGGTAGTGACGGATATCGATCTGTCACCCGACAACCTGATTTTCGAGGTGCAGGGCGGGACGAAGTCCGTTCGGATTTCGCTGAAGTACAGCGGCGCCATCGTCGACGCCGAATGGCAACTGACGGGCGGCGAACCGTGGTGCGCACCCTCTCAAACGGAGGGAGGCGACAACGGACAGGTCGCTTTCGAGGCGACGGAGAATACCGGATTCGAGGAGCGCAATGCAACCTTTACGTTTACGTGCGGGGAGATTTCGAAGGAACTCGTCGTCTCGCAGCAGCCGACCGACGGCGACGCGATTATCGAATTCGAAGACCCCCGTTTCCTGGAGGCCCTGCTGGCCGAAGGGGTCGATCAGAACGGCGACGGCCGGATATCCAAAAAGGAGGCGGCTGCGCCGGTTAGTCTCGACGTAAGCAGTCGAGAGATCCGTACTATGGATGAAATCCGTTATTTTACGGCACTGGTGGAGTTATACTGCAATAAAAATCAACTAACCTCGTTGGATGTCAGCAACAACGTGGCATTGACGTATTTAGAATGTTTCGGCAATCAACTGACCTCGTTGGATTTCAGCAACAACGCGGATTTGAGAGTTTTGAAATGCAGCGGCAACCAACTGACTTCGTTGGATGTCAGCAGCAACGCAGATTTGAAACATTTAGAATGCAACGTCAACCGACTGACCTCGTTGGATGTCAGCAATAACCCGGCTTTGGAGCGTTTGCTCTGCGGGAACAACCAACTGACTTCCTTGGACATTAGCAACAACCCGGCTTTGGAGCGTTTGGACTGCGGGGATAATCAACTGGTCTCCCTGGACATCAGCCGCAATACGGCATTGACGTATTTAGACTGTTCCCACAACCAACTGACCTCGTTGGATATCGGCAACAACCTGGCATTAGAGCATTTATTCTGTGTCTACAACCAACTGACCTCGTTGGATATCAGCAACAATTCGGCATTGGAGCAGTTAAGATGCGCCGACAACCAGCTGACCTCGTTGGATATCAGCAACAATACAGAATTGCTCTATTTATACTGTGGCAGCAATCAACTGACCTCGTTGGATATCAATAAATGTAGGAACTTAATAAATTTGAGTTGTTCGGGGAATCCTCTTACCTCGTTGCTGGCTTACAAATACCACCATCCAATGGTCCAAGAGCATCTGAATGCTCTTATTGCCGAATACGGCGATATCGTCACCTATGTCGAATAGTCGATCGATCCCGTCCCGCTCCCGCCGTGTCGCGGCAGGGCGGGTGAAAGGATTCGACGATAGGTCCGCGCGGTCGGCACAAAAAAAGTAACGCAACGATTGCCCGCAATAGGTCGGAAACAACCCTTCGTGGCCGGGCCGCATGATGCCGTGGCGGAAAAACCCAATCAAAAAAACACACTGAAAATGAAAAAGTTATTTCTATTTACCCTGGCAGCCCTGACAATCTGCAGCTGCTCGGAGAGCGGAACGGAGGACGGCGACGCGATTATCAAATTCAAGGATTCCCGGTTCCTGGAGGCCCTGCTGGCTGAAGGTGTCGACCAAAACGGAGACGGTCGAATATCCCGGGAGGAGGCGGCTGCGCTGATTCGTCTCGACGTAGACAGCTTGGAGATTCGTAATATGGATGAAATCCGCTATTTTACGGCGTTGGAGTATTTAGACTGCTCCCACAACCAACTGACCTCGTTGAATGTTAGCGGCAACACAGCATTATGGGAGTTGTACTGCGACCACAACCAGCTTACTTCTTTGGATATCAGCGGCAATACGGCGTTGGTCTGGTTAGCCTGCAGTGACAACCAACTGACCTCGTTGAATGTCAGCAACAATACGGCATTGACGAGTTTATCCTGCAGCAACAACCAGCTGACCTCGTTGGATGTCAGCAACAACACGGCATTGATGAATTTATTCTGCTACGACAACCAGCTTACCTCTTTGGATGTCAGCAACAAGACGGCGTTTAAGTATTTACACTGCGACAACAACCAACTGACCTCGTTGAATGTCAGCAACAATACGGCATTGACGAGTTTATCCTGCAGCAACAACCAGCTGACCTCGTTGGATGTCAGCAACAACACGGCATTGATGAATTTATTCTGCTACGACAACCAGCTTACCTCTTTGGATGTCAGCAACACGGCATTGACGAGTTTATCCTGCGGCAACAACCAGCTGACCTCGTTGGATGTCAGCAACAACACGGCGTTTGAGTATTTACACTGCGATAACAATCAACTGACGTCCTTGGATATCAGCAAAAATTCGGCATTATGGGAGTTAGTATGTTCCTACAACCAACTGACCTCGTTGGATGTCAGCAACAATACGGCATTGACGAGTTTATCCTGCAGCAACAACCAGCTGACCTCGTTGGATGTCAGCAATAACCCGGCTTTGGAGAGTTTGCTCTGCGGGAACAATCAACTGACTTCGTTGGATATCAGCAACCACACGGCATTGACGGGTTTATCCTGCAGCAGTAACCAACTGACCACGTTGGATATCAGAAACGACACGGCATTAGAGCTGTTATTCTGCGACAGCAACCAACTGACTTCCTTGGATGTCAGCGGCAATACGGCGTTGGTCTGGTTAGCCTGCAGTGACAACCAACTGACTTCCTTGGATGTCAGCAATAACGCTGCATTGTGGGAGTTAGGTTGCAGTAATAACTTACTAACCTCATTGGATGTCAACAAATGTAGGGATTTACAGATTTTGACATGCAACAAGAACCCCGACCTTACCTCGTTGCTGGTTTACAAATACCACACAATCGACCAATGGTATCTGGATGCTGTTACTGACGAATACGGCGATATCATCACCTACGTCGAATAACCTATCCGAACGTCTCTCCCGTTGTGCCGCGGCCGGGCGCTTCGCATGCCGGCCCACACCCCGCCGAAAACCCCGTCCGCCGCACCGCGTCGCCATCGGTGCCGCCATCTTTGCCGCCGAAGGTCCCCGGGCGAAAATCGGACGGCCCGGGACTTCCGCCGTCGCATATTTTTTCGTATCTTGCGGCATGGAATCCGCCGCATCGGGCCCCGGCCGGGTCCGGCGGCGGAACGATCTTAACCCAAACTTTCGACAAGACAATGAAAACCACTCCGTCATTCGTAAAACCGGTGCTGGCCTCGACCGAGAGCAAGGTCGCATCGGAGCGTTGGGGCGAGAGTATCGAGGCCTACGGCAAGGGGCGCTTCGTCGAGGCGCTGCATCGGCTGCTCGATTTCCTCAACCCGGAGTTCCGCACCCGCTACGGCAACGCCGCGGGCGACGAGTTCCACATCCCCCACGGCTCGATCGTCGTGGACATCCGGATCGCAGAGGAGCGCCTCGAAATCGGCGCCGACTTCCTCTCGCTGCCCGAGAAGGGCCGCGTAGCGATGCTGCGCCAGGTCGCCGACCTCTCGCTCAACAAGCTCATGCTGCCCTCGTTCCGTCTGCGCGGCGACAAGCTCCGCATGGAGTATGCGTGCCCGCTGTCGCAGACCCACCCCCACAAGATCTACCACATCCTGTCGAACATCTGCCAGGTGGGCGACCGCTATGACGACGAGTTCTGCACCAAGTTCGGCGCGCAGCGCTGCTACTCGCCGCGCACCACCCCCTACCCCGCCGCCGAGCTGCGGCGCATCGTCGGGGCGATCCGATCGACCTGCCGCGACTGCCTGGAGGCCGTCAAGGAGTACGAGGCCAACCGCCAGTACGGCTACGCGTGGAACGTCATCGACACGGCCTTCTACCAGATCGCCTACTTCGCCCAGCCCCAGGGCCAGCTGCTCAACGACCTCGACCGAGCCGTCGACGAGATGGACCGCGAGCTGCCCGTGGCCGAGCTGACGGCCAAGGGGCGCGCCTTCCTCGAGCGGCTCGCCGCGGCATCGGACGAGGAGCTCGCGGCCGACCTCTACTACGTGGCCATGCTCGTCTCGCCCAAGCGCCGCTCGTCACTCGCCAACGTCCAGGAGAACATGAAGGAGGTCTACGAGGAGGCCGGGCAGGCGATCGACACGGGCAACTGGGAGCGCGCCGCGGTGCGTCTGCTCTACAAGTTCTACGAGATGTATTTCTACAACGACGTGCAGGACGACCTGAACGCCGTGGTGGCCGCAGCGCTCGCGAAGGCCGACGGCCAACCGCTCGAAAAGGCCGCCCGGACGCTCTACGGCGCGATGGAGCGGATCATGGAGGACGACCTCGAACCGGGCGACGACGAGGAGGACGAAGACGGCGGGGATGTCGCCGGCGAAGTCGTGAAAAAAATGCAGGGGTTCATGCGCCGGATGATGGGTCTGGCCAAAAACAAGGAGTAAGGATATGGAACAGCAGACATTCTACAAACTCGTATACAAGGTCACGCACGCCGGCGGCTCGGGCAGCTGCTTCTACCTGAAGGAGTACGACCTGTTCGTCACCAACTACCACGTGGTCGAAGGCTTCCGCACGGTGGCCATCCACGACAACGAGGACAACCCCTACCGCGCGCAGGTCGTGCTGGTCAATCCCGAGGTCGACATCGCGCTGCTGGCCGCCGACGGCGACTTCTCGGCGCTCCCGTCGCTCAGCCTCGCGGCCGACGACTCGCTCCAGATCGGCCGTCGCGTGCGCGTGGCGGGCTACCCCTACGGCATGCCCTTCACCGTCACGGAGGGCGCCGTCTCGTCGCCCAAGCAGCTGATGAACGGCAAATACTACATCCAGACCGACGCCGCGGTGAACCCCGGCAACTCGGGCGGACCGATGTTCGACGACCGGGGCGACGTGGTGGGCGTCACGGTGAGCAAGTTCAGCGACGCCGACAACATGGGCTTCGGCGTGCGCGTGGAGACGCTGCGCACGCTGCTCGGCACCATCGACGGGATGGACTGCACGCGCTACCACGTGCAGTGCGGCAGCTGCGACGAGCTGATCGCAGAGACCGAGGAGTTCTGCCCCTCGTGCGGCGACAAGCTCCCCGCCGGAGCCTTCGACGAGCGCGAGCCCTCGCCGCTGGGGGCCTTCGTCGAGCGGGCGATCGCGGCCATGGGGATCGACCCCGTGCTGGCGCGCGCGGGCTACGACTTCTGGCGCTTCCACCGGGGCAGCTCGCTCGTGCGCATCTTCGTCTACGACAACAACTACCTCTTCTCGACCTCACCGATCGTCCTGCTCCCGAAGCGCGACGTCGAGCCGGTGCTCGAGTACCTGCTCACCGAGGACCAGGGTCCCTACAAGATGGGCATCGACGGGCGCGAGATCTACATCGCCTACCGCATCCACCTGGCCGACATCCGACCCGACTCGGAGGAGGAGATCCTGCGCAACATCGTGGGGCTGGCCGAGCGGGCCGACGAGCTGGACAACATGATGGTCGAGCGCTTCGGCTGCGAGTTCTCCGAGCACGCCAAGGCCGACGCATAGCGGACGGACGGGAGGGCTCCCGGCGGCGCGAGGGCGGCGCCGAAACCACGCGGCGACGGACGGCGGTGCGCCGCCTCTGCCCCAGCCACTACACAACAGCGCGAGCCTCTACCCCGGGCCGCACACGACGACTGCTGCAAGCGAAAGCCCCGGAACCGAATCGGTTCCGGGGCTTTTGCCTATAGTCGGACGCGCGCCTACTTGCGCAGGATCTTGCGGGGCTTGACCATGTTCTCGGGGGCGAGGATGCGGTGGAGCTCCTCCTCGCTCATGAGCTTGTGCTCGAGGACGAGGTCGTAGATGCCCTTGCCCGTCTCGAGCGCCTCCTTGGCCAGCTGGGTCGAGGTCTCGTAGCCCAGGTAGGGGTTGAGCGCCGTGACCAGACCGATGCTGTTGTAGACCATGCGGCGGCAGACCTCCTCGTTGGCGGTGATGCCCACGACACACTTCTCGCGCAGCGTGTTCATGGCGTTGATCAACATCTCGATACTCTCGAAGAGGCAGTGGACGATGATCGGCTCCATGACGTTGAGCTCGAGCTGGCCCGCCTCGGCGGCGGCCGTCACCGTCAGGTCGTTGCCGATGACGCGGAAGGCCACCTGGTTGACCACCTCGGGGATGACGGGGTTGACCTTGCCGGGCATGATCGACGAGCCGGGCTGGCGCGGCGGCAGGTTGATCTCGCTCAGGCCGCAGCGGGGACCCGACGAGAGCAGACGCAGGTCGTTGCAGATCTTCGACAGCTTGACCGCCAGACGCTTCTGGGCCGACGAGTTCATGATGAAGGCGCCCGTGTCGCTCGTGGCCTCGATCATGTTCGAAGCCTCGACCAGCGGAAGACCCGTCACCTCGCAGAGGTGCTTGGTGCACAGACCGGCGTAGTCGGGATCGGCGTTGATGCCCGTGCCGATGGCCGTGGCGCCCATGTTGATCTCGTAGAAGAGGTGCATGTTCGACTCCAGGCGGGCGATCTCCTCGGTGAGCGTCGCGGCGTAGGCCTCGAACTCCTGGCCGAGGGTCATCGGCACGGCGTCCTGCAGCTGCGTGCGGCCCATCTTGATGACGTGGGCGAACTCCTCGCCCTTGGCGTGGAACGCGGCGATGAGCTCGCGCAGCGCGGCGACGAGCTTCTCGATGCTGCGCACCAGCGCGATGCGCGTGGCGGTGGGATAGGCGTCGTTGGTCGACTGCGAGAGGTTGACGTGGTTGTTGGGGTGGCAGTACTGGTACTCGCCCTTCTGGTGGCCGAGCAGCTCGTTGGCACGGTTGGCGATCACCTCGTTGGCGTTCATGTTGGTCGAGGTGCCGGCGCCGCCCTGCACCATGTCGACGACGAAGTGGTCGTCGAACTTACCCTCGCGCAGCTCGCAGCAGGCCCTAACGATCGCGTCGGCGATGGCGGGATCGAGTAGCCCCAGCTCGCAGTTGGCCAGCGCCGCGCCCTGCTTGACGTCGGCCAGCGCCTTGATGAACTCGGGGAAGAAGTTGAGCCGCACGCGGCTGATGTGGAAATTCTCCACGGCACGCATGGTCTGCACGCCGAAATAGTACTCGACGGGAATGTCCAGCTCGCCCAGCAGGTCGTGCTCGCGGCGGGTCTTGCCCGAAAGAGCGGTTTTCGTAATATCCATAACGTATCTTTTATAAAAATACCTTTTCGAACGGAATTATTCGGCCATCCGGTGACGGTAGCCGTCGATCTTCTTCCAGTCGCCGCGCGTGAAGTCGGGCACGGCCACCGGGGCGCTGTTGTGCGCGGCCGACATGGCCGTGAGCTCGCCGATGCACGACCACTCGGCCGCATCGTAGACATCCTGGTCGAGCGGCAGGCCGTGGTGGAGGCAGTAGACGAGGCGGTAGTCCATGATGAAGTCCATGCCGCCGTGGCCGCCTACCTCGCGGGCCTTCTCCTCGATATCGCGCAGAATGGGGTGCTTGTAGCGCTCCATGAGCGCCCGCTTGGCATCCTCGGGCAGGAACGAGTGCTCGTCGAGCTTCTCGTGGTCGGGCAGATCCTTCGACACCTGGGCGGCGCGGAAGGCATAGCCCGAGACGGGATACTTGTTGGCATAGCCGTCGGTGCCGACCACCTGGTACTTGCGGTCGTAGGGACGCGGCGTGTAGACGTTGTGCTGGAGCAGGATCGTGCGGTCGTTCTCGGTCTTGATGAGCGTGGTGGTCTGGTCGCCGTTGGCGAAGGTCTCGGCGCCCATGCTCTCGGCGGCGATCTTCTTGCCGTTGACCGAGGGGGTGTCGACGGCCACCAGGTACTTCATGCGGTCGCCGCGGTGGATGTCGAGCACCTGGCAGGCGGGGCCGAGGCCGTGCGTGGCGTAGACGTCGCCGCGGTGGCTCTGGTTGAAGTCGAGACGCCAGTTACCCTGGTAGTAGGGCCAGAAGGGCTCGAGGTTGTGAATGTAGGCGCCCTCGGCGTGGAGCACCTCGCCCAGCAGCCCCTGCTGGACCATGTTGAGCGTCGTGAGCTCGAAGAAGTCGTAGACGCAGTTCTCGAGCATCATGCAATGGCGCTGCGTGCGCTCGGCCGTGTCGACCAGCGCCCAGCACTCGTCGAGCGACATGGCGGCGGGAACCTCCACGGCGACATGCTTGCCGTGCTCCATGGCGTAGACGGCGATGGGGACGTGGAGCTGCCAGGGGGTGCAGACATAGACCAGGTCGATGTCGTCGCGCTCGCAGAGCTCCTTCCACCCCTCCTCGCCGCTGTACGAAGCGGCCTCGGGGAAGTTGCGCGCGGCGAGGATCTTCTGCGAAGCCTCGACGCGCTCGGGCAGCAGGTCGCAGAGGGCCTTGATCTCGACACCGTCGAGGTGGGTGAAGCGCTCGACGGCGCCCGGGCCGCGCATGCCCAGCCCCACGAAGCCCACACGGACCGTCTCGATCGGCGCCACGGCGAGCCCCAGCACCGACTGCTGGCCCGCGGCACGGGCCGGCGTATCGAAAACGATCACGCCGTCCTCGATCGTGTAACCGTCGCCGCCGCGGCCGCAATGGCAGCCTACCGAGGCGATGGCGACCGCGAAAATCGCGGCGATAAAGGAGAGTTTCTTCATCATATTCGTTAAAATTTGCATATACTGCTACAAAGATAACCCTATTTTCGATAAATAAAAATGAAAAGGCAAGAAATCGCCCTCCGCCGAAGCGGCGGCTACGGGCGGCGGAACCCGGCAGGGCGTGGACACAGCAACCCGACAGGGTGCAGGCGCAACCCGTCCGGACAGTTACGGGGCGGCACAACCCGGCAGGGCGCGGACACGGCAACCCGACAGGGTGCAGGCACAACCCGTCCGGACGGTTACGGGGCGGCACAACCCGGCAGGGAGCCGCGCCCGCCCGACGTCCCGTGTCGACCGGTGCGGTCGCGCCGCAGGCCGGGCCGGTGAGGAGCGAAGCCCTGCGCCAACAAAAACGCGCGCGAAGGTCAGCTTCCGGCCGCCGCGGTCTCGGTGCTGAGCAGGCCGCAGGCGGCGCGGATGTCCTCGCCCCGCGAGGCGCGGATGGTGGTCTGGATGCCGCGGGCGGTCAGGGCGTCGCGGAAACGGACCATCGCCTCGTCGGAGGGCGAGAAGTAGGGCGAGCCGGGGATCTTGTGGAAGCGGATGAGGTTGATGCGGCACTTGATGCCGTTGAGCAGGCGGCACAGCTCGCGCACGTGGCGCGGCGAATCGTTGAGCCCCTCGAGCAGAATGTACTCGAACGACACGCGCCGCTGATGGGTGAAGTCGTAGCCGCGCAGCAGCTCGGCGACGCGGGCCACGGGCCACGCCCGCTCGACGGGCATGATGGCGGCGCGCTCGTCGGCGAAGGGGTTGTGGAGGCTCACCGCCAGGTGGACCTTCGTCTCCGAGAGGAAGCGCGGCAGAGCCGGGAGCACGCCCGCCGTGGAGACCGTGATGCGCGTGGGCGACCAGCCGAAGCCCCACTCGGAGGTGAGGATGTCGAGCGCCCGCAGCACGGCGTCGAGGTTGTCGAGCGGCTCGCCCATGCCCATGAAGACGACGTTGGTGAGCCGGTCGCGCTCGGGGAGCGAGACGATCTGGTTGAGGATCGAGGCCGCCGTGAGCGAGCGCCGGAGCCCCTGGCGCCCCGTGGCGCAGAAGCGGCACCCCATGCGGCACCCCGCCTGCGACGAGACGCAGAGCGTCGCCCGCTCGCCGTCGGGGATATAGGCCGACTCGATGAAGTCGCCCTCGGGGGTGCGGAAGAGGTATTTCCGGGTGCCGTCGGCCGACTCGTCGACCCGCACGGGCGCCGAAAGCGCCGCGGCGAACCGCTCCGCAAGCCGCGCCCGGGCCGCCGCCGCGAGATCGGTCATGGCCTCGGGACGCTCCTCGTGGCGGCGGTAGAGCCACCGGGCGATCTGCCGCGCGGCGAAGCGCGGCAACCCCTCCTCGGCGCACAGCCGCGCCAGTTCGTCGGGTGTTTTTCCGTATAAGAATTCCATAAGAAACAGCGCTGTCGGGCATTCTCGGATGCCTTCGGCCGACAAAATTACGGAAAAAACGAAGATTTTTGAGACGAATCGTTCGATTTTGGATTTTTATCTTTATATTTGTGGTGCATAGCCCGTCTATGCCCGGATTGGTATGCCGGTCGCAACGGAACAATTAAATTAAAAATAGGTAGGATGGAAATTAAAAAATCACCCAAGGCGGACCTTCAGAACAAGCGGGGTCTGCTGCTCGAAATCGGTCTGGCAGTCTCGCTGCTGCTGGTCATCGCCGCCTTCGCCTACACGCCGAAGGAGCACCGAATCGAAAAAGTCGACTTGAACTACGGCCCCATCGAGGAGCAGATCACCGAGATCACGCGTCAGGACCAGAAGCCGCCCGAGATGCCCAAGAAGGTCGAGGTGAAGGTAATCTCCGACCTGCTTTCGGTCGTCACGAACGACACGAAGATCACCACCGACGTCGACTTCGCCGACTTCGACGAGGATGTGGACGTCGTACAGACCGTAGAGGTCGAGGAGGAGGAGATCGAGGAGGATCAGCCCTTCATCACCGCCGAGACCATGCCCTCGTTCCAGGGCGGCGACCTCAACACGTTCCGCACGTGGGTGCAGCAGAACCTCAAGTTCCCGCAGATCGCTCTGGAGAACGGCATTTTGGGTCGTGTGACCCTTCAGTTCGTGATCGAGCGCGACGGCAGCCTGACCAACATCAAGGTGCTCCAGTCGCCCGACCGTTCGCTGTCGGAGGAGGCCATGCGCGTACTCAACAAGTCGCCGAAGTGGAGCCCCGGCAAGCAGCGTAACAAGCCCGTGCGCGTGAGCTACACGCTGCCCGTGGACTTCCGCGTAAACAACTGATAGCGGACCTGCAAAGGACAGAAGGGTATCCGGCCTACCGAGGCGGGGTACCCTTGTTTTTACCCGTCGGCCCGACAGGGCGGCACCGGCCGTCCGACGAAACGCCGCCCGGAAACCCGGAAACCCGGAAACCCGGAAACCCGGAAACCCGGAAACCCGGAA
>CANASP010000021.1 GCA_947364365.1 uncultured Alistipes sp.
GCACGTGGTCGAGCGAGTCGCCGCGCATGAGCGCCGCCTTGATGAAGATGCGGAGGTTGTCGACGATCTTCTCCTGCCCGGCGAAGCCTTCGAGCTCCTGCGGGCGGATGCGGTTTTCGAATTCGAGATCGCTCTCCGTGTTGCGTACGATTGACATAACGCAAAGGTAGGAAAAAAGACGCGTCCGTGCAATTTTAGGGGGCGTTCCTTTGCCGATCGCCCGCCGACGGTTGACGGCCAGCGATTTAGGTGCCCGGCTGCCGATCCGGGCGAGGGGGGGGGATTTCAGGACGGTTTTTTATTAAAAAACGGGTCGATTTTTTTTGCGGCTTTGAAAATTTTGTTAAATTTGTAATTGCGATTGTTCCCAAAGCCGTCTCCTGCGACCTCGCTCTTTCGGCCGGAACGTATCAAATGCGGCGGAAAAAGTATGTTGAACGGGACGAATCGGGCGCGATGCGGAAAAAAACGGAGGGGAACGGGATTCCGCCTCCGGAGACTATTTTTATAAATTTAAAATCGATCTATGTAGAAAAAGAAAAGAGAGAAGAAGAGAAGAAAAACAAAAAAACAACGCAACACGTTTCCAAGTCAAACTAAAACTCAAACACAAATGAAATTGAAATCGACATTTTATGCGGCATGTCGCAGCCTGTTGCTGGTTGCGGGCATGTTCCTCGTAACTTCGGTGTCGGCTCAGGACGGCGCCAAAGGTGTCGTAAAGGACACCGAGGGGGGGGGAATTATCGGAGCTTCGGTCGTGCTGAAGGGTACGACCAATGGCGTCTCGACAGGCGCTGACGGCGAATTTTTCCTCGCCGGTGCGAAGAACGGCGACGTTCTCCAGGTCTCGTTCATCGGTTACGTACCGCAGGAGGTAGTCTGGAAAGGCACTCCGCTGGAGATCGTCATGATGGAGGATGCGCAGGGTATCGACGAGGTCGTCGTCGTCGGTTACGGCGTGCAGAAGAAGACCAACGTGACGGGTGCCGTCTCGATGGTCGATTCGAAGGCCTTCGAATCGCGTCCGGTGCAGAACGTGGCCCAGGCCCTTCAGGGTCAGGTTCCGGGTCTGACGATGTCGTACAGCGGCGGTGCCGAGCTCAACAGCGAGATGAGCTTCAGCATCCGCGGCGGCGGTACGATCGGCAGCGGCTCGTCGGGTAACCCGCTGGTGCTCATCGACGGTATCGAGGGTAACATGAACACGGTCAACCCCAACGATATCGAGAGCGTCTCGGTCCTCAAGGACGCCGCTTCGGCCTCGATCTACGGTGCCCGTGCGGCCTTCGGTGTGATCCTCATCACTACCAAGGGCGGTAAGTCGGGTGCCACGCACGTAAGCTACACGGGTAACGTCCGCTGGTCGAACGCCACGCAGATCCCCGAGCTGGCCGGTTCGGTCGACTTCGCCAACTACTGGAATGCCGCACAGGTCAACGCCGGTGGCGGTAACTTCTTCAACGAGGATCAGATGAACCGCATCAAGACCTTCGCGGCCGGCGGTTACACCGATCCCACCCAGCCCGAATATTACGGTGTGCGCCGTCAGTCCAACAACCGCTGGGGCGCCTACGAGGATGCCTTCGCCAACACCGACTGGTATGACGTGGCCTATCAGGACTGGGCCTTCGCACAGGAGCACAACATCAGCCTGAGCGGCGGTTCGGACAAGCTGACCTACTACGTCTCGGGTAACTTCCTCGGCCAGGACGGTCTGCTCAAGCTCTCGGAGGACAACTTCAACCGCTACACGCTCAACGCCAAGATTTCGGCCAAGCTCGCCAAGTGGGCTACGCTGAACTACTCGACGAAGTTCACCCGCTCGGACTACGATAAGCCCTCCTATCTGAGCGGTCTGTTCTACCACAACCTGGCCCGCCACTGGCCCGTGACGCCCGTCTACGACCCCAATGGCCACTATATGTGGGATAACTCGGTCGACGTGCTCGAGATCGTCGAGGGCGGTCGCTACAACGAGCAGAAGAGCTACTACACCAACCAGGTGCAGTTCATCTTCGAACCCATCAAGGACTGGCACATCACCGTCGACGGCAGCCTCCGCCAGACCATCTCCAAGTTCCACAACGAGATCCTGCCGCTGACGGCCTACGACGCCGACAACAACCCCATGTCGGTGACCTACGGTACGGGTAGCTACGCTGCCGGTTACTCCTACGTTTCGGAGCAGATGAACACCGAGGACTACTTCTCGACCAACATCTACACCGACTACGCCAAGGAGATCAACGGCCACTATTTCAAGGTTCTCGTCGGTTTCAACGGCGAGCTCTACAAGAACCACAACCTGTGGGGCACGGGCGAGAAGCTCATCACGCCCACCGTTCCCGAGCTGAGCACCACGCAGGACAAGTTCCGCACGAAGAGCCCCAAGTCGGAGCTCGCGCTGGCCGGTTTCTTCGGCCGTATCAACTACGACTACAAGGGCCGCTACATGGCCGAGGTCAACGTACGCTACGACGGCTCGTCGCGCTTCATCGGCGACAAGCAGTGGGGTACCTTCCCCTCGTTCTCGCTCGGTTGGAACATCGCCCGCGAGGCCTTCATGGAGGACTACACCGACATCATCGGCCAGCTGAAGCTCCGCGGTTCGTGGGGCCGTCTGGGTAACAACAACCTCGATGCCTACTATCCCTTCTACCAGTCGCTTTCGACCGGTGTCAACAACTCGAGCTGGATCGTCGACGGCAAGAAGCAGAACACGGCCTCGATGCCCGATATCGTTTCCGACGTCCTGACGTGGGAGACCGTCGAGAGCTGGGACGTAGGTTTCGACTTCGCGATGTTCAAGAACCGCTTCACGGGTGCCTTCAGCTACTACCAGCGCACGACCTACGACATGGTGGGTCCCGCTCCGACGCTGCCTTCGGTGCTCGGCGCAACGCCTCCCAAGGTC
Source organism: uncultured Alistipes sp. (assembly GCA_947364365.1). Classification (GTDB taxonomy): domain Bacteria; phylum Bacteroidota; class Bacteroidia; order Bacteroidales; family Rikenellaceae; genus Alistipes. The sequence goes on from CANASP010000021.1 coordinate 2,918, forward strand.
AACAACTGCGACCTGCGCAACTACGGTTGGGAGCTCGAGCTGGCATGGCATGACCGCATCGGCAAGGACTTCTCCTACGGTGCCCGCTTCACGCTGTCGGACAACAAGCGCAAGATCCTCAAGTACCCCAACGAGACCTTCTCCATCTATGACGCAAATGGCAACTATGCCTACTACAACGGCATGATGCTGGGTGACATCTGGGGCTACACGACCGTGGGTATCGCCCAGTCGCAGGAGGAGATGGATGAACACCTGCAGAACAACAAGCCCAACTGGGGCTCGAACTGGACGGCCGGCGACGTGATGTATGCCGACCTGAACAACGACGGCGTGGTGAACAATGGCGATGCTACGCTCGCTAACCACGGCGACCTGCGCGTGATCGGTAACTCGACGCCGCGCTACAATTTCGGTCTGACGCTCAACGCCGCGTGGAAGGGTCTCGACTTCTCGATCTTCTTCCAGGGCGTGGCCAAGCGCGACTACTGGCTCAGCGGCAACCTCTTCTGGGGCTTCAACGGCGGCGTATGGCAGGCCAGCTGCTTCAAGGAGCACCTCGACTACTGGACTCCCGAGAACCGCGATGCCTACTATCCCCGCCCGATCAACGGCGTGACCAAGAACCAGTCTACGCAGACGCGCTATCTCCAGGATGCCTCCTACCTGCGCGTGAAGAACATCCAGCTGGGTTACACGCTGCCCAAGAAGTGGACGAGCAAGGCCGGCATGCAGTCGGTACGCGTCTACATCTCGTGCGACAACATGTGGACGGCTACGGGCATCGCCTCGCAGTTCGATCCCGAGCTGCTCGGCGGCGACTGGGGTCCGGGTAAGCTCTACCCCGCACAGCGCACCGTTTCGGTCGGTCTGAATCTTAACTTCTAAATCGAATGAACATGAAATTGAATCTTAAGAATATCTGTCTCTGCTCGCTCGTCGTGCTGGGCGGAATCGGGATGACGTCGTGCGAGAGCTGGCTCGATCGCGAGCCGATCACCGACGTGACGCCCGGAGCCTATTTCAAAACCGCTGAACAGGTAGCCAACTACGTCAACAACTACTACACCGGCAGCCTGGTCAACTCGCGCGGCCAGAACCTTTTCCACAACGGCAACTACGGCCATCTCCTGGGCTCGAACGACGACAACACCGATAACTACGTTTCGGGCCGCAGCGGCAGCCTCGACTATTTCGCAGGCGAGTGGCAGGCCGGTACGGGCCAGGCGCTTTCGAGCCGTTATGCGTGGGTCCGCGTCTGGAACTACCTGATTAACCTCGTGGAGGAGACCCGCGGCGAAATTTCGGGGTCCTCGTCCGACATCGACCACTACCTGGGCGAGGCCTACTTCTTCCGTGCGATGATCTATTATAACGCGCTGGTAAGCTACGGCGACCTGCCGATCGTCACGGAGGTGCTGCCCGACGACAATGCGGTGCTGGTGGCCCACAGCGCTCGTTCGCCCCGCAACGAGGTGGCCCGCTTCATCCTGAAGGACCTCGACACGGCGATCGGCCTGCTCTACTCGCGTGCCGAGAGCCCCTGGAAGGTGCAGCGCCTGAACGAGGAGTGCGCCTACCTCTTCAAGTCGCGCGTAGCGCTCTTCGAGGCCACGTTCGAGAAGTACCACAAGGGCTCGGGCCGTGTCCCGGGCGACAGCAACTGGCCGGGTGCCGCCATGTCGTACAACGCGGGCAAGAGCTTCGACATCGACGCCGAGATCAAGTTCTTCCTGACCGAGGCCAAGGCGGCCGCCAAGGTGGTGGCCGATGCGGTCGCTCTGACGCCCAACAACCACGTGATGAACCCCGAACCGGGCCAGATCTCGGGTTGGAACCCCTACTTCGAGATGTTCAGCCAGGCCTCGATGCCCACCGACGGCGAGGTGCTGCTCTACCGCTCCTACGACAAGACGACGGAGAACATCGGCCACAACGCCATCCGCCGCGTGCAGACCGGTAACGGCGACGGCCTGACCCACAGCTTCACGACCGACTTCCTCACGGCCGACGGTCTGCCCATCTACGCTGCCGGCGTCGCCGTCGACGACTCTTCGATCATGTCGGAGAAGAAGAACCGCGACGAGCGTTTCCAGCTCTTCGTGCTGGGCGAGGAGGACATTCTGAAGAACGACGCTGCCGACATCGACGTTGCCGAGGCAATGGAGAAGGGCGAGGCCGTACTCTTCGGCATTCCGCTGATCACCTGCACCGAGGAGACCTCCGACGCGACGGGCTACCGCTCGCGCAAGTACGGTGCCTTCGATTTCAACCAGTGCCTCGATGACCACATCCACGGCACGAACGCCTGCCCGGTATTCCGCGCCGCCGAGGCTTACCTCAACTACATCGAGGCAAGCTACGAGCTGGACGGCACCGTCGCCACCTCCTACTGGCAGCAGTTGCGCGCGCGTGCCGGTGTCGACACCGACATCGACAAGACGATCGCCGCCACCGACCTCCAGAAGGAGCTCGACCTCCAGCACCTGGCAGCCTACGGCATCACCGACAAGACGCTCTACAACATCCGTCGCGAGCGCCGTTGCGAGCTGATCGCCGAGGGCTTCCGCTGGGACGACCTCAAGCGCTGGCGCTCGTGGGACTACTGCCTCGCGAAGCCCTACATCGTCGAGGGCGTGAACCTCTGGGATGCCATGTGGAAGCTCTTCCCGCAGAATGCCGAAGAGGAGGAGGGTACCTCGAACCGCATGCTGAAGGACGATGGCTCGACCGATGCCAACGTCTCGCCCAAAAGCGACAGCAAGTACCTGCGTCCGATGCGCCGCACGGCCACCAACAACCAGCTCTACGACGGTTATACCTGGATGAAGGCCTACTACCTCTCGCCGCTGGGTACCCAGGATCTCACCACTGCGGTGACGGATCCCGACGACGAGACATCGACGGTCATGTACCAGAACCCCTACTGGCCCAACGGTGCCGGTCTGGCTCTGGAGTAATCCGCTGACGAATCCGGTCTGCCGGCCCTCGGGTCGGCGGCCGCACAGAATGACCCCCGCGCTTTACGGCGCGGGGGTTTTCTTGTGTCGGAGCGTGCGTGTCGGAGCGTGCGTGTCGGAGCGTGCGTGTCGGAGCGTGTGTGTCGGAGCGTGCGTGGCGGCGTGTGCGTGGCGGAGGGGCGGGTCAGCGGATCGAGTTCATGCGGATCGAGGCCTTGACCAGCGCAATGGCGCGGATGCGCTTCATCTCCACCTCCTTGTCGGCGTGGTGGGGGTTCTGGCTCACGAGCTTGACGCAGCCCGGGCGTTCCGACTTCTGGATATACTTCACCGTGACGTACTCCTCGCCGTCGATGTCGATCGAGAGCAGGTACATGTCGCCCCAGAAGATGTCGTCGATGTTGCGCAGCTGCTTGTAGAGGACGATGTCGCCGCTCTTGAGCAGCGGGTACATCGAGTCGCCGACGATGTAGATCGCCCCGTCGCACTTCGGGAGGTTGGGGATGTGGATGAAGTTGGCGGGCTTGAACTGCGAGCGGTCGGTGAAGAGCGGCACGAGCCCCGCTGTCCCCTCGATCGAGTAGAGCGGCACGCTCTGCAACGGCAGCGAGTTGTCGGTGCGGTGCATGTAGGCCGTCAGGTCGGGTTCGGCATTGAACATCTCGCCCTCGCCGCGTTCGAGCCAGTCGGGGTTGACGTTCAGTTCCTGAACCAGGATGTTGCGGTTGCGTGCCGAGAGGCCCGTGCGGCCCGTCTCGATCATCGAAAGGGCCGCTTTGCCGATGCCAAGGCGCTGTGCGAGTTGCTCTTGTGTCATTCCGAGCGTTTTGCGTATCAGTTTTATCCGCTGGTTCATAGGGCGTGTATCGGAAAATTTGATAGTAAAAAAATTGATCTTTGGCGATTGAAAATTCAATGATTGAATATATCTTTGTCCTGCAAAGTTAAGCAATTTATTTGTTTCGCCCAACGATTTCAACGAAAATAACTTTACTGTCAATGATCTATCCGGTTTCATCTGCACTTTATCGCGAAGCGATCGACCGACTGCTGGATGCCGTGGGGCCCCGGGGCTATTTTTCGGGGTCGCTCCGCTTCGTCTTCGAAGGGACGGAGTGCTGCCTCCGCGTTTCGGCGATCGTCTGCCGCCGCGAGGTCGTGCTGCCCGAGGGGCCGCAGTCGGTCGTGTCGGATCTCGTGCCCGTGTGGTGGGAGTTCCATACGGCGGTCGACGGCCGGGAACGGCTCAACGACTTCTCGTTCGCCGCGTTGCGCGAGCTGCTCGGCTGCTGTTAGCGCGGTCGGTCGGCCGGTTCCGGCCGCATCCCTTCAGGGCGCGGCGCCGCCCGCCGGAACCTTTTGCCGCCCCGGAGTCTTCCGGGGTCGAGCGGAACCTCCCGCCGTCGCGCCGGGCATGGGTTCCGCTTTTTTAATGGCCGGATTCCTTTCGGCGCCTTTGCGTGGGTGTCTGCCCGATCTGCGGGCCGCTACAGGAATAGCAGGCAGTCCGTAGCCGGCGGAGGTGCGACGGAGGCTTTGGCCGACCGGGCAGCCTCCGCCCGGGGCGGCTACGGGCTGCGCGGCCCGAGGGGCCGCAGTCTCCGGGCCGCAGCCTCCGGCGGCGAAGGAAAAGCAACTTCGCTCATCGCTCGTTGCTTTCCTTCGCAGGCCGCGGCCCGAACCTCGGCTGCAAAATGGCGGCCTTTGGGCCGGCAGCCCGCAGCCGTCTTCGCAGGCCGCGGCCCGAAAATGTCAGGTTTTACGTAAAACGATCTTTCCATGAATTGCGATTTCGAGCGTTTCGCCATGCAGGTCTATCCCTTTCTGGAGCTGCAACCCTTTCATCGAACCTACTACCGCGTGCTGGAGGCCTTCGCCGCCGGGCGCGTGCGGCGCCTCATCGTCACGATGCCGCCCCAGCACGGCAAGAGCGTGGGGGCCACGACGCTGCTGCCCGCCTACGTGCTGGGGCTCGACCCCGACTGCCGGGTGGCGATCGCCTCCTATTCGGGGTTGCTGGCGTCGCGCTTCAACCGCCGGGTGCAGCGGATCCTCGATTCGCGCGAATACGCGGCGCTGTTTCCCGCGACGACGATCAAGCAGGGTTCGAAGCCGCCCGGGTATATCCGTACGGCCGACGAGGTGGAGATCGTCGGGCGGCAGGGCGGCCTGCTTTCGGTGGGACGCGAGGGGTCGCTCACGGGCAACCGCGTCGACTGCTTCATCCTCGACGACCTCTACAAGGATGCGATGGAGGCCAATTCGCCGCTGGTGCGGGCCAACTGCTGGGAGTGGTACACCTCGGTGGTGCGCACGCGCATGCACAACGCCTCGCGCGAGCTGGTGGTCTTCACGCGCTGGCACGAGGAGGACCTCATCGGGTCGTTGGCGGCGTGCGAGCCGGTGGCGGAGCTGACGCGCTGGGAGCAGCTGGAGACGCCGTCGGAGGAGGGGTGGCTGCATCTCAACTTCGAGGCGCTGAAGGCCTCGCCGCCCTCGGAGCTCGATCCGCGGGCTCCGGGCGAAGCGCTGTGGGAGGGGCAGCAGGGGGCGGCGCTGCTCGCGCGCAAGCGGCGGCTCGACCCCGTGCAGTTCGAGGCGATGTACCAGGGCCACCCCTCGGCCCGCGAGGGGCTGCTCTACGGCGCGGGGTTCGCCGAGTACGACGCGCTGCCGCCGGGGATCGTCCGCCGCGCCAACTACACCGATACGGCCGACACGGGCGACGACTACCTCTGCTCGCTCTCCTATGCGGTCGACGGCGACGGGACGATCTATGTGACCGATGCGGTCTACACGCGCGAGCCGATGGAGCGTTCCGAGCCGCTCGTGGCCGAGATGCTCGTGCGCAGCGACACGCGCGAGGCGCTGGTGGAGAGCAACAACGGCGGGCGCGGCTTCGCGCGGGCGGTGCAGGCGCGGGCGACGGGTGTACGCGTGGAGTGGTTCCACCAGAGCGGCAACAAGGAGGCGCGCATCCTCTCCAACTCGGCGACGGTGCTCCACACCGTGCGCTTCCCGCGCGGGTGGAACCGGCGGTGGCCCGAGCTGCATGCCCACCTGACGACCTACCGGCGGCAGTTCCGCGCCAACCGCTGGCACGACGCGGCCGACGTGGTGACGGGCATCGTCGAGCGCGAGGCGACCGACACGGGCCGTCGGCGCGTGAAGGGGGTGCGGTTCTGGGGGAGTTGAACGTTGAGAATTTTGGGCGCGGAGGCTCTTCGCGCATCTCTCCGAAGGGCTGCCTCGGCCCGACGACGTGGCCGGTTAGTTGCCGCGGGTTTTCGCCTCCCGGCGGTCGCGGAGGATCGCGTCGGCGTGTTCGGTGGCCCAGCCGATCAGCGCGTCGAGGTGGGGCAGCAGGCTGAGGGCCCGCCCGGTGAGGGCGTATTCGACGCGGGGCGGGATCTCGGGATAGACCCGCCGCGATACCAGTCCGTCCTCTTCGAGCGTGCGGAGCGTGGCGGTGAGCATCTTCTGCGAGATGTCGGGCATGGCCCGCTGCAACGCGCCGAAACGCAGCGTGCCGCCGTGTTCCAGCGTGTAGAGCGTCAGCAGCGACCATTTGTCGCCCAGACGGGAGAGTATGTTGCGGATCGGACACTGGGGGTAGAGCGTGTCCTGGAGCGTGGTGCGGTCCATCTTCTTGTCTGTTTTATCGATTTACAAAAGTAACCAAATTACTGGAAAGCTGCAAGGGAAAAATTTTCAGAAAAAATCGCACGGGAAACCCGCTGGCGTTCAATGATGGTTACTTTCGGGTAACTAATTGACGCGCAGGTGCCTTCTTGCGTATGTCGCGCAAAGGCCGCACCTTTGCGGTGTGAAACCGATAAAACTACACGTGTTATGAAAAAGATCGAAACGATTGCGGCGGGCGAGAACTTCGCGGCTGCCGGGGTGGGCCGGATGAGCGACCTGGGCGACTATGTGCTGGAGCTGGGACCCGGGGTGAAGATCCCGGGCAAGGTGTTCGGCGGCGCGGCCGTGGGCGCCACGGGCGGCGAGTTCTCGTGGCAGGTGTTCGCGCCGGGGACGGAGACGGGATTTCTCCACACCCACAAGACCCACGAGGAGCTCTACTTCTTCCTCTCGGGCCGGGGCGAGATGCAGGTCGACGGGCAGGTCTTCCCCGTGGGCGAGGGGAGCGTGGTGCGCGTGTCGCCGGCGGGCCGCCGCTCGGTGCGCAACAACGGCGCGGAGCCGCTGGTGATGCTCTGCGTGCAGTACCGCGGCGCGACGTTCGGGGCCGACGATGCCGCCGACGGCCAGATCCTCGCCGATCCCGTGGCGTGGTAGCCGGATGCGGCGAGCGATCAGGGCCTCTTCGGGTTTCCGAAGGGGCCTTTTGCTCTTCGGACCTTCCCGGCCCGGCTTCCGGAGTGGCGCCGGCCGCACAGCCCGTAGCCGCTCCCGGGCGGAGGGCTGTTTCTTTCGCTGTCGCCCGGAAAACCGCCTCCGCCAGCTACGGGCCGGTCGCTCTCCCGATTCGGCTCGCCGAGCCGTGCGGACCGCAGCCTCATCCCGGCGAAGGCCCACAACGACATTCTTGTTCTTTCTTCAAAGAAAGAACCAAAGAAATTTGCGCACGCAGAAAATGGCGGGACGTCGCGCGGCGTTAAGCTGAGCAGGCACGAAAGACTGCGCTGTTTCGAACACCTGCTCCGGGCGCTTGCCGCCGCGCGCCCTCTTCTTCCGCCATTTTCCGAAGTGCGCAGCCATGGTGCCGCTGTGCGGCAAGTGTATATTGTGGCTCGCCGAGCCGTGCGGGCTTTTCCGCGGGAGGCGGCCTCCCGGCAGACGAAACGAAAAGCGCGACGGAACGTTCCGCCGCGCTTTTTCGTGTGTCGGGGCCGTGCGCTATTTCGCGCCGAAGAGCCGCTCGCGGAGCGAGAAGCTGTCGTACTCGCTGCGCAGCGACGCGATCAGCTCCCTGACCGTCTGGATCTTGTCGGCCCGCCAGGCGTTGGCGCCGCAGAAGGCGTAGCCGTTCTGCAACTTGCCGCGGAAGGCGTTGTAGAGCGCCAGCATGATGCAGTAGGGGCTGTGGGTGACGTCGCAGGTCTTGATGCAGTCGAACGGGCACGCCTTGGGGCGCTTGAGCCCCTCCTTCACCCGTTCGAGAAACGAGTTGTGGATGGCGCGGCCGGGCATGCCCACCGGGCTGCGGATGATCTCGATCTCCTCCTGCGTGGCGTCGATGTAGCTCTGCTTGAAGGCCGGGTCGGCGTCGCACTCCTCCGTGGTGACGAAGCGCGTGCCCATCTGCACCCCTTCGGCGCCCAGCGCCAGGATGCGGTAGATGTCCTCGCCCGTGTAGACGCCGCCGCCGGCGATGACCGGGATGTGGCAGTCGTGCGCTGCCTCGAAGGCCCGGACCTCGGCGACGACCTCGGGGACGATCGCCTCGAGCGCGAAACGGGGATCGGCGAGCTGCTCCTCCTTGTAGCCCAGGTGGCCGCCCGCCTTGGGTCCCTCGACGACGATGGCGTCGGGGACGTACTTGTACTCGGCCAGCCACTTGCGGCAGAGCAGCGCCGCGGCGCGGGCCGACGAGACGATGGGGGCGAGCTTGGTGCGGGCCCCTTCGGTGAGGAACGAGGGGAGGTTGAGCGGCAGCCCGGCGCCCGAGAAGATGATGTCGGCCTTCTCGGCGACGGCCGTGCGCACCATGTCGGCGAAGTTGGACATGGCGACCATGACGTTGACGCCGATGATGCCCTTGGTCGCCTGGCGCGCCTTGCGGAGCTCCTGGCGCAGTCCCCAGATCGAGGCTTCGCGGTAATCTTTCGAGTAGTCGTTGTAGATCGCCCCCAGTCCGGCCGAGGAGATCACGCCGATCCCGCCCTCGCAGGCCACGGCCGAAGCCAGCCCCGAGAGGGATATGCCTACGCCCATGCCGCCCTGCACGATGGGCGTCGGAGCACATAGGTTTCCGATTTTCAGTGGTTTCATAGTTGTTGTGATTTGCGTTTACGCCTTATGGCGCCGGTCAAAGATAGGTGTTTTCCGGCGAATAATTCCGAAAAAGGGTTGAAAAATGACGCGGCTACTTCTCGAAGTGCTGGTAGTCCTTGAGCGAGCGCCAGTCGCCGCCCCAGCGGAAGCCGCGGGCCTTGAACAGCTCGACGCAGAGGTCGCCGGCGTCGAGACGACCCGGGAAATCGCGTGTGCGGTCGGCGTAGGGGCGTGCGGCCTCGGGCTCGATCGTGGTGCGCCCGTCGCGGGTCCGGACGCAGGGGTTGAAGAGCGGGTTGATGTCGACGGCGCGGCCCAGGGCGTGGCGCGAGAGCGAGCGCGATCCGGCGATCGGGCGGAAGTTGAACGACGAGGAGTTGTTGGCCTCCATCGAGCGGGTGTCGTCGGCGTCGTAGTCGTCGATGAGCACCATGCGGGCGATGGGGTAACGGGCGTCGTAGAGGGCGCGGAAGATCGCCAGCAGGTCGTCGGCGATCTCCCGGTGGCAGATCATCTCGCCGCACAGGGTGCGTCCCTCGAAATCGCGGTGGAGCACGCGCAGGTAACGCAGGTCGGCGAGCGCGACGGGGCACCCCTCCTTGTAGGAGCGGCCGCTAATGCGGCTTCGGGTCGCGGCGTCGAGCGGCGCGGCGGCGAAGCAGGTGTCGGGGTCGATCCGTCCGGCGACGATCTCTCCGGCCGGCCATGGCCGGGTGTCGGATGGAGCGGTGCGGCAGGGGGCGGGGGCGTTTGCCGGGGCCGGAAGGGTGGCGGGTGCCGGTGTTGACGCGGCACCCGGTGCGGCGGTGGTCGCAGGGGCTGCGGCCGGGAGCGGTGCGCAGAGGGCGAGGGCGATGCAGAGGAGCGTCAGGCGGAGCATGGCTGAAGGCTGTTTTATGTTACGGGATCGGGCGGGCGGTGTCGTCGGACCGCAGCCAGCGGAGGCGGCAGGCGAGTCGAAGCGAGCCGCGCGGCCCTCCGCCGGGGGTGGCTGCGGGCCGCCACGCTTCGGGCAAGCCCGAAGCGCGCCTATTTTTCGCAACGGTTATCGCCCGCTCTCCGATCCCATTCCCAGCTCTTCGAGCCGGGCGACGGGCGAGACGTCGAGCGACGAGAAGTCGCCCCGCAGGTAGCGGTAGTAGCCCGCCATGGCGATCATCGCGGCGTTGTCGGTGGTGAACTTGAATTCGGGCAGGAACGTGCGCCAGCCGTGCTTGCGCCCCGCGGCGACGATGCCGTCGCGCAGCCCCGAGTTGGCCGAGACGCCGCCGCCGATGGCGATGTCGCGGATGCCCGTCTGCTTGGCGGCGCGCACGAGCTTGTCGACGAGGATCGAGACGATGGTCGACTGCAACGAGGCGCACAAGTCGGCCTTATGCCTCTCGACGAAGTCGGGGTCCTGGGCCACGGCGTCGCGCAGCGTGTAGAGGAACGAGGTCTTGAGGCCCGAGAAGGAGTAGTCGAACCCCTCGACGTGGGGGCGGGCGAAGCGGAAGGTCGCGGGGTCGCCCTCCTTGGCCAGCCGGTCGATCACCGGGCCGCCGGGGTAGGGGAGCCCCATCACCTTGGCGCACTTGTCGAAGGCCTCGCCCGCGGCGTCGTCGATCGTCGTGCCGATGATCCGCATGTCGTGGGGCGAGTCGACGCGCACGATCTGGGTGTGGCCGCCGCTGACCAGCAGGCAGAGGAACGGGAAGTCGGGGTGGGGCAGCTGCCGGTCCGGAAGGTCGATGAAGTGGGAGAGGATGTGGCCCTGGAGGTGGTTGACCTCCACCATCGGGATGTTGCGGGCCAGCGAGAGCCCCTTGGCGAACGAGACCCCCACGAGCAGCGATCCTACGAGTCCCGGGCCGCGCGTGAAGGCGATGGCGTCGATGCGGTCGGCCGTGAGCCCCGCCTCGCGCAGCGCCGTGTCGACCACCGGGACGATGTTCTGCTGGTGGGCCCGCGAGGCCAGCTCGGGGATCACGCCGCCGTATTTGACATGGACGGCCTGCGAGGCGATGACGTTGGATACCAATACGTTGTTGCGGAGTACCGCGGCCGAGGTGTCGTCGCACGAGGATTCGATGCCGAGAATTGTTATGTCCATAGTCGTTTTTTGCGTTTTATTTCGGGGAAAAGCGTTAAATTTGCAGGTTATATCGCCCCTCCGATGCGCAAAGTTACAAAAATATTGGCAAAGGTGCTCCTCGCGACCGCAATCCTCGTCGTGGGGCTGCCTCTGCTGTTGTCGGCGGTGTTGTCGATCCCGGCCGTGCAGACCGCTGCGGTGCGCTTCGCCGCGCGGAAGATCTCGGCGCGGCTGGAGACCGAGGTGCGCATCGGAAGGGTCGACATCGGCTGGCTGGGCAAGGTGCATGTCGATGACTTCTACGTCGAGGATTACCAGCGCGATACGCTCATCTACGCCGGGCATCTCGATGCCTTCGTGACCGGCCTGGGCCTCTTCGGCGGCGGGGTGGAGCTGAGCCGCGCCGAGCTCGTCGATGCGCGGCTCTGTCTGCACGAGACGCCCGAAGGGGTGATGAACATCAAGCAGGTCGTCGCGCGGTTGTCCGATCCCGACCGGCCCCGCAAGGGCAATTTCCGCCTGACGCTGCGCAAGGCGTCGATCGAGGGGATGGAGCTCTGTCTGGAGAAGCTCCAGCCCCGCAATCCGCCCTACGGCATCGACTTCGGCCACATGCACCTGAGCGACATCTCGGCTTCGGTGGAGGATTTCACCATCGACGGCCAGACCATCTATACCGACATCGCCCGTTTCTCGGCCCGCGAGCGTAGCGGCTTCCGCCTCGACCACCTCTCGGGGCGTTTCTACCTCACGAACGGCTGCATGGGCTTCGAGCAGGCACGGATCGTGACCGAGCGGTCGCACGTCTGGATCCCCTACCTCTCGCTGGCGGGCGATTCGTGGGCCGAATACCGCAACTTCGTCGGCGAGGTCCGTTTGGACGGCGCCCTGCGCAACACGACGCTGGCGACCGACGATATCGCCTACTTCTCGCCCAAACTGCGCGACTGGCACCTGGTGGCCAGCGAGATCGACGTCGAGGTGGCGGGCGAGGTCGACGCGTTGGAGGCGCACGTCCGCTCGCTGCGCGTGGGCGAGGGTACGTCGCTGACGGCCGATGCCTCCGTCGAGGGGCTGCCTGATATCGGCCGGGCGCGCTTCGACCTGAATCTTCGGCAGCTGGAGACCACGGGCTCCGATATCGACCGCCTGGCCTCGGCCGTCGGCCGGCAGGAGCTGTCGCGCAAGGCGGCGGGGATGCTCGACCGCTCGGGCCGTATCCGGCTGGCGGCCCGCTTCCGGGGGCAGCTCTCGTCGTTCGGCATGCAGGCCGACGTGGCCTCGGCCGTGGGCGACATCGGCGTCGACGTGCGCATGGAGCCCCGCAAGGGGGGCCTCCGGCATCTGACGGGCGGCGTGCGCACGCGCAACCTGCGGCTGGGCGATCTGACGGGCCGGCGCGATCTGCTGGGCGACGCCTCGCTGGAGGCGCGCATCGACGGCGTGGTGGGGCGCGGACACACCGACGCGGCGATCGACGGACGGGTCGGGCACCTGACCTTCAACGGCTATACCTACGACTCGCTGCGGCTCGACGGCCGGCTGGCCGACAAGCGCTTCGACGGCCGCATCGCGGCGCGCGACCGCAGCCTCGATTTCGACTTCGCGGGACTGGTCGATCTCAACGACACGGTGCCCCGCTACGACTTCTCGCTGGCGCTGCACCGCGCCGATCTGGCCGCGCTGCGCTTCAACCGGCGCGACTCGGTATCGCTGCTCTCGGCCCGCATCGCGGCGCAGGGCAGCGGCCGCACGCTCGACGACATGAACGGGGTGATCCGTATCACCGACGCCCGCTACCGCTACAACGACCGCGAGATCGGGGCGGAGCGCGTGCTGCTCACGGGCGAGAACGCCGCGCGCAGCAAGTTCCTGGAGCTGCGTTCGGACTTCGTCGACGTCACCTTCCGGTCGAAGACCAGCTACCGCACCGTCTTCGACTACCTGCGGCGCAGCGCGTGGCGCTACCTGCCGGTGCTCCGCGAGCGCCCGGCATTGCGTCGGGGCGAGGCTTCGCAGCGGGCCGTGGCCGACGACTATTCGCTGCTGTCGGTGCTCGTGCGCGACTTCAACGCCGTGGCCGACGCCGTGTCGCCGGGGTTGCAGATCGCCGACAGTTCGTCGATGCAGCTGCTGTTCAACCCGGCCAACGACCGCCTGACCTTCAAGTTGCAGTCGGAATACATCGAACGGCAGCGGATGCTCGCCACGCGCCTGCGGCTCAACGCCGCCAACCGCGGCGACTCGCTGACGTTGTACGGCTCGTCGGAGGATCTCTACGTGGGAATGTTCCACCTGCCCCGCTTCTCGGTGACGGGCGGGGCCAAGCAGGGGGCCATGCGCCTCTCGGCCGGTTTCGCCGATTCGGCGCGCCGCTTCTCGGGGCTCGTGGGGCTCTATGCCCGGGCCGTGGAGGAGGAGCCCCTCGCTTCCGCCGGTCCGGCGGCCGCACAGCGTCGTGCACCGGCCGCCGGCGAGCCGCGTCGTGCGCTCGACCTCTATATCCTCCCCTCGCATCTGACGCGGGGCGACAAGTCGTGGCAGATCCAGGCCGGCCGCATCCGGCTCGACACGGCGCGCGTGGAGATCGATCGGTTCCACGTCGCCAACCGCGAGCAGGAGCTCCTGCTCGACGGCGTGGCTTCGCGCCGCGCCGAGGATTCGCTGACGCTCTCGCTGCGCAATTTCGACCTGGCCCCCTTCTCGCAGTTCGCCGACAGGATGGGCTATGCCATCGAGGGGCGCACCAACGGGCAGGCGACGATGCGCTCGGTGCTGCGCGACGGCGTGCTCACGGCCGACATCGCGCTGGACAGCCTGGCGGTGAACGGCATCGGAGGGCCGCCCCTGCGGCTCACCTCGGGGTGGGACTTCGCCCGCAACCGCGCGGGGGTGACGGTGACCAACCGGCAGAAGCGCGACACGCTCGTGCGCGGCTTCTACGCCCCGGCGCAGCAGCGCTACTATGCGCGTCTGGCGGTGGACAGCCTCGACATGGGGTTGCTCGATCCGGTGCTGTCGGGGGTGATCTCCTCGACGCGGGGGCTGGCGGCGGCCGATCTGGTGGTGCAGGGGCGCGGCCGCGAGGCCGACCTCGCGGGCCGCATCCGCGTGAGCGATCTGGCTACGACGGTCGACTTCACGCAGGTGCGCTACCGGCTGCCCGCGGCGGAGATGGAGGTGAAGAACAACCGCTTCCGCACGACGGGCGCCACGATCTACGATGCGGAGGGCAACGGCGGGCGGCTCGATCTGGACCTCGATCTCAAGCACCTCTCCAACATCGGCTACGACGTGCGCGTGGAGCCCCGCGAGATGCTGGTGCTCGACACCTCGTCGGCCGACAACGACGTCTTCTACGGCCGCGTCTACGCCACGGGCGCGGCGCGCATCCGCGGCGACAAGGGGTCCGTGCGGATGGACGTGTCGGCCTCGACGGAGGGCAACTCCACCTTCTTCATGCCGCTCTCGGGCAAGTCGAATATCTCCTATGCCGATTTCGTGAGCTTCGTCGAGCCTCCCGCGAAGGAGCAGGACATCGTCGCCCGCAAGAAACTCTCGTTCGAGCGGCGGCAGCGGATCCGTTCGGGCGGTGGCAGCCAGATGGAGATCGCCCTGGCGCTCGACGTGCGGCCCAATGTCGAGGCCGAGCTCACCGTGTCGGGCAACACGCTCAAGGCGCGCGGATCGGGGATGCTCAACCTGGCGATCAACCCCCGCACCAATCTCTTCGAGATGTACGGCGACTATACCCTCTCGGAGGGCAGTTTCCAGCTGTCGTTGCAGAACATCATCAACAAGCGGTTCGTCATCGAGGACGGATCGACGATCCAGTGGACCGGCTCGCCGATGGACGCCCTGCTCAACATCGAGGCGGTCTACAAGCTCAAGGCGTCGTTGCAGCCGCTGTTGCAGGGAACCTCCGACCGCCTGGCCGCCGACCGTTCGGTGCCCGTGGAGTGCGTCATCCGCCTGGGCGAGCGGCTGACCAACCCTTCGATCGCGTTCGACGTGCGGGTGCCGGGCTCGGATCCCGAGACGCAGGCCGTGGTGGCCAACGCGCTGGCCACCCCCGAGACGGTCGACACGCAGTTCGCCTACCTCTTGATGTTCAACAGCTTCATGTCGGAGAACGGCGCCTCGCCCAATCTGGGTGCTTCGGTGTCGGCCTCGACGGGACTGGAGCTGGTGAGCAACATGGTGAGCAACATGCTCTCGCGCAGCGACTACGGCATCGTCCTGCGCTATCGGCCCAAGTCGGAGCTCACGAGCGACGAGGTCGACTTCGGCCTGTCGAAGAGCCTGATCGACAACCGGCTGTTCGTGGAGGTCGAGGGCAACTACCTGCTCGACAACCGGCAGGCGGTCAACAGCTCGATGTCGAACTTCATGGGCGAGGCCTACGTCACCTACCTGATCGACCGTGCGGGGACGCTGCGGCTGAAGGCCTTCACGCAGACGATCGACCGTTTCGACGAGAACCAGGGTTTGCAGGAGACGGGCGTGGGCATCTACTTCAAGCAGGATTTCAACAATTTCCGCGACTTCCGCCGCCGGATCAGGGAGCGTTTCACCAACAAGAAACGGCAGGAGCGGCGCGCGGCGAGACGTTCGGCGCGGCGTGCGGCCCGGGCGGAGGCTGCGGCTGCGACGGACGACGTCGCCGAGACGGCGGCGGCCGCCCCGGGTCCCGCGACCGGGGAGCGGGAGGAGGAGCGGACCGGGGCCGGAACACCCGCGGAGGGGCGGATGCGGCCGGAAATGGACATAGAATCACAAACGTTAAATATTGAGTAGTTATGATTACATTTTTGCAGGCTGCCGAGGCGGCCGTAGCCGAAACGGCTGTCGTAAGCGAGGAGGCCCGGATGGGGCTGTGGACGCTCTTCACCAAGGGCGGATGGTTGATGTGGCCGCTGCTGCTGCTGGGCGGTGTGACGATCTTCATCTTCGTGGAGCGTTACATGGCCATCCGCAAGGCGTCGGTGCTGGACATCCACTTCATGAACCGCATCCGCGACTACATCTCCGACGGTAAGATCCAGACCGCCGTGAAGCTCTGCCGCAAGACCGACACGCCCATCGCCCGGATGATCGAGAAGGGCATCGAGCGCATCGGCCGTCCGATGGGCGATATCCAGTCGGCGATCGAGAACGTGGCCAACCTGGAGGTGTCGAAGCTCGAGAACGGACTGCCGTTCCTGGCGACGATCGCCGGCGGCGCCCCGATGATCGGTTTCCTCGGTACGGTGCTGGGTATGGTCGAGACCTTCATGGACATGTCGGCGGCGGGCGGCACGGTCGACCTGGCGCTGCTGTCGAGCGGTATGTATGTGGCGATGGTCACCACGGTGATGGGTCTTATCGTCGGTATCCCGGCCTACTTCGGCTACAACTACCTGGTGGCACGCATCGAGAAGCTGGTGTTCCAGATGGAGGCCAACTCGATCGCGTTCATGGACATTCTCAATCAACCCGTTCAAAAATAGCGTATTATGGCCATCAAACACGGATCGAAGGTCGACAAGAGTTTCTCGGCGTCGTCGATGACCGACCTGATGTTCCTGCTGCTGCTATTCCTGCTCATCGCCACGACGCTCATCAGCCCCAACGCCGTGAAGCTGATCCTGCCGAAGAGCTCGAACCAGCTCAAGGACAAGGCCGTCACGACGGTGTCGATCCAGGATGCCGGACACGGCAAGTACCGTTACTACGTCGAGTTGAAGGAGGTGGGGTCGCTCGAAGGGGTCGACCGCGAACTCAAGGCGCGTCTGGGCGACCAGAAGGAGCCGCCCGTCTCGCTGCATGCCGACAAGACGGTGGCGTGGGACGAGATCATCAAGGTGATGAACATCGCCCGCGACAACGGCTACAAGCTGATCGCGGCCACGTCGCCCGAATAGCCCCGGACCATGTATTACTACGACCCGAACGACAGAAAACCGCGCCGGTGGGCGCTCGTGGCGACGGCGGCCTATGCGCTGCTGCTCGTCGCGGGGTTCGTGTTCGTCTCGTTCGATTTCGAGCGTGATATCGAGCGGATCGACTCGATGATCCAGATCGAGATCGTCGAGCCCGAACCGCCGCGTCCGCGCCCGGTGCGGAGCGCTCCCGAGCCGCGCGTGCACGACGTGGCGGCCCCCGAGGAGCGCACGGCCCAGGTGTCGGGCAAGGACGAGGTGACCCAGACGCCCAATCCCAAGGCGCTCTTCAAGATGAACAAGGGGGGTGTCGACGAACCCGAAAACGCCGGCAATCCCCATGCCCCCGAGGGCGAGGACAAGGCCAGCGGCACGGGGCCCGGACTCAACCCCGAGGGGCTGGACCAACTCGACAAGGGGTTGCAGGGGCGCGGTCTGGTGGGGGCGCTGCCCCGCCCGGCCTATCCCGGATCGAAGAGCGGCAAGGTGGTGATCCGCGTGACGGTGGGGCCCAAGGGCGACGTCACGGGCGCGACGTTCGAACCGGTGGGGTCGACCGTCAGCGACGGCGATCTGGTGGCTGCGGCGATCGCCGCGGCCCGCAAGGCCCGTTTCACCGAGAGCCGCGCGGCGGTGCAGGGCGGTACGATCACCTATATTTTCCGCATGGAATAACTTCACGGCCATGATGCGAATCCGAATCATCTTCGTAGGCCTCTGCCTGCTCGTTGCGGGCGGACCGGGGGCCCATGCCCGCACGCCGGCGGCCGGCGACCGGGCGGCTGCGGCCGTTTTCCCCGAGGCTGCTGTTTCCTGTGCGGCGGCCGTTGTTTCTCCGGAGGCGGCCGGGGAGCCGTCGTCGCCGGGCGGCAGCGGGCCGATGGCGCCCGACTCGCTCCGGGCTGCGGCGCCGGGTGCCCGGCTGCTGCTGGAGGAGCGTAGCTTCGACTTCGGCGACGTTCCCCGCAAGGGGGGCGACCTGGTGCATGAGTTCCTCTTCCGCAACGACGGCGACGCCCCGCTGGTGCTCACGCGCGTCTTCACGTCGTGCTCGTGCCTGAAAACCTCCTTCTCCAAACGCCCCGTGGCACCCGGTGCGTCGGGGGTGATCCGGGTGACCTACGAACCCCACAAGAGCGAACCCGGAGCCTTCAACAAGGTGATCCAGATCTACTCCAACTCCGTGGCCGGGCGGGCGCTGCTGACCGTGCAGGGCAACTCGATCGACGGCAGTGCGGAGTGAGCCCGCACCGCTTATTGTCAACCCTTCATTACACTTATCCCTTATGGCACTCTTGTTTACCCATGCGACCCTGCTGCCGATGACGGCCGAGGCGGGCGCTCCGCGAACCTTCACGGGCGCCGTGGGCGTCGAGGAGAACCGGATCGCGCTCGTGACCGCCGACGAGGCGGCCGTCGAGGCGTTCCGCGCGGCCCATCCCTCGCTGCGCGAGTTCGACTGCCGCGGCCGGCTGGTCATGCCCGGGCTGGTCAACACCCATTGCCACGCCGCCATGACGCTCCAACGCAGCTATGCCGACGATATCGCCCTCATGGAGTGGCTCAACGACTACATCTGGCCCTTCGAGGGGCGCCAGACCCCCGACGACGTGGCGCTGGGCATGACGCTCGGCATCGCCGAGATGCTGCTCGGGGGCATCACCTCGTTCGTCGACATGTACTACTGCGAGGACCGTTGCGTGGAGGTGGCCGAGGGGCTGGGTATCCGGGCGCTGCTCGGGTGCAACTACTTCGATTCGAACATCGATGCGGTGATGCCCGAGATCGGGCGTGCGGTGGCTGCCGCGGCGTCGGGTAGCGGCCGCGTGCGGGTCGCCGTGGCGCCCCATTCCCCCTATACGGTCTCGCCCGACAACCTCGTGCGGGGCCGCGAGGCGGCTGCGCGGTGGGGGTTGCCTCTGATGATCCACCTGGCCGAGACCGTCGACGAGGCGCGCATCGTGGAGGAGCGCTACGGCTGTTCGCCCGTGGAGCACCTCGACCGGCTGGGGATGCTCTCCCCGCGGACGATCGCGGCCCACTGCATCCATCTTTCGGACCGCGATATCGCCACGCTCGTCGCGCGCGGCGTGACCGTCTCGCACAACCCCCAGAGCAACATGAAGATCTCCAGCGGCGTGGCGCCGATCGAGCGGCTGCGGCGTGCCGGGGCGTGCGTGACGCTGGGCACCGACGGCCCCTGCTCCAACAACGACCTGGACCTGTGGGAGGAGCTGCGCACGGCCGTTTTCCTCCAGAAATCGGCGACGGGCGATCCCTGCGCGCTGCCCGCCGCCGAGGCGCTGCGGATGGTGACGGTCGACGGAGCGCGTGCGATGGGCTGCGCCGAGGGCGAGCTGGGCGTGCTGCGCGAGGGGGCGCTGGCCGACCTCGTCGTCGTGGATCTGCAAAAACCCCACCTGCAACCGGTTCACGACGTGGTGTCGAATCTGGTCTACTGCGGCAAGGCGTCCGACGTGGAGACGGTGGTGGTCGACGGCCGCGTGGTGGTCGACCACGGGCGGATCGTCGGGCTCGACCTCGGGCAGCTCTACCGCGAAGCGGCGGCCGCGGCGGCACGGCTGGCCGGAGCCTGATGCCGACCGGCGATCCCGGTTCGGGTCGTCGCGTATGCGATCGAACGCCCCTCTTCCGACTCGGTCGGAGGAGGGGCGTTCGGTTGTGTCGTGCGGGGCGGTCGCGGGATCGTGTCTCGTCTGTGTCCGGTCGGTTTCGCTTCCGTCCTTCGTCGGCCGGGGCGACGAAGGGGGGCGCTGCCCGGTTGCCGTCGGGAGTGCTGTCGGGCCTCTGCCGGAGCGACGTCGGAGTTGGCGCCGGGCGGGCGTCAGTCGCGAAAAGCCTCCTCGGCCGAGGCGCGCAGGCGGGCGACGTAGCCTTCCCAGTCGTCGATCGGCGCGCGGGCGACGCCCGACTCCATGGCGGCCCGGGCGACGGCGGGAGCGACGGTAGTGAGCAGCCGCGGGTCGAGGGGCTTGGGGATGAAGTAGTCGCGGCCGAACTCCAGGCTGTCGATGCCGTAGGCGCGCAGCACCTGCGCCGGCACCTCCTCGCGGGCCAGGGCGGCGATGGCGTGCGCCGCGGCGAGTTTCATGCCGTCGTCGATGCGCGATGCGCGGACGTCGAGCGCCCCGCGGAAAATGTAGGGGAACCCCAGGGCGTTGTTGACCTGGTTGGGGTAGTCGGAGCGTCCCGTGGCGAAGAGGATGTCGGGCCGGGTGGCGAGCGCTTCGGCGTAGGCGATCTCGGGGTCGGGGTTGGCCAGCGCCAGGACGATGGGCGAGGGGGCCATCGTGCGGATCATCGCGGCGGTGAGGGTGCCGGGCTTCGAGACCCCGAGGAAGACGTCGGCGTCGTGCAGCGCGTCGGCGAGCGTGGCGATGCGGCGCGAGGTGGCCAGTTCGCGCTTCATGGGGTTCAGGTCGTCGCGGTAGCGGGTCACCGCCCCGCGGCTGTCGCATAGCACCATGTTTTCGCGGCGGATGCCCAGCTTGAGCAGCAGACGGGCGCAGGCGATGGCGGCGGCTCCCGCGCCGTTGACGGCGATACGCAGCTTCGCGAACTCTTTTCCGGCGATCCGTGCGGCGTTGATGAGCGCCGCGGCGACGATCACGGCCGTGCCGTGCTGGTCGTCGTGCATGACGGGGATGTCGAGCTCGGCGCTTAGCCGCGTGTCGATCTCGAAGCACTCCGGGGCCTTGATATCTTCGAGATTGATCGCCCCGAAGGTGGGGGCGAGGGCCTTGACCGTGCGGATGAACTGCTCGGGATCGCGCTCGTCGATCTCGATGTCGAAGGCGTCGATGCCGGCCAGGACCTTGAATAGCATGGCTTTGCCCTCCATGACGGGTTTCGAGGCCAGCGCCCCGATGTCGCCCAGTCCCAGTACGGCCGTGCCGTTCGAGATGACGGCCACGAGGTTGCCCTTGTCCGTATAGCGGTAGGCGGCCGCCGGGTCGGCGGCGATCGCGCGCGAGGGGACGGCCACGCCGGGCGAGTAGGCCAGCGAGAGGTCGTGTTGCGTGCGGTGGGGTTTGGTGGGAACCACGGCGATCTTGCCGGGTTCGGGATCGCTGTGATAGCGCAGGGCCTCGCGGTCGGTATTCGTTTCGGATGTCATGTCGCGACTGTCGTTTTTACAGGTTCAGTGTTTCGGTCGTCACGATGCAAAAATCGGGCCAGGGAATCGGTCGGGACGCAGCCTGCGAAGGAAAGCAACGAGCCGAAAGCGAAGTTGCTATCCTTCGCCGGGAGGAGGTTGCGGCCTGCCGGCTCCGACGAGCCCGATAGGCGGCTTTCGGCCCCGACAATCTCCGCCGGAGCGGCACGACGGGCGCGCGGGAACCTCTTCGGCGCGGGATCTTGCGGGGTGCCACGTAAAAAGGCCCCCGCTGCAAAGCGGGGGCCTCGGAAAGCGCGATGCCGTGCGCCTACTCGTCGAGCAGGATCTCAAGCATCTTGATGGCAGCCGTGGCGATCGGCGTGCCGGGGCCGAAGATGGCGGCGGCACCGTCGCGGTAGAGCTCGTCGTAGTCCTGGGCGGGGATCACGCCGCCGACGATGACGATGATGTCCTCGCGGCCCAGCTTCTTGAGCTCGGCGATGATCTGCGGCACGAGCGTGAGGTGGCCGGCGGCCAGCGACGAGACGCCGACGACATGCACGTCGTTCTCGACGGCCTGCTTGGCGGCCTCCTCGGGGGTCTGGAACAGCGGACCCATGTCGACGTCGAAGCCGATGTCGGCATAACCCGTTGCGACGACCTTGGCGCCGCGGTCGTGGCCGTCCTGGCCCAGCTTGGCGATCATGATACGGGGCTGACGGCCCTCCTTCTTGGCGAATGCCGCGCACAGCTCCTTGGCGTGCTCGAACTGCTTGTCGTTTTTCACTTCCGAACTGTAAACTCCCGAGATGGAACGGATAACTGCCTTGTAGCGGCCTACGACGACCTCGCAGGCATCGGAGATCTCACCCAGCGTGGCGCGGACCTTGGCGGCCTCGACGGCCAGCTCCAGCAGGTTGCCCTGCTTGGTCTTGACGCACTCGGTGATGGCGTCGAGGGCCTTCTTCACGGCCGCTTCGTCGCGGTTGGCGCGCAGCTCCTCGAGGCGCTTGATCTGGCTCTCGCGAACGGCCGTGTTGTCGACGGCGAGGATGTCGATCGGGGCCTCCTTCTCCAGGCGGTACTCGTTGACGCCGATGATCTTCTCGGCGCCCGAGTCGATGCGGGCCTGCTTGCGGGCGGCCGCCTCCTCGATACGCATCTTGGGGATACCGGTCTCGATGGCCTTGGCCATGCCGCCCAGCTCCTCGATCTCCTGGATGTGCTCCCAGGCCTTGTGCGCGATCTCGTCGGTGAGCGTCTCCACGTAGTAGGAACCTGCCCACGGGTCGATCTCGCGGCAGACGTTGGTCTCCTCCTGGATGTAAATCTGGGTGTTACGCGCGATACGCGCCGAGAAGTCGGTAGGCAGGGCGATCGCCTCGTCCAGCGCGTTGGTGTGCAGCGACTGGGTGTGGCCCAGGGCGGCGCCCATCGCCTCGATGGCCGTGCGGGCCACGTTGTTGAAGGGATCCTGCTCGGTGAGCGACCAGCCCGAGGTCTGCGAGTGGGTGCGCAGGGCCAGCGACTTGGGGTTCTTGGGATCGAACTGCTTGACGATCTTGGCCCACAGCATGCGCGCGGCGCGCATCTTGGCGATCTCCATGAAGTGGTTCATGCCGATGGCCCAGAAGAACGACAGACGCGGCGCGAAGGCGTCGATCGACATGCCGGCGTTGACGCCCGCACGCAGGTACTCCAGACCGTCGGCCAGCGTGTACGCCAGCTCGATGTCGGCCGTGGCGCCCGCCTCCTGCATGTGGTAGCCCGAGATCGAGATCGAGTTGAACTTGGGCATGTTCTTCGAGGTGTACTCGAAGATGTCGGCGATGATGCGCATCGAGAACTCAGGGGGATAAATATAGGTGTTGCGCACCATGAACTCCTTGAGGATGTCGTTCTGGATCGTACCGGCCAGCTGGTCGAGCGTGCAGCCCTGCTCCAGACCCGTGACGATGTAGAAGGCCAGCACGGGCAGCACGGCGCCGTTCATGGTCATCGACACCGACATGCGGTCGAGCGGAATGCCGTTGAAGAGGACCTTCATGTCCTCGACCGAGCAGATCGAGACACCGGCCTTGCCCACGTCGCCCACCACGCGCGGGTGGTCGGCGTCGTAGCCGCGGTGGGTGGCCAGGTCGAAGGCCACCGACAGACCCTTCTGGCCCGCGGCAAGGTTGCGGCGGTAGAAGGCGTTGGACTCCTCGGCCGTCGAGAAACCGGCGTACTGGCGGATCGTCCACGGACGCATCACGTACATCGTCGAGTAGGGGCCGCGCAGGAACGGAGCCTTGCCGGCGGCGTAGTTGAGGTGCTCCATCCCCTCGAGGTCGGCGGCCGTGTAGGCCCCCTTGACGGGAATGCGCTCGGCCGTGAGCCAGGGTTCGACCTGGCCGCAGCCCTTCGAGGCGCAGCAGCTCTTCTGGCCGGCGCCTTCGTATTTCAGTTCTTCGAATTTCGCTCTCATGATCAGATTCCCATCTCTTTAAGGTAGAACTTCAGTGTTTCGAGCACGTTGGACTTCACGTTGATGAAGTTGGTGATGCCCTGTGCTTCGAGCTCGGGGGCGCAGGCCGGGGCGCCGGCCACGACGAGGATCGCACGGCCGGCGAGCAGCTCCTTGACCTTGGGCGCGGCGGTGGCGTAGTCGTCGTCGGCGGCGCAGACCACGACGATCTGGGCTCCCGAAGCGACGGCGGCCTCGACGCCCTCCTCGATCGAGTGGAAGAAGGTGTTGTCCTGGACGCGGATGCCGGCGCAGGCGAAGAAGTTGCACGAGAACTGGGCGCGGGCGCGGGCCATCGCCAGGCTGCCGCACGTGAGCATGAAGGCCTTGGGCTCCTTGCCCGAGCGGTCGACCTCAAGACGCATCCGCTCGAAAGCCATGGCGCCGCGGTAGGCGGCCAGGGTGTTGCCCTCGGCCTCGGCGCGCGTGACGCATGCCGGGGTGATCTCGGCGGGCGCGACCTCGGTGAAGTTGGGGAACTGGTTGGCGCCCAGCAGGATCTGACGGCGCGTGGAGATGTTCTTGTCCTTGGCGGCGGCCGAAGCGGCTACGCGCTCCTTGATGAAGCCGGCCTCGTAGGCGGCGGCGTAACCGCCCTTCTCCTCGATGGCGAGGAAGAGCTTCCACGCCTCGGCGGCGATCGACTCGGTGAGGTTCTCGATGTAGTAGGAACCGCCGGCGGGGTCGACCACCTGGTCGAAGTGCGACTCGTGCTTGAGCAGCAGCTCGACGTTGCGGGCGATGCGCTTGGAGAACTCCGTGGGAGCCTCGAACGACGCGTCGAACGGGGTGACTTTGAGCGAGTAGACGCCGCCGATGGCGGCCGACATGGCCTCGGTGGTGCCGCGCAGCATGTTGACATAGGGGTCGTAGACCGTCTGGTTCCAGCGCGAGGTCTCGGCATGGATCTGCATCTTGCAGGCGCAATCCTTCTTGGGGCCGTAGCCCTTGACGATGTTGGCCCACAGCATGCGGGCGGCGCGCAGCTTGGCGATCTCCATGAAGTAGTTGGAGGTGACGGAGAACGAGAAGCGCAGCTTGCGGGCGACGGTCTCGGCGTCGACGCCGGCGTCGGTCAGGCGCGCCAGGTAGTCCTGGCCGGCCGAGAGGGCGAAGGCCAGCTCCTCGACGATCGTCGAGCCGGCGTTGCCGAAGGTCTGGGCGGCGACCGTCACCAGACGCACGTGCTTGTATTCGGCCGTGCGGGCCATGAGCTCGGCGATGCGGGCCATGCAGCTGTCGCAGAGCGTGCCCTTGGCCGCGAGGCCCGAGACGAGCGGGTCGATGGCGAACGACGCCTTGACCTCGCACTTGTCGATGCCCTCCTTCTCGACCTTCGCGAGGAAGAGCTCGACCAGCTCGGCCATGCACTGGCCCGAGAAGGCGACGGCGATGGCGGGCAGGTGGATGCCTGCGAGCAGCGTGTCGAGATTGGCGGCCGTGAAGCCCTCCTTCTCGATGGCGAAGCCCAGCGAGTCGACGCCTGCGTCGAGGAGCTTGAGCGCCTCGGCGTTGGCTGCGGCTGCGTCGGTGACCGTGACGGTCTGGTGGATGCGCCAGCGGTTGTGGGCGCGTACGCCCCGCACATAGGGAAACTCGCCTGCCTGCGAGCCCAGGAAGCGGAGCCCTTCGAGGTTCTCGGCGCGGTAGTAGGGACGGACGTTGAAACCTTCGCCCGTGCGCCACACGAGCTTGCGCTCGTAGTCCGCGCCCTTCAGATCGGCCGTAATCACCTCTTCCCATTGCTCGGTCGGAACCGGGGGGAATTCGGCGAACAGCTTTTCGCGATTGGTAGTTGCCATAACTATTAAGAGATTAGTATGAGTGTTGTCGTTGCATAATTGCATGTAAAGGTAATAAATAAAGTCGGTTCGGCCCAAATAAATTGTTAATAAAATAACAAAGAGACGGTCTGGAGGGGTGCGGAGGGGCTCTGATTTAAGGGAAGTGCACTCCTCGGCCCGGGGCGGCTCCGGGCTGTGCGGCTTTGACGGCCGCCATGTTGCAGGTATGTGTTCGGGTCGCAGCCTGCGAAGGAAAGCAACGAACGGGGAGTGAGTTGCTTTCCTTCGCCGCCGGAGGCTGCGGCCCGCTGGCTTTGGCGAGCCGAATTTACAAGAAAAGATTCGGCGCCGCCGCCCGATGGCTTTGCGCGAAGTCTTCCCTTTGCCGGTTGCATGAACGCAGCCCTCCCGCCGGGTGGTGGCACGGTCTGAAAAAAAAAGATATATAGGATATTTATAGTATGAAATATCCTCTGTTTTTCGATTTTTCGAAAATTGAGAAAAACGGACTACCTCTGGAAAAACGGGGTATTTTTCCGGAAAATGCGCGGAAAAATCGGGCCGAATCGCGAAAAATGCCTTTGAAAATCGGGAAATCGCGAAAAAATGGGCTGTTTTTCGGAAAAAACGCGATTTTCGGAAAACAACGAAACGCGGAAATATTTACCTTTGTCGCCGTAGATAAGAACCCTCAAAAAACAATCGGAATGTCATTGCTCAGATTCAAGATGGTCGATGCGGCGATCAACCACACGGCCGTGGAAACGGAGGCTCCGGCGGGGCGACCCTCGGACTATTTCGGCGAGAAGGTCTTCGGCCGCGACGCCATGCGCAAGTACCTCAACAAGGCGACCTACGACGCGCTGACGGATACGATGGAGAACGGCACCCCCCTGACGCGCGAGGTGGCCGACAGCATCGCCGCGGGCATGCGCCAGTGGGCGCTGGAGCACGGCGCCGACCACTATACCCACTGGTTCCAGCCGCTGACGGGCGGCACGGCCGAGAAGCACGACGCCTTCGCCGAGCCCGACGGCTGCGGCGGGGTCCTGGAGGAGTTCTCGGGCAAGCTGCTCGTGCAGCAGGAGCCCGACGCCTCGTCGTTCCCCAACGGCGGTATCCGCAATACGTTCGAGGCGCGCGGCTATTCGGCCTGGGATCCCGCGTCGCCCGCCTTCATCGTCGACACGACGCTCTGCATCCCCACCGTCTTCATCGCCTACACGGGCGAGGCGCTCGACTACAAGGCGCCGCTGCTGCGGTCGCTCAGCGCCGTGGACCGTGCCGCGACGGAGGTGTGCCGCTACTTCGACAAGAACGTCCAGCGCGTCCACGCCTACCTGGGGTGGGAGCAGGAGTATTTCCTCGTCGACGAGAGCCTGTGGGCCGTGCGTCCCGACCTGATGCTGACGGGCCGCACGCTCATGGGCCACGAGTCGGCCAAGAACCAGCAGCTGGAGGACCACTACTTCGGGGCGATCCCCACGCGCGTGATGGCCTTCATGAAGGAGCTCGAGTACGAGTGCCTGAAGCTGGGCATTCCCGTCAAGACGCGCCACAACGAGGTGGCGCCCAACCAGTTCGAGCTGGCACCGGTCTACGAGGAGGCCAACCTGGCCAACGACCACAACCAGCTGCTGATGACCGTGATGGACAAGACGGCGCGGCGCCACAAGTTCCGCGTGCTGCTGCACGAGAAGCCCTTCAAGGGGATCAACGGCTCGGGCAAGCACAACAACTGGTCGCTCGGCACCGACACGGGCGTGAACCTGCTCGGCCCGGGCAAGACGGCGGCAGAAAATCTCCAGTTCATCACCTTCCTGGTCAACGTGATCTCGGCCGTGCACAAACACAACGGCCTGCTCAAGGCCTCGATCATGAGCGCGACCAACGCCCACCGTCTGGGCGCCAACGAGGCGCCCCCGGCCATCATCTCGACCTTCCTGGGCAAGCAGGTGTCGGCCGTGCTGGACAAGCTGGCGGCATCGAGCGGCGACGACGCGATCCGCTTCGACGCCAAGAACGTCTTCAAGATGAGCGGTATTTCGCACATCCCCACGCTGCTGCTGGACAACACCGACCGCAACCGCACCTCGCCCTTCGCCTTCACGGGCAACCGCTTCGAGTTCCGCGCGGTGGGCTCGTCGGACAACTGCGCCGAGGCGATGATTATCATCAACACGGCCGTGGCCGACGAGCTGACGGCCTTCCGCACGGCGGTCGATGCCCGCATCGAGGCCGGCATGAAGAAGGAGAAGGCGATCTACGAGGTGCTGAAAGAGATGATCCACGCCTCGCAGCCCATCCGCTTCGACGGCAACGGCTACTCGGAGGAGTGGAAGGCCGAGGCGGCGCGCCGCGGGCTCGACTGCGAGACCTCCACGCCGCTGATGTTCGACCGTTACCTCGATCCGGAGGCGCTGGCGATGTTCGGCCGCACGGGCGTGCTGTCGGCGGTCGAGGTCGAGGCCCGCACCGAGGTGAAGTGGGAGACCTACACCAAGAAGATCCAGATCGAGGGGCGCGTGCTGGGCGACCTGGCGATGAACCACATCGTGCCGGTGGCCTCGAAATACGAGGCGATGTTGCTCGACAAGGTGTTCAAGATGAAGCAGATCGGCAGTCTCAACCTGACGGCCGAGCCCGACATCGCGCTCATCCGCCGCATCCAGGAGCATACGGCGGCGATCCAGCAGCTCACCGACGAGATGGTCGAGGCGCGCAAGGCGGCCAACCGCATCGAGGCGATGCGCGAGAAGGCGATCGCCTACCACGACACGGTGGCCGTGAAGTTCGACGCGATCCGCTACCACGTCGACAAGCTCGAGGAGATCGTCGACGACCAGATGTGGCCGCTGCCGAAGTATCGCGAGCTGCTCTTCCTGCGATAGGGCAGGGACCGACGAAAAGAGAAGGCGCCGCGTATGCGGCGCCGTCTCTTTTTTCATATGGTCGGGGACTACACCTCGTCGCGGGACATGTGCTCGACGTATACGGCGTGCATCATAGCCTCGCG
>CANASP010000022.1 GCA_947364365.1 uncultured Alistipes sp.
CACCGTTTCGTTTCTGGGTTACAAGCCCCAGCAGATCGCTGTGAACGGCAAGACCCGGATCACTGTGGTACTCGAAGAGGATTCGCAGGCTATCGACAACGTGGTCGTAGTCGCCTTCGGTACGACGACCAAGGAGGCATTCACGGGTTCGGTCGCCGTGGTCAAGGCCGACGATATCGCCAAGACGCAGACGTCGAACGTCGCCCAGGCGCTGGCTGGTGCCGCTCCGGGCGTGCAGATCGCCAACACGTCGGGTCAGCCCGGCAGCGCCCCGCAGGTGCTCGTGCGCGGTATCGGTTCGATTTCGTCGAGCGTATCCCCGCTGTGGGTCGTCGACGGCATTCCCTATGACGGCGACCTGGCGCTGCTCAACCCCTCCGATATCGAGTCGATGACCGTCCTCAAGGACGCTTCGTCGACGGCGCTCTACGGTTCGCGCGGTGCCAACGGCGTGATCATGGTCACCACCAAGAAGGGCCGTATGGGCAAGGCCGTCATTACGTTCGATGCCAAGGTCGGCGTGAATTCGCGTGCCGTCAAGGACTACGAATACATCGACGATCCGGCCATGTACTACGAGACGGTCTACGACGCCATCTATAAATACGGCATGGGGACGCTCGACTACGACGCCAGCCGTGCGCACCAGTATGCCAACCGCCAGCTGCTCGACGACCTGAAGTACCAGGTCTTCAACGTGCCCGAGGGCGAGTTCTTCATCGGCACCAACGGCAAGGTCAACCCCAACGCCACGCTGGGTAACCTCTACACCGCTCCCGACGGCCAGCAGTATTACCTCACGCCCGACGACTGGAAGGACGCCGCCTATTCGTCGTCGATCCGCCAGGAGTACAACGTCAACGTCTCGGCCGCCAACGAGCGCTCGAACTTCTTCGCCTCGTTCGGCTACCTGAACGACAACGGTATCATCGACAAGTCGGAGATGGAGCGTTACTCGGCCCGTCTGAAGGCCGACTACCAGGCCAAGAAGTGGCTCAAGGTAGGCGCCAACGCTTCGTTCACCAACTACCGCAACGAGAGCATCTACGAGGAGGCGTCGAAGGGTTCGACCTCGACTTCGAGCGTCATCGGCGTCGTCACGCAGATCGCGCCGATCTATCCCCTCTACGTCCGCGACGCACAGGGCAACATCATGACCGACCGCTTCGGTCTCACGCGCTACGACTGGGGTTCGGGCAGCAACGCCGACGGCGGTATCGACGGCCTGACGCGTCCCGTGATGACGGGTTCGAACGCCATCGCCGCCAACCTGCTCGACGTCAACCAGCAGGCCGAGGGCAACTCGGTCACCGGCAACGCCTTCGCCGAGTTCACCTTCACCGAGGGGCTGAAGTTCACCTTCAACGCCGGCGTTACGGTCGACGAGACGCGCTACACGTCGTTCTCCAACCCCTACTACGGCGGCTATGCCGACCAGAACGGTACGATTACCAAGGAGCACGACCGCTTCTATGCCTTCAACATGCAGCAGATCCTGTCGTACACCAAGCAGTTCGGCGACCACAACCTGGACATCATGCTCGGTCACGAGAACTACAAGCGCAACAGCGCCGTGCTCTACGCCTCGCGCAGCAACATGTTCTCGCCCGACCTGCTCGAGCTGGCCGGCGCGATCGTCAACGGCTCGGGTTCGTCCTATAAGAACGGCTACAACACCGAGGGTTACTTCGGCCGCGTGCAGTACAACTACGACAACAAGTACTTCGTCAACGGATCGTACCGCCGCGACGCCTCGTCGCGCTTCCACCCCGACAACCGCTGGGGCAACTTCTGGTCGCTGGGCGCAGCCTGGATGATCTCCAAGGAGGAGTTCATGAACGGCACCCACGGCTGGCTCGACATGCTCAAGCTCAAGCTCTCCTACGGTTCGCAGGGCAACGACGGCATCGGTAACTTCCGCTACGTCGACACCTACACGCTCAAGAGCGCCGGCGGCGCCCTGGCTACGGTCTTCTCGTTCAAGGGTAACAAGAACATCACCTGGGAGACCAACTCCAACATCAACGCCGGTTTCGACTTCAGCCTCTGGCACGGCCGTCTGAGCGGTAGCATCGACTACTTCTACCGCAAGACCACCGACATGCTCTTCTCGCGTCCCGTGGCTCCGTCGCTGGGTTACACCTCCTACTACGACAACATCGGCGACATGCACAACTCGGGCTTCGAGCTCGACCTCAACGGCCAGCTCATCTCCACGCGCAACGTCAACTGGTCCGTTCGTCTCAACATGACGCACTACAAGAACACGATCGACCGTCTCCCGCCCGAGAAGATGATCGAGGGCGGATATGTCAGCGGCGACTACTGGATGACCGAGGGCAAATCGCTCTACTCGTGGTACATGCGTTCGTATGCCGGCACCAACGAGCACGGTGAGGCCACCTACTGGATGTGGAACGACGAGACGGACCACGAGCAGGGCCTGACCACGACCACCGACCTGACGAAGGCCTCGAAGATGGAGACGGGCAAGACCTCGATCCCCGACCTGTTCGGCGGCTTCGGCACCACGCTGGCCGTACACGGCTTCGACCTCTCGGTCAACTTCACCTACGGCATCGGCGGCTATGCGTTCGACTACGGCTACTACCGCACCATGTCGTCGCCCTCGACCGGCGGCGGTATGAACATCCACCGCGACGTGCTCAAGTCGTGGACGCCCGAAAATCCCACGCAGGCCTACCCGCGCTACTACTACAAGGACCTCTACACGGCCGGTTATTCCGACCGCTTCCTGACCAAGGCCAGCTTCCTCAACCTGCAGAACATCAACTTCGGTTACACCTTCTCGCAGAACTGGGTCAAGAAGCTCTCGCTCGAATCGCTGCGTATCTACCTTTCGTGCGAAAACGTCTTCTACTGGTCCAAGCGCAAGGGCTTCGACCCGCGTCAGGCCTTCACCGGCGATATCAGCGACACGCTCTACTCGCCCCTGCGCGTAATCTCGGGCGGTATCACGCTCCGCTTCTGATGTTGAACCACTAAACGAAACAGACAATGAACAATATTCTCAAATATTCCATCCTCCTGGGTGCCGCGGCCTGCCTGGCCACCTCGTGCATCAAGGAAGAGTTCCCGACCGACGTCGTGACGACCGACCAGATCGGCGGATCGTCCGCGGGTATGGAGGCCGCGGTGAATTCGACCAACGCCTGGCTGACGCAATTCCAGGGCGCCCTCTCGTCGCACGGCGACTTCGGCTATCCGGGTATCTGCATGGGCCTCGACGCGCTCACGGCGGACGTGGCGTGCGGTCCCGACTTCGGCTACGACGCCGAGTTCCTCCGCTGGCGCGCCGTGTCGACCGTCTCGGCCGACGGCAACGCCCCCTATTTCGTCTGGAAGTTCTTCTACTCGCTCAACAACCTGGCTAACTCCGTGCTGGCGTCGATCGACCTGGAGAACCCCACCAACATCCAGAAGACCTATGCCGGTCAGGCGCTGGTATACCGTGCGATGGCCTACCTCTACATGGCCCGCGTCTTCGAGTACAAGGGTACCGAGACGGGCGCCTTCGAGGGGCTGACCGTGCCCATCGTCACCGAGACGACCACCGAGCTCGAGGCGCAGAACAACCCGCGCGTGCCGCACGAGGAGATGTACAAGTTCATCGAGAACGATCTGCTCATGGCCATCGACATGCTCGAAGGCTACGAGCGCGACGCCAAGAACCTCGTCGACCAGAGCGTCGCCTACGGTATGCTGGCCCGTGCCTACCTCTACGACGGCAAGTGGAAGGAGGCCGAGACCGCGGCCCGCAACGCCATCGACGCCAGCGGCTGCCGTCCGATGACCGAGGCCGAGTGGATGAATCCCACCACCGGCTTCAACAGCATCGACAACCCGGCCTGGATGTGGGGTATCATCATCACGAGCGACGACCGTGTCGTGACGTCGGGTATCTGCAACTTCATCTCGTTCATGTCGCCCGAGGCCACCTACGGCTACGTGTCGGCCGGCGGCTACAAGTCGGTCAAGCAGATCGACGCCAACCTCTACGCCTCGATCCCCAACAGCGACTGGCGCAAGCGTTCGTGGCTCGACCCCGACCGCAGCAAGTTCCAGTACCAGTCGACGCTCTCCAAGTCCGCGCTGGCTTCGCTGCCCGACTACTCGCCGCTGAAGTTCCGTCCGGCGCAGGGCGACGGATCGAACCACAAGGTGGGTTCGGCCGCCGACTTCCCGATCATGCGCGTCGAGGAGATGTATCTGATCGAGGCCGAGGCTGCCGGCATGCAGGATCTCGCCCGCGGCCAGAAGCTGCTCAACGACTTCGTGCAGCCCAACCGCGACGCCCAGTTCGAGAGCCGTGCCTCGAACAAGGACGAGTTCCAGAGCGAGGTCTACCACCAGTGCCAGATCGAGCTCTGGGGCGAGGGTCACATCATGTTCTACAACAAGCGTCTCAACAAGCCCCAGATCCGCGGCTACGTAGGCACCAACCACTTCGACGGTTCGCGCTACAACAGCCCCAACGGCACGGCCTGCTGGACCACGCTGCCCATCCCGACTCTCGAGCTCAACTCCAACTCGGCGCTGTCGGCCGTTCAGAATCCCAATCCGCAGACGCTGCGCGGCAAGGAGTGGGTGGCCGAATAACCCGAAGCATTGAACCAAGAAAAAAGCAACGATCATGAAAAAGTTTCTGACATACCTGCTCGGCGCTGCACTTCTCGTCGGTTCGGCGAGCTGCTCCGACGACCTGGAATACACGCCGGGCGAGCTGCCCGACAACGCGCAGGTCTACTTCCCCAGCACCAATGCGACCAACATCGACCTCGACGGTACGAAGACCTCGTTCGAGGTGACCATCACGCGTAACGTCACCGACGAGGCGATCACCGTCCCCGTGTCGCTGACCGGCGGCAACGGCCTCTACACGGCTCCTGCGTCGGTAGCGTTCGCCGCCGGCGAGAAGACCACCTCGATCGCCATCGCCTACAAGGCCGAGGAGATCGGTCCCGACAACTACATGGATCTGACGATCGCCATCGCCGACGAGACCCTCATCACCCCCTACGGCATGTCGCAGTACACGATCCGTGTCGGCATTCCCGAGACGTGGAGCGTCAAGTACACGGGCGACTACCTCTACTCGCAGTTCCTGAGCGGCGACGATCCGGGTCTGGAGCTCCTCCAGAGCGACATCTATCCCAACCGCTGGAAGATCACCAACTGGGGCTACGGCGTCGATTTCTGCTTCACGTGGGATCAGACGACCGACAAGATCGTGGTGGACGACCAGCTGCTCGGCTACAACCACCCGACCTACGGCCCCGTTCAGGTCGACGACCTGGCCCACTACATCGGGTCGAGCGCCATGGGTGAGAGCTACTTCGAGGACGGCGTCTTCTATTTCAACGTCGTTTACTACGTCAGCGCCGGCGAATTCGGTTACGGTTACGAGACCTTCACGCTGAAATAGTCCGCTTCGGATGATAACGACGAGGGCTCCCCATTGCGGGGAGCCCTCTTTTTCATCCTCGTTCGGGGGATTCGGCCGCTGCCTTTCGGCGTATTTCCGCTTTTCGGGGAGATTTTTGCTGAAAAATGCGTCCGGCGCTTGCAGATTCGGATTTTTTGCTTACCTTTGCACCACGTTAAAACCGAAAGGCTTTTTCGTCAGGCTGGTGCCATAGCTCAGTTGGTAGAGCAAAGGACTGAAAATCCTTGTGTCCCTGGTTCGAATCCCGGTGGTACCACTTGAAAATCACCCACTTACAGCGATGTAGGTGGGTGATTTGTTTTTGTCGGGTACACAATTTAGACACAACTCGGGCGATTCTGCACGTTGTCGGCACCGGAATCTTCGGCTGTCTCCGCCTCCCGTGTCAGTTCGTCGATAGCGAGCGCGTCTGCAATTAGTTCGGGGTCGACGATCTCGATTGTGCGGCCTTTCAGCTCCTCTAGCTCCCGGCGAAGGCGGCAGACCTCGAAAAAGAGCCCCCATCCTGCGATCAGCGCGTTGTTGATATAGCGAACATTGTTTATGATGTCTTTGTACGGGTTTTCGCTTCGCAGCTGCATCAGTCCAAAACTCAAGTCGCAAACGGGCTGCGCTGTCCCGTGCTCCGCTAATTTTGCTTGCACGTAGGCCCGAACACGCGCCGTGCATTCGGTGATTACGGCGTTTGCGTCCTCGCGCGTCGGTTCCGGTGCGATTCTAATCACTTTGATTGCTTTGTTTTTCATATCAATAGATGGTTATAAGGTTTTCCGTTTTGAACGACCGCCAGCCGACAGCGTCGACGTCGTAATACTTGACCGTGCGCCCGTCATCGGCCCGGCCGGTGCCCTTAATCGTGTTGGCCACCTCGTGCAGCGTGCCGCAGGCCCTGCGCAGTGTGCCGTCGGCCTTCTCGTAGGCGAATCGGACAGCGCCGGACCGCATCCGCTTCGTAAGCCGCCAAAGCTGCCACGATTTCGACAGCGCCACGGCGAACGCTTTGCCCGTAGCCCGGGCGATTGCCCAGGCGCGGCGCATAATGTTCGATAAATCGGATCGGTTCATGATTTAATCTTGCTTGGTTTGACGGGTGGCCGTTGAGGCTGCCCGGGGTCGTCTCTTAATTCAGAAGCACCTGCAAAGCCTCGGCGATTTTGGGGTATTCGTTGCCCTCCTCGTCCCATACGGCGGCGACGGTGATGTACTCGCTTACCAGTTCGATAGCGATCTCCCATATTCCGCAATAGCTGTCGCCGCCGCGGACCTCGCGGTATTCGGGCCCGTAGTCAACGAAGGCGGTGTAACCGTTGTGTTCGATCTCGAAGCCCTGGGGCTCGCCCTTACAGTCGAAAGTAACGTATTCGGCGATCTGCTTGGCGAAGGTGTGGAGTTCGGTGCGGATGGTCGTGTTCATTGTCGTAACCCTTTAATGTTTCTTTGTTGATTCAAAGATACGCTATAATGTTTTATTTTGCAAATTATTTTGTTGGAAAAATTATCATTGTAATGTTTTTTTTATTGCAAACGGTGTATTATATTGATTTAATCGCTATATTTGCCGCGTAACATTATAATGAAACGTGTGTATATGGAATTAAGAGTAAAGGAGCTGTGCAAGGAAAAGGGATTGCAAATGCAAGAGTTGGCGGATAAACTCGGGATAACTCGGGTCACATTGACGCGGAATATTAGTGGGAATCCGACTATTTCGACGCTTGAAAATATCGCCGCCGCCCTCGGTGTTTCGGTCCCGGAACTTTTCGTCCCTCAACCGACGAACACGATCACGTGTCCGCATTGCGGGAAGTCGATCATCATAAAGGCGGAATCGTTATGAATGAGCTGCAACCCATCCAAAACAAGATTTACGAGATACGGGGCCTGCGGGTGATGTTGGACCGCGATTTGGCGGAACTCTACCAGGTAACGACCAGCGCACTAAATCAGGCTGTAAAACGTAATATAGACCGGTTCCCTCCGGATTTCATGTTCCAATTAACCGATATGGAAACAGAAAATTGGAAATCACAAATTGTGATAACCAATTCTGTGAATATGGGACTACGTCGTAATCCTTACGCATTTACCGAGCAAGGAGTGTCTATGTTGTCCGCCGTTCTTCGCAGTCCTGCGGCCGTACAAACAAGTATCGCCATTATGCGCGCCTTCGTCGCGATGCGAAACTACATTACCACCACCACGTCCGTAACGGCGGAACTGGCCGAGATACGCGCGAAACTGGCCTTGCTGGAGCGAAACGACGAGGACAATGCCGAGGCGATTAACGACCTTTCGGAGGATATGCGCAAGGAGCTGGATAATATCTACGAGGCCATAGCGGCGCTTTCGGTGAGGCCTCAACAGGCCGCCAAACCCCGACAACGTATTGGATTCAAGAAATAGACACGAAAAGAAGGAGCGGGCCCGACGGGGTTCCGCTCCTTGCTCGTTATTGTCTGTACGGTCAGCAATGCGGCGTCGCGTCGTGTGTTCATTGCGTCGGGTGCGCCGTGTCGTGTTGTGCGGCTCGCGTTGAGGTCGCTTGTGCACGCCGCGCAGCTCCGTAGCCGGGTCGCACCCGCACGCGAACGGCGTCGAAGTATGCCGCCAGCCGATCGACGCCCCAATTGACGTATAGCCGTTCGTCTCCGCCGCGTGGTTTGTTGTAGTTTTTTCGGCGCGATCCGGCGGGTGTTGCTTGTTCGCTTGTGTTCATCTTTTCAAAAACGCGTGTTATGTCGCCATATTTCGACGATCTGTTTTGTTTTGATTAGGTGTATATATTGAGGTTGTTCGTTGAAACTTGGGGCGTTTCTGTGCTTAATACGGCTATTGGGCGATTTGGGTAGAGTGCGGCGTGTTTTGGGCTGGTCAAAAACGGTGTGCGCTGTTAAGTCTCTACGTGTTCGGTTTGCGCAGTTGCGCGGGGTGTGTGCATCCGGCGTGACGGATCAGAGCGGCGGGCCTGCCGACTCCGTTTTCCCCGTCGGGACGCCGTAGTCGACGATTTGCGTCAAACTCTCGTTGTGGCGAAACAGAACCGTACCGGTGGAGCCTTCGCGATTCTTGGCGACGTGCAGACGCCCCACGCCGCGACTGGAGACCATACCCAGGCGCCCCGCCTCGAACTGCTCGATGCCGTAGTAGGCCGGCCGGTCGATGAACAGCACGACGTCGGCGTCCTGCTCGATGGAGCCCGATTCGCGCAGGTCGGCCAGTACGGGCGTTTTGTCGGCCCGCTCCTCGACCTTGCGCGACAGCTGGGCCAGGAGGATCACCGGCACGTCGAGCTCCTTTGCCAGCAGTTTGGCCGCACGGCTGATTCCGGCGACCTCGCGTTCGCGGTTATCCCTTCGGCCTGCCTGCGTCTCGATCAATTGCAGATAGTCGATCACGACCATCCCGCAGCGCTGTCGCCGCTGCATCGCCCGGCACATCGCTCGGACTCGGGGCATCGAGATCGACGCCGTGTCGACCAGGTAGATCGGCAATCGGTTCAACTCCGCCGCACCGCATTCGATCGCCCGCCATTGTTCCGTCGTCACGGTGCCCGCACGGAACGCTCCGGCGTCCGTATCCGACGCCCCGACGAGCATTCGCCCGGCCAGCTGTGTGTCGGGCATCTCCAGCGAGAAGATGCACACCGGAACACCTGCCGCCGCTGCCGCTCGTGCAAAGAGGAGCGATACGGCCGTTTTGCCCATCGCCGGACGCGCTCCGAGGACTATCAGCTGGCCGCCGCGCCAGCCGCCCGTCGCCCGGTCAAGTGATGCGAGACCGGCAGGGATTCCCGCGGTGTGTCCCTCTCGGTGTGCCTGCTGTCGGCGTTCGAGCTCACGCAGCGTGTCCGCCAGCACGTCGCCGATCGGCCGCGCCGTATCGACGCAAAGGGTTGCGCCCGTGATCTCGTCGAGGCGGGCGGTAGCCCACTCGGCGGCATCGGCATCGGTGTGTGCCCGCGCCATCAGCTCCGTGGCGAAAAGGATCATCCGACGCCGCATTTCGAGGTCAGCCAATTGCCGGGCGTGGTTCAGAACCTCAACGCCCGACCCTACCGACGACGTAAGGCCGGCAGGATACGCCACGGGAATAGCTTTGGCCTTCGCCTCCAGGGTAACCGTAACGAGGTCGGCGGATTCGCCCCGGTCGTCACGGTCGAGGATGATGCGATAGAGCGCGGCGTTACGCTCGTCGGTAAATACGTTCGCGTCGGGAAGAATCGCCCGAACGTCGGCTACGTGTCGAGGTTCGAGCAGCAGGGCGCCCAATACGGCCGCTTCGAGGGCGGTATCGTTGGGGAGATCCATTGCGCTATTCGAAATATTGGAGCGTTGAGGATTGCGTTTCATGATTTGACGGGGTTGTCGTGTTGGTAAATTCTTTGCTTCGACGATTCCAGTTGCGAGCGGCGGCTCGCCAATCCTTCATCGGGTTGCTACCCGCTCGCCAGCCGTTGGCCTCGTAGTGGTCGATAAACGTTTCG
Source organism: uncultured Alistipes sp. (assembly GCA_947364365.1). Lineage (GTDB taxonomy): Bacteria > Bacteroidota > Bacteroidia > Bacteroidales > Rikenellaceae > Alistipes. The sequence goes on from CANASP010000022.1 coordinate 9,951, forward strand.
GGATTTACGTTCGTCAATCCGTGTTCGGATACAAACGCGCGGAGCTCTTCGAGCGACGGAGGGACGAACGCCGTGCGTTTCGGCCCCTCTTTTTTACTCTCTTTAGAGAGTTTTTTCTGTATATTCTCTTTCTCTTTATATTTCTTATTCGTAGCCATCGTATTCGTTCGTATACGATCGTATACGGTCGTATCGCCCGAGGTGTACCACCTTTTACGCACGTTTTCAGCATTCTGCGAACATCTGCGTCCGTAGGCTTCGCGGTCTTTGTCGATCTGCGCACGCATCAGCGCGAACATCGAATACAGCACCTCACGGTCCTGCGGTTCCTCCCCGTAGAGCACGTAACGTTTTACCGCGTCGTCGATTTTTGTCCGCAGGTCTGCGGGGATCTCCAGCAATCGTTCCGCCCATTCCGCATAATACGGGAACCACGTGCGGGCGTCTTGTCGCTTACTCATTGCCGGCCTCCTTTCTGATGAAATAACGCTTGTAGCGGGTGCCGTCGGGCGTTTGGCACCACACGTCGCCGACGGCGATTCCCATCTTCCGCAGGTCGCGGATCGAGCTGCGCGGATCGGCTATGCGTAAAGCGTGCATCAGTTCGAGTGTACTTCGTACACCCTCGTCGCGGAGGGCGACAAAGACGCGATACAGACGCGACGATACGTAAAATTCCTTACCTTTGTGCTGGATTCGACGATATGCCCCTGCGCGCTTGCCTTGAGCGCCGGGGGCGTTGTTTTGCGCCGTCATGACCCTAACGTTGTTTGCGTTCGGCATTGGCGGCGATACGCCGGGCGGCGGCAGTCCGTTTTTCGTCCGAACGGACGGTGCGCGATTCGATCCACGCGATCAGTTCCTTTTTCGAGAAAAGCGTGCGACGGCCGAATTTGCGATACGGTATCGTCTTTTTGTAGACGAGGTTGTAGAGCGTATCCCGCGTAGCGGGGATTCCCAGCTCGGACAGAAACACGACGGCGGTTTCGAGGTTCATCGTGTCCGTCTCTACGGCTTCGTTCTTACGCCGGAAATCGGCGAGTTTGGGCAGGATCGCGGCCACCTCGTCGGCGACGATAGCGCGCAATTCCGCGGGAGTTGTGACAATTACGGTGTTGTCCATAACCTTTGCTTGATTTTCGTTAAACACGTCGCCCGGGCCAGGGGCGTTAACGATCGATCGCAGTGCAAAGGTGAGGACAAAAAAAGTGGAGCCCCGTGTACTACACGTTACTCCACAAATTTGTTTAATTTATTCCGCAGTAGCGTTAATTCAGTTTCATGGACTTTCTTTTCTCCTGTGTAGTCCGGCTTGCGACGGCTATTGATATAATCAACTATACCCGTCAGCACTCCTATTTTATTGGGGTATATAGCACGTAATGCGTTATGTATTGCCGATTGTTTTCTTTCGTATTCCACTAAATAACCCTCCTCTTGCAATACGATAAGCAGCATAGCGACCAATTTGCATTGTTTCCTTTTGCAGGCGTGCATCTCGCTGTGTATGAATCGCATTACTTTTTTGGGCTCTTTTATTATGAAATCTTCAAATGCACATTTTGCTTGGCTTGCCCTTTCGACGTGTATAGTGTTTTGCGATAGCTTCTCCTCCTTTTGAACTATCCAGTCTCTAACTTTGGGTATGGCCTCATCTGCTATTTGTGTCGGAAACGCTGCTGTTAGTCGTCCGTTGTCGATGATGCTCAACACATAGTCTTTGAAATACGGGAATACTTTGCGCTCATCTTCAGGGTTTCGGTGTATTACCTTCCGCCAACATTTGACAGATCCCAGGGTGTCGTCGCAAACCGTATCTTCGATATACGACGCAAGGTCCGCCGGTTTTTTATATTCAGGTGGTCCTACTTTGACCAAACCCAAGTGCCGCCGAAAGGCCTCGTCTAATGAGGCGTAAACGCATTCCCGGTTATAGGCGTGTCGGCTCGCTTCAAGCAAAGCGATACGTATAGGCATGATATTGATATGAATACTCACGTTTGTTCGCATTAAAATTTTGTTAACAACTCTGCGTTCTTCTGCCGCTCCTCCCGTTCGAAGCTGGCAAGGTAATTTTCGGTGGTTTTAAGGTCGCTATGCCCGAGCGATTCGGAGATATAGGCAATGTTCGCCCCGGCGCGTTTCAATACCGTTGCGAACGAGTGCCGCGCGGTGTAGGTCGAGATGTTGCCGAGGTTCAGCGCCTTGCCTATCGACCGCATTCGGGTGTTGATGGCCCCGGCGGCAGCGATCGTTTTGGCGTGGCATTGTTCGGCGTCCTCCGTGCCGTCGAGAACGGGAAACAGAAAGACGTCGGCACGGGGCGGGTTGCCCCATCTGTCGATAATGGCCCGCATCTGTTCCGTGACGACCGCCCGAATCTCTTTGCGTGTCTTGGTCGTCCGCTCGGTCTTCTGCCGGATGAAACATATTTCCCCGTCCACGATGTCCCGGTACCTCAACTTCACGAAGTCGGCCACGTTGATCCCGTTGCACAGATACAGAAACAGCCAGTAATCACGATAGCGGGCCGTCGTCGCCGTTCCGTCGTCGTACCGTGCGATTCGCCCGATCTGCTCCAGCGTAAGTGCCATTTTGCGCCCCTCGCCCGCTTGTATCTCATAGCGGCCCCGGCCGAACGGATATTGCGCCTCTTTGAGAAGCCCGCACCGGCAGGCATCGTTGAGGATTGCGCGAATATGCCGCATATGGATTCCGATGGTCGTGCGACTTTTTCCTTCGCCCAATAGAAACCGCTCGTAACGGCGCAACCACTCCGCTGACACGGATTCGAACCCTATGCGAGCGCCCGCATACCTTTCGACCCCTTGCAAGACCACGTTATATACCAGTTTTGACCCGATGCGATCCTGCGCCTGCAAATCGTTTATCTTGGTCCTGAATGCGGCGTTGAGCGTCGTGTCTTCGCTATGTTTTAGCCGCTTGTTGAGCGTGTCGAACGAAAACCCGCCGGCGGTGGCCAGCTCCTCGACGGTCGATCGCACGATTTGATAGCTGCTTTCGACGTCCTTCCGCACGGCAACCCATTTGCGGGCCTTCGAGGTCGGCAGTGCCGCCCACTCCTCCGGGGTCATGTCTTTTCCGGTGGGGTAATACTGACGCCGCCGGGCGTAAGTCACCCGGATGCGAACCGGGTAAAGCCCGGTTTTCTTCGGGTGGCTCGTGTCGAGCATTGCCGCCACCGTTATTCCGTCTTTTGCGTAATTCATTCTGTGTATAAATTTCGGAATCGGGTACACAATTTAGACACAAAACTACGAAATAAAGGGGAATCGACAAAAATCAAGCGAAATAAAATTCGTATATTTGTCATTGAAAACCAGTGTGTTATTGGTGTTTTGCGAAAAATACGGAAATTGCCGAAAATCGCGGTTTTAGGACTGAAAATCCTTGTGTCCCTGGTTCGAATCCCGGTGGTACCACTTGAAAGAACGGATCGTATGATCCGTTCTTTTTTTGTTTTTGGGTCTCTGCCTTTTTGGGCCTCTGCCTTTGCGGCGGGCCGAAGGGCTCCGTCTCTTCGCAGACCCGCCTTTGTCCGCTCCGGGCTGCTTTTCTTTTGTGGCAGATGCGGCTCTCGCATTGCCCTGATGGCGCATTGGTTCTTGCCGTGTGCTCGGCTCGTTGGATCCGGCGGGCCGTATTTGTCGGTTTTTGCTGTATGCCCGGTTCGTCAGAGCCGGCGGGCCGCAGCCTTCGGCGGCGAAGGCCCGCAACTAGGTTGCGCCCTTCGCAGGCTGCGACCCGATTGTGAAGCTTTGTTGAAAAGAGGCTTTTCGTTTCCGCAGAGCCGAATCCCGCACCTCGTTTTCGTATAGATCGCTGCTTTTCAGGCCGCGCAGAGAGCAGCCGCCCGGCGCGGAGGGCCGTTCTTTTCGCGCAGGCTCGAAAAACCGCTTCCGCCGGCTGCGTGTCCGCCTCTTGCGATAGACAGCTCGGCAGGTTGATCTCCGGCAATCAATTTTTAATTCTTAATTTTTCATTTTTAATTTTGACAGGCTGCGGCTTAGGTAGGCTGCGGCTCGGCAAAATACAAACTGCGTTTGCTTTTGCCCTCGCCTTGCACTACTTTGGCTTCGCCTTAGACAGGCTGCGGCTCGGCCAAGCAAATAAATTTGCTCGGCAGCTCGCCTTGCACTATCTTTGCCCTGGTGCGGGCGTACCAAAACGTGTTGCGATGAAAAAATTCCGTTGGATTCTTCTTGCCGTGCTGCTTCTCGCTGCGGCGGCCTTCTTCTATTTCCGCTTCTTCTTCGTCTTCGGCGAGGGGGTCAAGAGCGGCGAGCTCAATTATGTGGTGTATAAGGGGTTGGTGTTCAAGACCTACGAGGGCAAACTCATCCAGTCGGGCATCCGCTCGCGCGGCGCCGGGACGATCCAGTCCTACGAGTTCGAGTTCTCGGTCGTCGATCCCGCGCTGGCCCGCGAGCTGATGTTGCAGGGCGGCCGCACGGTCGAGCTGCACTACAAGGAGTATTTCGGCGCCCTGCCCTGGCGCGGCTTCACCAAATTCGTGGTCGACAGCATCGTCACGACGCGCCCGGCCGCCGCACCGGAACTCTCCATAGAATAGGATAAAATATGACCGAAGCCCCCGTAATCCGTACCGAACGGCTCCTCCTGCGCCCCTTCGCGGCCGACGATGCCGAGGCGCTCTACGCCGCCTGCCGCCACCCCGAACTGGGCGACAACGCCGGATGGAAGCCCCATGCCGACCTCGACGAATCGCGTCGGGTGCTCGCCGAGGTTTTCCTCGGCCAACCGACCGTCTGGGCCGTGTGCGATGCGGCGGGCGGCGGGCTCGTAGGCTCGGTGGGGTTGCTGCCCGATCCCAAGCGCGAAAACCCCTCGGTGCGGATGCTGGGCTACTGGCTCGACCGGGCGCAGTGGGGCAAAGGGTTGATGAGCGAGGCGGCGCGTGCGGCGGTCGGCTACGGCTTCGAGCAGCTCGGCCTGCCGATGATTACGGTCTGCTGCTATCCCCGCAACGAGCGCTCGCGGCGCCTGATCGAGCGGCTGGGCTTCCGTTTCGAGGGCGAATTGCATGCCGCCGTGTGCGACCACCGCGGGCAGACGCTCGACCTGCGTTCGTATTACCTCACGCGCGAGGACTATCTTTCCAGCCGTTTTTCGAACGCCAGCCGCTCGCCGCTGCCGTAACGCACTTTGCCGCAGTAGACGAAGCCCTGCCGCTCGATCAGGTGCAGCATGTAGCGGTTGTCGAAGTTGGTGTCGACGCGGAAGGCGCCCACGCCACGCCCGCGTGCCAGCGTCTCGACCCGCCGCATGAAGGCGCCCGCCACGCCGCGGCGCTTGGCCTCGTCGGCCACCGCCAGGCGGTGCAGCACGACGTAGGGACCGCCGGTGAGCCATCGCCCCTCCAGCGCCTCGTAGGCCGCTTCGCCGTCGAAAACCGCAGCGCCGTAGGCGATCACCTCGTCCCGGGCCACATCCTCTCCCGTCTGCTCTGCCGTTTCCGCCTGCTCTGTCGACCCTGTCTGTCCTGCCGTCCCCGCCTGCTCTGCCTGCTCCGTCGAGCCTGCGGCATCCTGCCACGCGGCGGCCCGCCGGCAGAGCACGTAGCCCGCTCCGGCGGCGATGTCGCGTGCGATGTCCGCCGGGGCGGGGTAGCCGTTCTGCCATTGGTCGCTGCCCAGGGCGCGCATCTGTGCCTGGGCCTGGCGGATGATCTCCATGATGCGCGCCGCGTCGTCGGGCCGCGCTTTGCGGAAGTGCAGGTTTTCCATAGAGGGGGTTCGTTTCTCGACGCAAAGATAGCCTTTTCGCCCGTCCCGATTGCTTTTTCCGTCTAAAAACGCTAACTTGCGCCTATGATCGAAACCGAACTCTGCGCCTACTCGGTCGACGCCTGCCTCGCGGCCGCCCGTTGCGGCGTCACGCGCGCCGAGCTGTGCGCCTCGCCCTGGGAGGGCGGCACGACCCCGTCGCTGGGCGCCATACGGCTGGCCCGCCGCATCGAGGGGTTGCAACTGAGCGTGATGATCCGCCCGCGCGGTGGCGACTTCCTCTACTCCGACGGCGAGTTCCGCCAGATGGTCGAGGAGGTGCGCATCGCCCGCGACGAGGGGGCCGACTGCGTGGTCTTCGGCCTGCTCACGGCCGACGGCGCGGTCGACGCCGAGCGTACGGCGCGGCTGGTCGACGCGGCCCGCGGCATGCAGACCACCTTCCACCGCGCCTTCGACATGGCGCGCGATGTCGACGAGGCCCTGGAGGCGGTCGTCGGCGCGGGGTGCACGCGCATCCTCACCTCGGGGGGCTGCAACAAGGCCGCGGAGGGTGCGGAGACCTTGCGCCGTCTGGTCGCGCGTGCCGCCGGGCGCATCGCCCTGATGGCTGGAAGCGGCGTCGGGGCGGCCAATGCCGCCGAGCTGGCCGCCACGGGGGTCGATGCGCTCCACTTCAGCGCCAAGTGTTTCGCCCCGAGCGCCATGCGCTGGCGCAACCCGCGGGTCTCGATGGGCGGCCTCGACGGCGTGCCCGAATACGCCGCGCTCTGCGCCGACGAGGGGCAGATCGGCGCCATACTTCGCCAACTCGAAAAAAACGGATACCGATGAAACGACTTCTTATCGTGCTTTTCGCCGCGGCAATGGCCGCCTGCGGCCGCTACGGCGCGGGCGTCCCCGCCGCCTACGAACCCCTGCTCGACGCTGCGCTGGCCGAGTGCCCGCGTGCCGACAGCCTGCGCGCGCTGCTGCGTGCGACGCCCCGCGCCGACCGCGAGGCGATGGCCTACCTGATTGCCTGGATGCCTGCGGGCGACCGCGACACCATGCGGTTGGACCTGCTGCGCGAGAACGTGGAGTATGCCTGCCGCGCCCGCCGCGAATTCGCGTGGTGCCGCGAGTTGCCCGACTCGGTGTTCCTCAACGACGTGCTGCCCTATGCCGCCGTCGACGAGGTGCGCGACAGCTGGCGCCCCGACTTCTACGAGCGCTTCGGCCGGCGCGTGGCCGGCTGCGCCGATCTGCGGTCGGCCGCCGAGGCGGTCAACGCCTGCGTGCGCGACGAGGTGGGCGTCGACTACAACACCGCCCGCGAGAAGACCAACCAGAGCCCCTCGGAGTCGATCCGCCAGTCGATGGCCTCCTGCACGGGGCTCTCGGTGCTGCTCGTCGACGCCCTGCGTGCGGTGGGCATCCCGGCGCGCTTCGCCGGCACGGCGGCCTGGCACGACAACCGCGGCAACCACAGCTGGACCGAGGTGCGCTTCCCCGACGGCGAGTGGCGCTTCACCGAATACTACTACGTGGGCTGGGACTGCGCCTGGTTCTTCGCCGATGCGGGCAAGGCGACGGCCGGCGACCACCTCCACGGCATCTACGCCGTCTCGTTCCGCCCCACGGGCGACTGGTTCCCGATGGTGTGGAGCGAGCGTTCGCGCGCGGTCCACGGGGTGGATGTCTCCGAGCGCTATATCGACCTCTATGCCGCCCATGCCGCCGCGCTCGCAGCCGAGGGGGCGGGCGTGAAGCTCTCGTTCGACATGTTCCGCGATGCGGCCCACGCTACGGAGTCTGCCGACCGCGTCGAGGCCAACGTCGATCTGTTCTGCGACGGCGAGCAGGTGGGCGGCGGCCGCACGGCGGGTCCGCTTCAGGACATGAACGACCGTCTCTCGTTCCTCGTCGAGAAGAACCGCACCTACACCTTCCGCTACGAGAACGCCCGCGGCGAGGCGATCGAAATGCAGGTCGAGGTGGGCGAGGAGCCTGTGACGGTCAAGGGCTATCTTGAGTAACGGAGCCGAAGACCGACGAAAAAACGCACGCTCCGGAGCGTGCGTTTTTTCATGGCGACACAGGACCGCGGCTTAACGTTCCAGATGGAGAATGGGGTAGGGGCGTCCCGAGCCGTCGAGCGCATCGCGGCCTATCGGGCGGAAGCCCATGCGGGCGTAGAATCCCGCGGCCCGGGGATTTTGCTCGTTGACGTCGACGCGCCTCACACCGAGCCCGACGACGTGCTCGACCAGCCGGCGCCCGGCGCCGCGGCCCCGTGCTGCGGGTGCTACGAAGAGCATGTCGAGCATCTCGCCCTCCACGCCGGCGAAGGCCGCGAAGTCGCCCGAGGCGTCGCGCACCACGTAGAGCTCGGTGGCGGGCAGCGCCTCGCGGCGCACCATACGGCGGAAAAACACGATGTCCTCCTCCGAGAGAAAGCGGTGCGTCGCCCGGACCGACGCCTCCCAGAGCGCGGTCAGCGCGTCGAGTTCTGCGGCCGTGGGCGTCGCGAGCCGCTCGACGGCGGCGGTGCGGAAAGAGTGGGTGTTCATAGGCGGATATAAATGGAATTTATCGGTCCGCAGCCAGCGGAGGCGGCTTTTCGAGCGAATGCGAGAAGAGCGGCCCTCCGCCGGGGGTGGCTGCGGGCCGCCACGCTTCGGGAAAGCCCGAAGCGTGTTTGTCCTGACAGTTCGCCGCGATGCTCAACTTTCAACTTTTCCCTACAGCAGCGTCACGGGCTCCTTGCGCCGCGCGAAGTTGCGCGCCAGCACCGCGGCGAAGGGCGTCGTGAAACTCCGTGCCGCCACGGGGCACCCCTTGACGCAGGCGCAGCAGCGGATGCAGCGTGCGGGGTCGGTGCGCTCCTCCTCGCCGCGGGCGATGGCCCCGGTGGGGCAGAGCGCCGCGCAGCGCCCGCAGTGGGTGCAGCGGGCCGCGTCGGTTTGGGGGAGCAGCCGCACGGGGCGACGCTTCTGTTGCCGGCGGTATCGCAGGACGAAGAGGATGAACCGCACGAGCGACAGCAGCGGCGAGCGTGCGGCGCGCAGCCGTGAGGCGTCGATGGCGGCGGGGGTTGCGCCAGAAGCCAGCTTGCGGGCCACCTCGCGGCCCAAACGGCGGGCCGCATCGAGGTCCTGCGCGTCGGGACGCGCCGCGGCGATAGGCGTCGCGGGGGTCGAGTAGGAGTGCTCGCCCACGAAGGCGCCGGCCGCCACGGGGACGAAGCCCCGCTCGGCGACGAACGCCGCCAGCTCGGTGGCCGCCGAGCCGATGTCGCGGTTGCCGTAGACCACGACGACGACGGCCGGCGTCCCTGCGCCGCGCACGCCGTCGAGCCGTTGGAGCGCCGTCGGCGCTACGCGGCCGCCGTAGACGGGTACGACGAAGAGGGCCGCCTCGTCGCCCGGCACGGATGCCGTTTCGGGCGCGGCGTAGGTGGCGTCGTGCGTCGTCGTTTCGACCGGGCCGGCCTGCGTGTCCGCCTCCGCGAACCCCTCGGCGATGGCCCGGGCGATCCGGCGTCCGGTGCCGGTGGGTGAGAAAAGATAGGTATGGCACTTCATCGGCTGTCGTTTTTTGGTGCCGTAAAGATACGATATTCCCGCCGAATCGTTATCTTCGCCTTCGTGTTAAATCCTTTTGTCATGAAATTCCGCTCGATTCTCTGCTCCGCCCTGCTGCTGGCGGCCTGCACCTCCCGTCCGGCGGCCGATGGAGCCGATCCCGCGACGCATACCGAAGTGACCTACGGCGCCCGCATCCAACTCCCCGCGCCCCCGTCGCGCGGCGGCCTGACCATCGACGAGGCGTTGTGGCGCCGTGCCTCGTCGCGCGACTTTTCAGCCGAACCCCTCTCGCTCGAAGAGCTCTCGGGCGTGGCGTGGGCCGCTGCGGGCGTCAACCGCGCCGCCGACAACCGCCTGACGGCCCCCTCGGCGCTGGCGCTCTATCCCGTCACGACCTATCTTTTCCTGCCGGGCGGCGTCTACCGCTACGATGCTCCGGCCCATGCGCTCGTGCGCGTCGCGGAGGGCGACCACCGGGCGCTCACGGGCATGCAGCCCTTCGTCGCCTGCGCTGCGGCCGATCTGGTCTTCATCGCCGACCGGGCGGCCTACGCCGGACGCCCGGCGATCCCCGCCGAACACGTGCGCTATCTCTGCGGACAGGATGCCGCAGGCTATGCCGAGAATGTCAACCTCTACGCCGCGGGCCACGGCCTGAAGTCGGTGACGCGCGGCAGCGCGCCCGAATCGGAGCTGCTGGCGCTGCTGGGCCTCGACCCCGCGCGCCACTTCTTCGCCCTGGCCCTCTCGGTGGGGCGGTGACGCGGCGTGCCGGGCGGAGGCTCGCCCCGGTCTACTCCCGCGTCTCGTAGAAGTAGCGCCACAGCGGCGCCGCCATCAGCGCCTGCGTGATGCGGTTCCCGGCGAGCAGCTCCAGCACCTCCTCCCGCGAGGCGAGGTGCACGCCGATCTCCTCGGTGGCGTCGAGCTGCTGCGCGCCCTGCGGCTCAACCCCCTCGGCCAGGAAGCAGTAGGTGCGGTTGTTCTGCGTCGCGGGGTTGGGCGCCACGACGCACAGCTGCCGCCACCGCCCGCCGCCGTAGCCGGTCTCCTCGCGCAGCTCGCGCCGCGCGGCTTCGAGCGGCGAGGCGTCGGCGGGTTCGATGCAGCCGGCCGGGATCTCGTAGGCCGTCTCGCCCAGCCCGTGGCGGTATTGCGAAATGAGCACCATGCGCCCGTCGTGCGTCGTGGCCACGACGTTGACCCAGTCGGGGTACTCCATGACGTAGTATTCGGGCACCACGCGCCCGTCGGGCATCTCCAGCCGTTCGAGCCGCACGGTGCACCACGGCCTTCGCCGCACGTATTCGCTTTCAAGGACCTTCCAGGGGCGGTTTTCCGGATTTTTCATAAGCGGTCGGGTTTTCGGCCCAAGATACGAAAAATTTATTACCTTTGTTCTTGCAACGAATCCGTAGAATAGCATGATATCCTCCGCCGAACGCGAACGCATCATCGCCCTGGTGCGTCGCGAAGTGATCCCCGCCATCGGGTGTACCGAACCCATCGCCGTCGCGCTCTGCACGGCCTACGCCACCGAGCGTCTGGGCGCCGTGCCCGAGCGTATCGACGTGCTGTTGAGCGCCAACATCCTCAAGAACGCGATGGGTGTGGGAATCCCCGGCACGGGGATGATCGGCCTGCCGATCGCCATCGCCCTCGGTGCGCTGGTCGGCCGGTCGGAATACGAACTCGAAGTGCTGCGCGACGTGACGCCCGAGGCCGTCGAGGCGGGGCGCGCGATGATCGACCGCCGGGCGATCGCCATCGCCCTCAAGGAGGGGATCTCGGAGAAACTCTACATCGAGGTCTCCGTCGAGGCGGCGGGCCGCCGCGCCACGGCCGTCATCGCCGGAGGCCACACCTCGCTGGTCTACCTGGCCTGCGACGGGGCGGTCGACCTCGACCGCCGCGAGCCCTCGTCGGGCGAGGCCGAGGCCGAGGAGGTGCCCCTGACGCTCCGTCGCGTGTGGGAGTTCGCCACCGAGGCGCCCCTCGACGAGCTGCGCTTCATCCTCGAAACGCGCCGGCTGAACCGCGCCGCCGCCGAGGCGTCGTTCGACGGCCGCTACGGCCATGCGATCGGCCGCACGCTGCGCTGCGAGCGCGAACGCAAGGTGATGGGCGACAGTATCTTCGCGCGTATTCTCTCCTATACGTCGGCGGCGTGCGACGCCCGCATGGGCGGCGCCCCGATTCCCGTGATGAGCAACTCGGGCAGCGGCAACCAGGGCATCGCCGCGACGCTGCCCGTGGTGGTCTATGCCGAGGAGACCGGGGCCTCGGAGGAGCGGACGATCCGCGCGCTGATGCTGAGCCACCTCACGGTGATCTACATCAAGCAGAGCCTGGGCCGTCTGTCGGCGCTGTGCGGCTGCGTGGTGGCGGCCACGGGGTCGAGCTGCGGCATCACCTACCTCATGGGCGGCGGCTACGCCGAGGTGACGGCCGCCGTGAAGAACATGATCGCCAACCTCACGGGCATGATCTGCGACGGCGCCAAACCCAGCTGCGCGATGAAGCTCACCAGCGGCGTCTCGACCGCCGTGATCTCGGCCATGATGGCCATGGACGGCCATTGCGTGACCCCCGTCGAGGGGATCATCGAGGAGGATGTCGACCGCTGCATCCGCAACCTCACCCGCATCGGCCGCGACGGCATGAACGAGACCGACCGCCTGGTGCTCGACATCATGACCCACAAGCGGTAACGGCACCCGTGGAAACGCAGCGCGCCGCCTCCGGATCGACCCGAAGGCGGCGCGCTGCGTTGTGGTGCGCTAATGGAAGATCGTGCCGACGATGATGTCGGTCGCGCCCTGGTGGCGCGTGGTGTAGTCCTTGGCGATGCGGCTGGTTTTCTGCAAAAACTCCTCGTTGTCGCGCAGCGGCGTGAACCAGGCTCCGAGCGCCTCGTAGTCGGCCACCGAACGGGCCGCGCCGAGCGTCACCAGATCCTTGGCCTCCTTGAACTTGAGGTAGTTGGGACCGAAAGCGATCGGCAGACCGAAGGTCGCCGCCTCCAGCGTGTTGTGGATGCCCACGCCGAAGCCCCCGCCGATGTAGCTCCACGAGGCATAGCCGTAGACCGACGAGAGCAGCCCCACGGTGTCGAGCACCAGCAGCTGTTTCGAGGCGTAGCTCGTGCGGGGCGTGCATTGCGTGTAGCGCAGCGCGCCGCCGCGGGTCCGCTCCATGAGGCGGACGATGCGCTCCTCCTCCATCTCGTGGGGCGCCACGACGAACTTCACCCCGGGGTTGTCGTTCATCAGCCGCACGAGCAGCTCCTCGTCGGGCCCCCAGGTCGAACCGGCGACGAAGAGTCTGCCGTCGCCGCGGAAGCGCTCGACGATGTCGATCTGCCGCGCCGCGCGGGCGATCTCGGCCACCCGGTCGAAGCGCGTGTCGCCGGCCACGATCACGTTGTCGAAGCCCAGCTCCGCGAGCAGCCGCTTCGACTCGTCGTTCTGGACGAAGAGCGTGTCGAAGGCCTCCAGCGCCTGGCGCCACAGGCCGCCGTAGAAGCGGAAGAAGATCGAGTTGCGGCGGAAGATCGCCGAGACGATGTAGGTGTGCACCTTGCGGCGGCGCAGCTCGGAGAGCAGGTTGAGCCAGAATTCGTATTTGACGAAGATCGCCGCCTCGGGCCGCACGATGTCGAGAAAACGGCGGGCGTTGCCGGGCGTGTCGAGCGGCAGGTAGAAGATGTAGTCGGCGCCCTTGTATCCCTTGCGGATCTCGTAGCCCGAGGGCGAGAAGAAGGTGACGAGGATCTTCCGGTCGGGGTATTGCTTGCGGATGCGTTCGATGATCGGACGGCCCTGCTCGAACTCGCCGAGCGAGGCGACGTGTATCCATACGATGCGGGCCGAGGGGTCGATGCTTTCGGCCATACGGCGGAAGAGGTCCTTGCGACCGTCGATCCACAGGCGGGCCTTCGCATGGCGCGTTGCCGCGAGCCGGATGATCCATCCGTAGAGGACCAGACCGATATTATATAGCCACATGACGATGCGGGGGATTGCTGCGTTAACCGTTGGGGCTGTCGGCGCGCTGCGGAGGCTCCTGCCCCGCCGGTTCGCTTCAGCCCGTTCATTTTCAGCCTACAAAGGTAGCATATTTTGACGGAATACCAAAAAATCGGAATAAGAGGGGGCCTTCTTCCGCCGATCCGGCCAAATCGGCCGCCGCGGAACGCGCGTCGCAAGGCTCCGCGCGCGGCGTTTCCCGCCGCGGGCAGCCTGCTCCTATCGGCGCGCGGTATTGCGGGGCGGCATTGCCGGGGCGCGGTTGCCTTCCCTTTCCCGTTGCCGGGGTGGCGCGGGGTGCCGAGGTGGTGTGGAGTGTCGCGGGGCGGCATTGCCGGGGCCGGTTGCCTTTCCTTTCCCGTTGCCGGGGTGGCGCGGAGTGCCGGAGTGGCATTGCCGGGGCGCGGTACCCCCCCCTACCAGTGGAACTCCATCGCCTGTTCGATGAACCGCACCGCCGCGATGCCGCCGTCGGGCGTCGTCTCCACGGCCACGAGGTCGAACTGCACCTCGTCGTCGCAGTGCGTCGAGGCCATGTAGCGGGCCGCGGCTCGGGCGAGCGCGCGGAACTTGGCGGGCGTGGCGGCCGCCTCGGGCGCCGTCAGCGCTCCCGTGCGGCGGGTCTTCACCTCGACGAAGTGGACCACGCCCGCGCGGCGCGCCACGATGTCGAGCTCGTAGCGCCCCCAGCGCCAGTTGCATGCGCAGATCTCGTAGCCTCGCGCGCGGAGCCACTCCGCGGCGGCCCGCTCGCCCGCCCGTCCCGTCTCGGCCGTCGTCATAAGCGTTGTCGTCTCTCTTGCCGGGGCGTCAGAAGAGCCCCGAGGCGGGCAGCTGCCCCGTCCGCTCGAAATATTTGCGCATGACGAGCAGCCCCGTGAGCCGTTCGCGCTCGGCATTGCGGAACTGGTCGACGTAGGCGTTGGCATGGGCCACGATCGCCTCGGCCTCGGCCGGATGGGCGATGTAGTAGTCCATCTTCTCCTCCAGGTCCGAAAAGTCGGGCGCCACCTCGACGTAGTGATAGTCGGGGACGAGCCGCCCCTCCATGAACCACGTCTCGTAGGTCGGGCGCGGCATGACGGCCAGCGACCGGCTCGACATCACCCACTTGAGATTGCTCGCCACGTCGTTGCCCTCGAGTGCCAGGATGAACTTGCAGTCGAGGTGGTCGTAGAGCGAGATGCGGGGCTTCAGGTCGGTCGCGCCGCGCTGCTGCGGATTGTCGCCCCCGGCAAAGGTGTCGGCGGCATCGATGCGCGGATGGCCCGCGAAGCGGTCGACGAAGAGGCGCCGCTGCGGGTTGTCCTTCACCGAGCCGCGGAAGATCGCCCGATCGCGCTTTTCGCGGAAACTTCGCCTGTCCTTCAGGAAGACGAAGTGGCGGCACTTGTCGAGGTTGAGCAGCACCGAGTTGCCGACGCCGCCTTCGGCGTCGATCGGACGGCTCTTGACTACCGAGGGGACGGGCGGCACGTGGATGACGTCGCCGAAGAGGAATTGCCACCGCAGCTCGGGCGGAAACCAGCGGACGATCTCGTAGGAGTCGAAAAAGTAGGCGCTCTGATGGTCGCGCCGGCGGAATGCCCCCAGCGTCGGCGCATCGGGCGGAAGCATAGCCCCCCCCCTCAGCCGGTTGCAATAATCTACGCGTTCGAGGATCGCATGGATATCGTGCCGCCCGCGCGCCGCGTCGAGCAGCTGCGGCAATCTGTCGCGCAGCAGCGACTGCGGCGTCCAGTAGCGGACGAAGGATCGGGCGTAGTAGGCGATTTTCGAGTTTTTGCCGCTGCGGAGCAGGTAATGAAGCGAGTCCATGACACCTAATTTATTAAAGCAGGAACGACAGGTCGCCGCCCGGTGCCACCTCGAACGCCTCGCGCCCCTTGCGGAAGATGCGCATCGGCCGTTTGCCCACGAGTTCGAGCCGGCCCTCCTCGTGGAGGAGCATGCACCCCTCGCGCAGCCCGACGACCCAGCGGTCGGGGTTGGCCTCGATATACTCCAGGATGCGCTGCTCGCGCGTCTCGCCGGCGTGGCCCTCGGGGTTGGCGTCGAGGTAGTGGGGGTTGATCTGGAACCCTACGGCACCGATCGCGCGGAACGACGCGGGCTCGACGATGGGCATGTCGTTGGTCGTCGAGATCGTCGGGCAGGCGACGTTGCTGCCGGCCGACCAGCCCAGGTAGGGGACGCCCGCCTCGATGCGCTCGCGGATCGCCTCCACGAGCCCCTGCTCCTGCATCTTGCTCACCAGCGCGAAGGTGTTGCCGCCGCCCACGCAGATGGCCTCCGCCCGGCGGATCGCCACGGCGGGGTCCGCCTCGGTGTGGACCGAGCGCACGCTTATCCCGCGCTCGCCCAGTCGTTTGGCCACTTTGTCGAGGTACTCGTCGTAGGAGAAGGTCACCGCCGCGTAGGGGACGAACACGACTTCGCGCACCGTGCCGAGGAAGCGGTCGATCGCGTCGAGCGGGTAGCGCAGGTATTCTTCGCCGGCATTGGTCGAATTGGATATCAGGAGGAGTTTCATAAGGTGGTGATTTTTAGGTTTCTATAATTGAAATTGTGCTAAATGTCGAAAAAGTTGTGAGTAAAAAAACGGTTTCCTATGCCAAAAGTAATAAAAAAAGTGTTACTTTTGTGGCGAATTACGCTGAAATAGATTCTGAATACATTCAAAAACTGTTTAACTAAAACTTTAAGATTATGGCAGAAGTTCAAGCAAAAGTTGTCGAGATCATCGTCGACAAGCTGGGTGTCAAGGAGTCGGAGGTAGTACCCGAAGCCAGCTTCACCAACCACCTGGGTGCAGACTCGCTCGACACCGTTGAGCTCATCATGGAGTTCGAGAAGGCTTTCGACATCACGATCCCCGACGAGGACGCCGAGAAGATCGCGACCGTAGGCGACGCGATCAGCTACATCGAGGAGCACAAGAAATAATTTATCCACAGGCAATAAAGCACGACTTCAAAGTCTCGAATTTATGACAGGAAGAAGAGTAGTAGTGACGGGCATCGGTACGATCAACCCGCTCGGCAATAATATCGAGGAGTATTTTTCGAATTTGGAGAAGGGTGTCAGCGGTGCCGCTCCCATTACTCGTTTCGATGCCGAAAAATTTAAGACGAAGTTCGCCTGCGAGATAAAAAATTACGACCCGAGCCAGTATTTCGACCGCAAGGAGATTCGCAAATACGACCCGTTCACGCAGTATGCCCTGATCGCCGCCACGCAGGCCGTGGAGGATGCCGCCTTCGACATGGAGGCGCTCGACAAGGAGCAGGTGGGCGTGATCTGGAGCGCGGGTATCGGAGGACTCAAATCGTTCTTCGATGAATGTGTGGGCTATGCCGAGGGTGGAATGACCCCTCGGTTTAGCCCCTTTTTCATCCCTCGCATGATCGCCGACATCGCCGCAGGGTTCATCTCCATGAAGTACGGCTTCATGGGCCCGAACTACTGTACGGTATCGGCCTGCGCATCGTCCAACCATGGCCTGATCGCCGCCTTCGACGCCGTGCGTTACGGCAAGGCGGACGTCATCGTCGCCGGCGGTTCGGAGGCTGCGGTCAACGAGCCCGCCGTGGGCGGCTTCAACTCGATGCAGGCGCTGTCGACCCGCAACGACGATCCCCAGCACGCTTCGCGTCCCTTCGACAAGGACCGCGACGGCTTCGTGATCGGCGAGGGTGCCGGTGCGCTCGTCCTCGAGGAGCTCGAGCACGCCAAGGCGCGCGGCGCGAAGATCTACTGCGAGATCGTGGGCGGCGGGGCTTCGGCCGATGCCTACCACTTCACGGCGCCCCACCCCGAGGGCAAGGGTGCCATCAAGGCGATGCGCGACGCGCTGAAGGACGCACAGCTCAAGCCCGAGGACATCGACTACGTCAACGTGCACGGCACCTCGACCCCCGCGGGCGACCTGCCGGAGCTGAAGGCCGTGGCCGCCGTGCTGGGCGAGCATGTCTACGACGTCAACATCTCCTCGACCAAATCGATGACGGGTCACCTGCTGGGTGCCGCCGGAGCCGTCGAGGCCCTGGCCTGCATCTTCGCCCTGACGCACGGCGTGGTGCCCCCCACGATCAACTGCGAGACGCTCGATCCCGCGATCGATGCGAAGCTCAACCTGACGCTCAACACCGCGCAGAAGCGCGACGTGAAGTGCGCCCTGAGCAACACGTTCGGATTCGGCGGACACAATGCGACGGTGATTCTCCGTAAGTTCTAAAAGCCGTGTTCGATTTCATATTGCGTCCGGTCCGGCGCCGTTTCGGTGCGGACCGGACGTATTTCAGAATGGTCGATGATCTGTTCGGATTCATTCCGCACAACATCGAACTCTACAAGCTGGCTTTGATTCACAAGTCAGCTTCGTTGGTATTGGACGACGGACGGTCGATCAACAACGAGCGGCTCGAATTTCTGGGCGACGCCGTGATCGAGGCCGTCACGTCGGACTATCTCTACATCGAGTTTCCCGACCGCGACGAGGGCTTCCTGACGCAGCTGCGCTCGAAGATCGTCTCGCGACAGTCGCTCAACGCGCTGGCCGTGGAGCTGGGGCTCGACCGGCAGGTGATCTCCAACGGAGGCGTGGCGGTGGTGCAGAAGCACATCTACGGCGACGCTTTCGAGGCGATGATGGGGGCGATCTACCTCGATCAGGGGTACGAGTTCGTCAACCGTCTGCTTATCAATAAAATATATTTTCGCTATCTGAATATCGAGGCGCTCACCGAGGAGGAGACCGACTTCAAGAGCCGCCTGATCGAGTGGTGCCAGAAGCACCGCCACAAGGTGGTGTTCCGCACGGGCCACGACAAGGGCTATGCGGCGAATCACCCGGTGTTCCTGGCCACGGTCTTCATCGACGAGATGGAGGTGGGCCACGGCTCGGGCGAGTCGAAGAAGGAGGCCGAGCAGCATGCGGCGCTCTCGGTGGCGCAGAGCCTCACCGACGAGCAGTGCGCGACGTTGCTCGACACGTTCGACCGGCTCGAACGGTCGGTGCGCCCCGCACGTCCCGCACGGACGAAACAGGCGGCGCACGCGGAGGAGGCCCCCTCGGACGACGCATCCGCAAGGGAGGCGACACCCGCCCCGAAGAACGACAGCCCGAAGAACGACGTGCCCGCAAGGCGCACCGAGGCCCCGGTCGACGCTTCGGGAGAGGGCGACGGGTCCCGGGCTGAAACGGGCGGCGGCGAGACCCCGGCAGCCAAGCCGCGCCGTCGGCGCCGCTCGTCGCGTTCGGGTCGTGCGGCCCGAGGCGCAGAACCCGCAGAACCGGTTGTAGCCGAGTCTGTCGCGGGGGAATCCGCTGTGGCCGAACTGGCCGCGTCGGAGCCCGCTGCGTCGGAAGATGCGGCATCCCTGCCGGTCGCATCCGAGCCTGCGGCGGCCGACGTCGCCCCGAAAGAGACCGCACCGGCACGGTCGGAGACCGCTCCCGCCGCTCCCGCCGCACCCGCCGCATCCGCCGCACCCGCTGCACCCGCCGCAGCGCTCGCTTCCGCCCCGTCTGTGCCGGCCACGGAAATCCCTTCCGTATCGTCGGAGACCGCTCCCACCGCTCCCACCGCATCCGCCGCACCCGCCGCACCCGCCGCATCCGCTGCACCCGCCGCGTCTGCCGCAGCGCCCGCACCGTCTGTGCCGGCTGCGGAGATCCCTTCCGTACCGTCCGGGGCCGCATCCGCCGTACCCGCCGCTCCCGCCGCACCTGCTGCACCCGCCGCACCCGCCCCGGCTGCGGCCGTATCTGCGCCGGAGACCGCTCCGGCCGAAACCGAACAGCGCGTTGAAACAGATCGCCGATAAACTCGCCGCACGCGGTGCCGCCGCGCTGACCGATGCCGAGCTGCTGGCGCTGGTCGTGGGCGACCGCTCCCTGGCCGAGACATTGCTCTCCTCCGAGGCAGGATCGCTCGCCCGGCTCACGGCCCAGCCCGAAGCCCGCTTGCGGATGATCGGCGGTTTGGGGCTGCAACGGGCCCGGCTGCTCGCCGTCTGCACCGAACTGGGGCGCCGCCTGGCGCTGGCCCGGGCCGGGGAGACCGATACGATCGCCACGAGCGACGATGTGGTGCGGATATTCCGCCCGCTGCTCGAACGCCTGCCCCACGAAGAGTGCTGGGTATTGTACCTCACCGCTTCGAACCGCATCGTCGAACGGCAGCGCGTGAGCCAGGGCGGCGTGCAGGGCACGGTGGTGGACCACCGTCTGGTGGTCAAGCGGGCGCTGGAGCTTCTGGCCACGCAGCTGGTGCTGGTGCACAACCATCCGTCGGGCGCCGCCGAGCCGAGTCCGCAGGACCGGGTGCTGACCGACAAGGTGGCCCGTGCGGCGGCGCTGTTCGACATCCGACTGCTCGACCACCTCGTCATCGCGCGCGAGGGCGACTACTCGTTCCGCCGCGCGGGGTTGCTGGAAAATTGACGCGGCCGGCCGTAACCGAAGAGGAGAATCCTTGCACGAGGGTTCTCCTCTGTCGTTCGGGGGCTTCGCAGGTGAATATTTGCCGGCGGATAAACGCCGAATTCTGAATTATTTTGTACTTTTGTGATTCGGAAAATCGATAAAACGAAAATACTACGATGACGCAGGAAGAACTTTTCAAGAAGCTCGTGGCCCATTGCAAGGAGTACGGCTTCGTATTCCCTTCGAGCGAGATCTACGACGGCCTGGGCGCCGTCTACGACTACGGCCAGAACGGCGTGGAGCTCAAGAACAACATCAAGCGCTACTGGTGGGA
>CANASP010000023.1 GCA_947364365.1 uncultured Alistipes sp.
CGCTGTGCGAGCACCACATGCTGCCCTTCTACGGCAAGGCCCACGTGGCCTACATCCCCGACGGGCAGATCACCGGGCTGTCGAAGATCGCCCGCGTGGTCGAGTGCTTCGCCCGCCGGCTCCAGGTCCAGGAGCGCCTGACGGTCCAGATCCGCGACTGCATCCAGGAGGCGTTGCACCCGATGGGCGTGGCCGTGGTGATCGAGGCGAGCCACATGTGCATGCAGATGCGCGGCATCGAGAAGCAGCAGTCGGCGACCACCACCTCGGCCTTCACCGGCATCTTCCTTTCTGACCACCGCACGCGCGAGGAGTTCATGACCCTCATCTCGCACGACTACCGGTAGACGGCACGGATTTTGCACCCGGCCACAAAAACCGACACGATGATGAAAAGACTGACATGCTGGCTGCTCTCGCTCGCCGCCGTGGCGATGCTCGCGAGCTGCAACGACGACAAGACGAATGTTCCCGCCTCCGTACACGACACTTTCGCCGCGATGTTCCCCCGCGCGACCGACGTCGACTGGGAGATCGAGCGGGGTTATTTCGTCGCCGAATTCTACGATGCGGGCAGCGACACCGAGGCGTGGTTCGACGCCTCGGGCAAATGGTACCTCACCCAGATCGAGTCGTACTTCCTGGCGCTGCCTACCGCCGTGCGCAGCGCCTTCGCCGCAGGCGAATACGGCTCGTGGCAGGTCGACGACGCCGACCGGCTCGAACACTGCGACCTGGGCACGCTCTACGTGCTCGACATCGAGCGCGGCGCGCGGGAACTGACGCTCTGCTACGACGCCGAGGGCAACCTGCTCCACGCCGAACCCTCCATGCGCGCGCTCCGCGCCAAGCTGCTGCCGTAAAACGGCAGAACGCGCTTTCAGGCCGCAGCCAGCGAAGAATGTGAGCGAGCCCGCAGGCGAGCCGAGCAGCCCTTCGCCCGGGGTGGCTGCGGGCTGCCACGCTGCGGGATCCCGCGCAGCGTGTTCCTTCCGCAACGACATAAAAAACGACCGGCCCCTTTTCTGGAGGCCGGTCGTTTCGTCGTCTTCGAAACAGCGACTTTAATTTTTAATTTTCAATTCTCAATTTTTAATTTTTAGTGCGCCTCCAGCCAGTTGCGGCCCACGCCGTAGTCGACCGCGAGGCGCACGCTCAGCTGCGCCGCCTGCTCCATGCACTCCGTCACGATCCGCGCCACGCGCTCCTGCTCGCTGCGCAGCGTGTCGACGACCAGTTCGTCGTGGACCTGAAGGATCACCTGCGAACGGATCCCCTCCTCGGCGAAACGGCGCGCGACGGCGATCATCGCGATCTTCATGATGTCGGCCGCCGACCCCTGGATCGGGGCGTTGACGGCATTGCGCTCGGCCAGGCCGCGGGCCACGGCGTTGCGCGAGGCGATGTCGTTGAGGTAGCGGCGCCGTCCGAAAATCGTCGTCACGTAGCCGTCCGTGCGCGCCTGCTCCACGACCCGCTCCATGTAGGCCTTCACCCCGGGATACGATGCGAAATAGCCGTCGATAAGCTCCTTGGCCTCCTTGCGCGGGATCTCCAGCCGCTGGCTCAGTCCGAAGGCCGAGATGCCGTAGATGATGCCGAAGTTGGCCGTCTTGGCCCGTCGGCGCTCCTCGGAGGTCACCTCGTCGAGCGGCTTGCCGAAGAGCCGGGCCGCCGTCGCCGCGTGGATATCCTCGCCGTGGGCGAAGGCGGCGATCAGCGCCTCGTCGCCCGACAGATGGGCCATCAGGCGCAGCTCCACCTGGCTGTAGTCGGCCGAGAGCAGCACGTGGTCGTCGTCCGAGGGGATGAAGGCCTCGCGGATGCGGCGCCCCAATTCGTCGCGCACGGGAATGTTCTGGAGGTTGGGGTTGGCCGACGAGAGGCGGCCGGTGGCCGTCACCGCCTGGTTGAACGAGGTGTGGATGCGCCCCGTCGTGCGGTTCACGAGCTGGGGCAGCGCCTCGACATAGGTCGACAGCAGCTTCTTCACCCCGCGGTATTCGAGGATGAGGTCGACGATCCGGTGCTTGTGGGCGAAGGTCTGGAGATACTCCTCGTCGGTGCAGAACTGCTTGGTGCGGGTCATCTTGGGTTTCTCGGCGATCCGCATCCGGGCGAAGAGCACCTCGCCCAGCTGGCGCGTCGAGTTGATGTTGAGGTTCTCGTCGCCCGCCTCGGCCCGCACCTGGGCCTCCAGCGCCGCGAGTTTGCGGTTGAGCTCCACGGCATAGGCGGCCAGCGCCTCCGAGTCGATCCGCACGCCGGCCCGCTCGATCCCGGCCAGCACGGCGATCATCGGCTCCTCGATCTCGAAGTAGAGCTTAGCCAGCCCCAGCCGCTCCACCTCGGGGTAGAGCGCCCGCTTGAGCTGCAACGTGACGTCGGCATCCTCGGCGGCATACTCCTTCACCCGCTCCGCACTCAACATATCCATCGTCAGCTGCCGCGCCCCCCGGCCGATCAGGGTCTCGATCGCTATGGGGCGGTAGTTGAGGTAGCGCTCCGCAAGGGCGTTCATGTTGTGGCGCGACTCGGGATCGACGAGGTAGTGGAGGATCATCGTGTCGTATTTCGGCCCCCGCACCTCGATCCCCAGGCGGCGGAGCACCCCCAGGTCGAACTTCATGTTCTGGCCGATCTTGGCCACCTTCTCGTTCTCGAACAGCGGCCGGACGATCGCCGCGTATTCGGCCGCCCGCTCCGGGGGGAAGGGCACGTACCACGCCGCATGGGGCTCGACGGCGAGCGACAGCCCCACGATGCGGTCGTTGAACAGATCGAATCCCGTGGTCTCGGTGTCGAAGCAGAATTCGGCATGGCGCCCCACTTCGGCCACGACAGCCGCCAGCTCCCCGGCGCTCTCCACCAGGCGGTAGTCGTGGGGCGTGGTCTGCGCCGTGGCCGGCTGCGGAACGGAGGCTTCCTCCTCCTCGTCGACGGCAGCCGGCGCGGCCTCCGCCGCCACCGTCGCCGGCTCGGCGAACAGATCGCCCTGACCGGCCAACGCCGCCTTCTTCGCCGCGGCCGACTTGGCGCGGGCCATGTCGGCCAGCTGCGTCTGCGCCTCCTGCCGCGGAGCGTCGTCCAGCGGTTCGGCGGGCGCGAGATTGGCCACGTCGCCCATGAACATCTTGAAGTCGAGCTCGGCGAAGAGAGCGCGCAGGGCGTCGATCTTCGGCTCGCATAACGTGAGCTGCTCCTCGTCGAAGGGGATCGGCACGTCGAGGCGGATCGTCGTCAGCCGCTTGGCCAGCCTGAGGCGGTCGGCCCACTCGGCGATCCGCTCGCCCTGCTTGCCGCGGATCTCCGACACGTGGTCGAGGATGTTCTCCACCGTACCCCATTCGGCGACCAGCTTGCAGGCGCTCTTCTCGCCGATGCCCGGCACGCCGGGGATGTTGTCCGACGCATCGCCCCACAGCGCCAGGATGTCGCGCACCAGCAGCGGGTCGTCGATGCCGTATTTGGCGCGGATCGCCTCGCGGTCGACGATCTCGACGCTGCCGTCCGATCCCTTCTGCTTGTAGAGCTTGCAGTTGTCGCGCACCAGCTGGCCGTAGTCCTTGTCGGGGGTCACCATGAAGACCTCGTAACCCGCCTCGGCGCCCCTCTGCGAGAGGGTGCCTATGACGTCGTCGGCCTCGTAGCCCTCGACTTCGAGAATCGGGATGCACATCGCCTCCAGCACCCGCTTGACGTAGGGCACCGAGAGGAGGATGTCCTCGGGCGTCTCCGAGCGGTTGGCCTTGTATTCGGGGTAGATCGTCCGGCGGAAGCTGCCCCCCTTGGGATCGAACGCCACGCCCAGCAGGTCGGGCCGTTCGCGCTTGAGGATGTCGCGCAGGAACTTCACGAAGCCGAAGACCACCGAGGTGTTCATCCCCGCGCGGTTGCGCATCGGACGCCCCAGAAAGGCGTAGTAGTATTTGAAGAGCAACGCGTAGGCGTCGACCAGAAAGAGCTTTTTCATCCTTTTATTCGTTGTCTTCGGCCAACCATTCGGCATAGGAGGTGGCCGTCTCGTGCAGCCGCAGCGCCTGGAGCGCGACCCCCTCGGGCAGCCGCGCGGCGATGCGCCGGGCGAAATCCTGAAGCATGTTCTCGCACGTAGGCTGGTAGTCCACCAGCACGATGTTTTCGAAACGTCCGCCCAACGCACGGACGATCTCCGCGCTGCGCTCGCCGCGCCGCAGCACGAAGGCGTGGTCGAGACGCTCGACGATCTCGTCGCCGACGATGCGCTTGAGCACGCCGAAATCCATCACCATGCCGCACTTGGGGTCGCCCTCTGCGGTCGAAGGACGCCCCTTGACCGTCACGAACAGCTTGTACGAATGTCCGTGTATCTCGCGGCACGGCCCGTCGTATCCGTCGAGCGCGTGCGCCGCCTCGAACGAGAATTCCTTGGTTAATCTGATTACAGCCATAGAGCGCAAATATACGATTTATGACCGCCATATACAACTTTACCGCGAAACTTTCCGGCGGCGGACCGGCCGCCGTATCGAAACAAAAAGGGATGCCCTCCTTCAGAGAACATCCCTTTTTCGAAGCCCGGCAGAACACCCCGGGCTACTTCACCTCCAGCTTGTAGGGGCAGTACATCACCACGCCCTGCTGCGAGAGCGCCTCCTTGACGGCACCCCACTCCTCCAGAATGCCGGCCAGTTCGGCACGCTCCACCGAGGCGCGCACGCGGGCGTTGAGCTGTGCGAACAGCGCGGCCATGCCCGAGGCCTCGTCGACGGCCTCCACCACGCGGTAATCCTCGCCGAGGCCGGCCTTGTCGGCTGCGATGGCGATGGCCGCCTTCAGTCCGCCGAAGTCGTCGATAAGTCCGATCCGCTTGGCCTCGGTTCCCGACCACACGCGGCCGCCGGCGATCTCCAGCACCCGCTCTACGGGCAGGTTACGCCCTGCGGCCACCTTGCCCGTGAAGGTCGCGTAGACCTTGTCCACGCCGCGCATGATCGAGGCGCGCTGGGCGGGCGTCAGGGGCGACATCGCGCCCATGTCGGCCGAGGCGTTGCTCTTCACGCCGTCGAGCGTGATGCCCAGCTTGTTCTTCAGCGCGTCGGGCGTGTAGAGATACATGCCGAACACACCGATCGAGCCGGTGAGCGTCAGCCGGTCGGCCACCACCACGTCGGCCGGACACGAAATGTAGTAGCCGCCGCTGGCCGCATAGGAACCCATCGAGACGACGACGGGCTTCTCGGCGCGCAGCAGCTCCATCTCGCGCCAGATCACATCCGAGGCCAGGGCGCTGCCGCCGGGCGAATTGACACGCACCACGACGGCCTTCACCTCGTCGTCCTCGCGCTGCTCGCGGAGCGTGCGGGCGAGCGTGTTGCCGAAGATCTTGCCGCTCCCCTCGCCGTCGACGATCTCGCCGTCGGCATAGACGATCGCCACGCGGCCGGCCTTCACGTTGAGCGGCACGGTCACCTGCGAGGCGTAGTCGCCCAGCGATACGAACGCATAGTCGTCGTCCTCCTTCTCGGCCCCCAGCTCGGCGAATACGTCGTCCATCTGGTCCTCGTAGACGAGTCCGTCGACGAACCCGTGGCGGAGGGCATCCTCGGGAAGCACCACTTCGAGCCCGTCGGTCAGCCGCTTCATCTCGTCGCGGTCGATCCCGCGGGCCTCGCATACGGCACCCGACAGCGTCTCCCACATCGAGTCGACGAGCTCCTGCATCTGCTGACGGTTGGCATCGGACATCTTCGTGAGGATGTAGGGCTCCACGGCGCTCTTGTAGCGGCACACCGTCGGGCGGAAGACCTCGACCTTCAGATCGAGCTTGTCGAGCAGTCCCTTGTAGAACATCAGCTGCGTCGACAGACCCGTCCAGTCCATCCCGCCTTCGGGCTGCATGTAGATCTTGTCGGCCACCGAAGCGAGGTAGTAGCCCCCCTGCGAATAGGTCTCGTTGTACGACACGACGAACTTGCCGCTCTCGCGGAAGGCGGCCAGCGCCTCGCGCAGCTCCTCCATGACGGCGCTGCCCTCCACACCGCCGCCGCCGTTCAGACGCAGGTAGACACCCTGGATGCGGTCGTCGTCGGCCGCGGACTCCAACGCCTGCAGCACCTGCATGAGCGACAGTTTATGCGAAAAACTCATCGTCATGGGGTCGAATCCGTTCATCGGATCGCTCTCGGGCGCATCGGCGATCTGCTCTGCCAGATCGATCTTCAGAATCGCTTTCGAAGGTACGCTCACGCTCTTCTCCATCGAGCCCATCAGGCCCGCGATCACAGCGATCCACACGACGACGAACAGGAACATGCCCACGAAAAAGGCGAGCACTCCGGCCAGAAAAGTTTTGATGAAATTCATGGTTTATGCCTTTTGATGTTGTTTCTTACGACAAAGGTAAACATTATTTACGAAAAACAAATAATATTTATCGTTTTTCGATAAAATAAATCGACGAATCCGATCGAAACTCCAAAATAATTCGTACTTTTGCCTTCAACGTACCTATTTAAGAAAATAGCATGGAAAACCAGATCCGATCGGTGCTCTCCGCGATCATCCATCCCGAGACGGGCAAAAACCTCGTCGAGAGCGGCTTCGTCGAGCACGTAGCCGCCGCGGCGGGCAAAGCGACCGTCGTGCTGCGCTTCGCCAAGACGCGCGATCCCTTCGCCATAAAGCTCAAGAACGCCGCCGAAGCGGCACTGCGCGAGGCATTCCCCTCGACCGAAGTGCTGGTCGTCGTCAAGGAGGGCGGCGCCGCGCCGCGTCCCGAACCCAAGACGAAGACCACCACCGGCACCATCGCCCGCGTCATCGCCGTGGCGAGCGGCAAGGGCGGCGTGGGCAAATCGACCGTGACGGCCAACCTGGCCGTCGCGCTGCGCAACATGGGCTACCGCGTGGGGGTGCTCGACGCCGACATCTACGGCCCCTCGCAGCCCCGCATGTTCGGCGTCGAGGGTTACGTGCCCGACGCCGTGCAGGAGGAGGGCGAGGAGCGCATCGTCCCGGCCGAGGCGATGGACATCCGCCTCATGTCGATCGGCTTCTTCATCCGCCCCACCGACGCGCTGCTGTGGCGCGGGGCGATGGCCGTCAACGCCCTCAAGCAGATGATCCACCAGACGCAGTGGGGAGCGCTCGACTTCCTGCTCGTCGACCTGCCTCCCGGCACGGGCGACATCCACCTCTCGATCATCGGCGAACTGAAGATCGACGCCGCGGTGATCGTCTCCACCCCCCAGCAGGTCGCCGTGGCCGACGTGGTGCGCGGCGTGGAGATGTTCCGCAACGAAAACGTCGCCGTCCCGCTGGCCGGCATCGTCGAGAACATGGCGTGGTTCACCCCCGAGGAGCTGCCCGAAGCCCGCTACTACTTGTTCGGTCGCGGCGGTGCGCAGCGTTTCGCCGCCCAGGCCGGCGTACCGTTCTTGGGCGAGATCCCCATCGTGCAGTCGATCATGGAGGGGGCCGACGAAGGCCGTCCCGCCGCCGGCATCGACCCGCGCGTGGAGCGGTGGTACCGCCAGATCGCCGAAAAGGTGGTCGCAGCGGCGTTGACAAACGGTCGATAAACGGTCGAAAAGGTGTCGAAAACGCGATGACAACTATCGATAACTTTTCGTCGGAAGGGGTTGCACGGAAACGGACGGAAACCGTATATACGTTTTTTCCGGCCGGCCAAAAAAAGTTTTCCCTTTTTCTCGACCCTTCGATCATCCGTTTTCCGACCCCGTTTGTTCACATCTTTCGGCTGTCGAACAGTCGATAACTTTTTGCACAGGATGTTGAAAAACGACGCAATCCACACGACGACAACCGCTTTCGGCAATCAATCCGCCGACACTGCGTCGCTCCGTTGTCGATAACCCGTTCGGCCTCCGACTTATCGACACGATCAACAGCTATTATTCTTATTCTTCTTTTAAATTAAATTTAATAAAGGAATAAAAAATAAAAAACGATGGTTGAAAACTCCGCCGCGCTGCGCAGCCGAATCGAGGAGCTCAAGCGCGAAAAGCATGCCGTGATCCTGGCCCACTACTACACCTCGCCCGAGGTGCAGGCCGTCGCCGACTTCCTGGGCGACTCGCTGGCCCTCTCGGTCAAGGCGCAGAGCGTCGACGCCTCGACGATCCTCTTCGCCGGCGTCCACTTCATGGCCGAGACCGCCAAGGTCCTCTGCCCCGACAAAAAGGTGCTGATCCCCTGTCCCGAGGCGGGGTGCTCGCTGGCTGAGTCGTGCGACGCGGCCGACTTCGCCGCCTTCAAGGCGCAGCATCCCGGCCACACGGTGGTCTCCTACGTCAACACCACGGTGGGGGTCAAGGCGCTCACCGACATCTGCTGCACCTCGTCCAACGCCCTGAAAGTGGTGGAGTCGATTCCCCGTGACCAACCGATCCTCTTCGGTCCCGACCGCAACCTGGGCTCCTATATAAAGAAGCTCACCGGGCGCGACGACATGATCCTCTGGAACGGCGCCTGCCATGTCCACGAGGAGTTCTCGCTCGAAAAGCTCCTCGCCCTCAAGCGCGAATATCCCCAGGCGAAGGTGGTGGCCCACCCCGAGTGCCGCGCCTACATCGTCGAGGCGGCCGACTTCACGGGGTCCACGGCGGCCATCCTGGAGTATTGCGGCCGCAGCGAGGCCGACACCTTCATCGTCGTCACCGAGTCGGGCATCCTCACCGAGATGCGCAAGCGCTACCCCGCCAAGCGTTTCATCCCGGCGCCTCCCGACGATGCGTCGTGCGGCTGCAACGACTGCCGCTACATGAAGATGGTCACGCTGGAGAACATCGTAGCGTGCCTCGAGAGCGGGGCGCCCGAGATCATTCTCGACGAGCCTACGCGCCGGGCCGCCGAGCGGTCGATCCGCAACATGATCGCGATCAAGTGAAATACATTCCATTAAAATAGACCGTTTATGAAAAAACTCTTTCTGACGCTCGCCGCGGCGTGTATCGCGCTCACGGCGGCGGCCGACGAGGGGATGTGGCTGTTGCCCTACCTTCAGAAAATGAACATCAAGGACATGAAGGCCCGCGGCTGCAAGCTCTCGGCCGAGGAGATCTACAGCCTCAACCGTTCGGCGCTCAAGGATGCCATCGTCATCTTCGGCGGCGGCTGCACGGGCGAGATCGTCTCGCCCGAGGGTCTGCTCTTCACCAACCACCACTGCGGCTTCGGTTCGATCCAGGCCCTCTCGTCGGTCGAGCACGACTACCTCAAGTACGGCTTCTGGGCGCAGAACAATGCCGGGGAGCTGCCCGCTCCCGGGCTGAAGGTCACCTTCATCCGCCGGATCGCCGACGTGACGCCCGAGATCCTGGGCAACGTCCCCTCGACGGCCGGCGAGGAGGAGTACCAGCGGATCGTCGGCGAGAACGTCAAGGCGCTCACCGCGCGGCTCGAGGCCGAGAACCCCGGCATGACCGTCTCGGTGCGCTCGTTCTTCGAGGGCAACCAGTATTTCTCGTTCGTCATGGAGGTCTTCCGCGACGTGCGTCTGGTGGGCACGCCCCCGCAGTCGATCGGTAAGTTCGGCGGCGACACCGACAACTGGATGTGGCCGCGCCATACGGGCGATTTCTCTGTTTTCCGCGTCTACGCCGGACCCGACAACAAGCCGGCCGACTATTCGCCCGAAAACCGCCCCTATCGGGCCGAGAAGTACCTCAAGGTGTCGATCGGCGGCGTCAAGGAGAACGACTTCGCCATGATCATGGGCTTCCCCGGTTCGACGCAGCGCTACGCCACGTCGTTCGAGATCGACGACATGCTGGAGGTCTCCAACCCCCAGCGCATCTTCATCCGCGGCGAACGTCAGGAGATCCTCTGGAAGGATATGCTCGCGAGCGACAAGATCCGCATCCAGTACGCCTCGAAGTATGCCGGTTCGTCCAACTACTGGAAGAACTCGATCGGCATGTCGCGCGGTATCAAGAAGCTGAAGGTCAAGGAGCGCAAGCAGGAGCAGGAAGCCGCCTTCCGGCAGTGGGCCGAGGCGAGCACGCTGCCCGAGGAGGGCTACATCGACGCGCTGGACAAGGTGAAGGGGGCCGTCGAGGGCCGCTCGGCCGGCGCAGCGGCCATGCAGTACCTCTCCGAGGCTTTCCTCGGCGGTATCGAGCTGATCCGTCCCGTCACGGGCTTCACCCAGGGCGAGGGCGTCAAGCCGGAGATCGACCCGGCCAAGGTCGGTGCCTGGCTGGGCAACTGGTATAAGGACTACAGCCCCGAGACCGACCGCAAGGTGGCCAAGCGCATGATGACCATCGCGCGCGAGAACATGAAGGTGCTGCCTTCGTTCTACGCCGAGATCGTCGACGCGAAGTTCGGCGGCGACATCGACGCCTACGTCGACTACCTCTATGACAACTCGATCTTCACCTCCGAGGAGAAGGTCCGCGCCCTGATGGCCGACTACTCGCCCGAGAAGGTCGCCGCCGACCCCGCTCTGCCGCTCGTCCAGTCGGTGATGAAGCTCTACGGCGAGCTCGCCAAGGAGCGCACGAAGTATGCCGCTCCCTTCGCCGAGGGACGCCGCAAGTACGTCGCCGGCCTGATGTTGCAGCACCCCGAGAAGGCCTGGGCTTCGGACGCCAACTTCACGCTGCGTCTGACCTACGGCCGCGTGCTCCCCTACGAGCCCGCCGACGGCGTGGAGTACAACTACTACACGACGCTCAAGGGCGTCATGGAGAAGGAGGATCCGGCCAACGAAGCCGAGTTCTTCGTGCCCGAGAAGCTCAAGGAGCTCTACGCCGCGCGCGATTTCGGCCCCTATGCCAACGAGCGGGGCGAGCTGGTGACCTGCTTCCTGGCCGACTGCGACATCACGGGCGGCAACTCCGGCTCGCCGGTCATGAACGCCAAGGGCGAGCTCATCGGTCTGGCGTTCGACGGCAACTGGGAGGCCATGTCGGGCGACGTGGCCTTCGAGCCCGAGCTGCAGCGCACGATCGCCGTCGACGTCCGCTACGTGCTGTTCGTCATCGACAAGTTCGCCGGGGCCCGCTGGCTGCTGGACGAGCTCGACATCGTGAAGTAGGGCGGCTTGAGCCTTTGCGAAAAAGAGGACGCGATCCCCGGTGAGGGGGTCGCGTCTTTCGCTTCTTTCCCTCTGTGCCCTCTTTCCGAAACGCTCCGATCGAAAACAAAAAGTGCGGATAAGTTTCCGATTATCGTAAAAATGCGTAATTTTGACACAAATTGGAAATTCTGCAATTATGGCAAAAGCGTACAAACGTTATCTGGTCACCTCGGCCCTCCCCTATGCCAACGGGCCGGTGCATATCGGCCATCTGGCGGGCGTTTACATACCTTCCGACATCTATACGCGTTACCTGCGTCTGAAGGGGTGCGACGTCGTTTCGGTCTGCGGATCGGACGAGCACGGCGTGCCCATCACGATCAAGGCCCGCAAGGAGGGAATCACGCCCCAGCAGGTGGTGGACCGCTACCATGAAATCATCCGCAAGTCGTTCGAGGGGCTGGGCATGTCGTTCGACATCTATTCGCGCACCTCGTCGCCGACCCATGCCGCGACGGCCTCGGAGTTTTTCCGCAAGCTCTACGACGAGGGCAAGTTTATCGAGCGCACCTCGATGCAGTATTACGACGAGGAGGCGCAGACGTTCCTCGCCGACCGCTACATCGTCGGTACCTGTCCCAAGTGCGGAAACGACCGGGCCTACGGCGACCAGTGCGAGAAGTGCGGTTCGACCCTCTCGTCCGACGAACTCATCGACCCTCATAGCGCCGTGTCGGGTTCGGTACCCGTCAAGCGCGAGACCAAGCACTGGTACCTCCCGCTGAACGACTACGAGGCGTTTCTCCGCGAGTGGATCCTCGACGGTCACAAGGAGTGGAAATCCAACGTCTACGGCCAGTGCAAGAGCTGGTTGGACGGCGGGCTCCAGCCGCGTGCCGTGAGCCGCGACCTCGACTGGGGCATTCCCGTGCCGGTCGAGGGGGCCGAAGGCAAGGTGCTCTACGTGTGGTTCGATGCGCCTATCGGTTATATATCTGCTACAAAGGACTTTACGTCTGATTGGGAGAAGTATTGGAAGTCGGAGGATACCAAGATGGTCCACTTCATCGGCAAGGACAACATCGTCTTCCACTGCATCGTCTTCCCCTCGATGCTCAAGGCGCACGGGGGGTATATCCTGCCCGAGAACGTGCCTGCCAACGAGTTTTTGAATCTCGAGGGCGACAAGATCTCCACCTCGCGCAACTGGGCCGTGTGGCTCCACGAGTACCTCGAGGAGTTCCCCGGAAAGGAGGATGTCCTGCGCTACGTGCTGTGTGCCAATGCGCCCGAGACCAAGGATAACGACTTCACCTGGAAGGACTTCCAGACCCGCAACAACAACGAGCTGGTCGCCGTGTTGGGCAACTTCGTCAACCGGGCGCTGGTGCTGACCAAGAAATATTACGACGGTGCGGTGCCCGCCTGCGGCGCGCTCGACGATTACGACCGCGAGACGCTCGCCGAAGTCGCGGCCGTCAAGGCTTCGCTCGAGGCCAACATCGAGGGTTACCACTTCCGCGAGGCGTTGAAGGATGCCATGAATGTCGCCCGTATCGGCAACAAGTATCTCGCCGACACCGAGCCCTGGAAGGTCATAAAGAGCGATCCCGCGCGTGTTGCGACGATCCTCAATGTCGCGCTCCAGATCACGGCCAACACGGCGATCGCCATCGAGCCTTTCATGCCCTTCTCGGCCGCCAAGATCCTCCGCATGTTGGCTGTCGACAAGTTCTCGTGGGAGCGTCTGGGTGCCGCGGATCTGATCGCGGCCGGCCACCGGATCGGCGAACCCGAGCTGCTCTTCGAGAAGATCGAGGACGACGTCATCCAGCGTCAGTTGGACAAGCTGGCCGCCACCAAGGCGGCGAACCTCGCTGCCGAGGCTGCCGCCACGGTCGAGCCGCAGAAGGAGAACTGCACCTTCGACGAGTTCCAGAAGATGGATATCCGAGTTTCGACGATCCTCTCGGCCGAGAAGGTCGCCAAGACCAAGAAGCTGTTGAAGCTCACGGTCGACACGGGGATCGACCAGCGCGAGATCGTCTCGGGCATCGCCGAGCACTTCACTCCCGAAGAGCTGGTGGGCCGCCAGGTGCTGGTGCTCGTCAATTTGCAGCCGCGCGAACTCAAGGGAACCCTTTCCAAGGGGATGATCCTCATGGCCGAGGATGCCTCGGGTAAGCTGCGTCTGCTTTCGCCCGACGAGAAGACCTCTGACGGGGCTATTGTCGGATAATTCTGTTATATCTTAATTTTACGATCATGCAAACTATCGATTGGTCCGCATTGGGTTTCGACTACTACAAAACCGATGTGAACGTCCGTTTTTATTTCAAAGACGGTAAATGGAGCGAAATGGAGGTCACTGACGACGAGTACATCAAGATGCACATGTCGGCTTCGTGTCTCCACTACGGTCTCGAACTCTTCGAAGGCCTCAAGGCTTTCCGGGGTGTCGACGGCAAGGTCCGTCTGTTCCGCGTCGAGGACAATGCCCGGCGTCTGCGTTCGTCGGCCGAGCGACTCTGTCTGCCCGTACCGTCGATGGAGATGATCGTGGAGGGGTGTAAGGAGGTCGTGCGACGCAACGAGCGTCACATTCCGCCCTATGGTACGGGCGCTTCGCTCTACCTGCGCCCCGTGATGTTCGGCACGATGGTCGGTCTGGGTGTCAAACCCTCCTCCGAAGCCATGCTCGTCATCTATTGCAGCCCCGTGGGTGCCTATTTCAAGGAGGGTATCAAACCCATCAAGGTGGCCTTGGACCGCGAGCAGGATCGCGCTGCTCCACGTGGAACAGGCGACGTGAAGGTGGGCGGCAACTATGCGGCCAGCATCTATTCGGGCCATAATGCCCATGCGTTGGGCTACTCCAACGTGCTTTATCTCGACGCTGCCGAGCACAAATACATCGAGGAGTGCGGTGCCGCCAACTTCTTCGGTATCAAGGATAATACCTACGTTACGCCCAAATCGCCGTCGATTCTCCCGTCGATCACCAACATGAGCCTGCGCCAGCTGGCTGCCGATTTCGGGATGAAGGTCGAGGAGCGTGCTGTCCCGCTCGAGGAGCTCTCTTCGTTCGAGGAGTGCGGTGCCTGCGGTACGGCTGCTGTCATCTCCCCTATCGGGATGATTTTCGACATGCAGACCGGGGAGCGTTATAACTACGGTTCGGAGGTCGGTGCGCAATCGATGCGTCTTTATACGGGGCTTCAGGATATTCAATACGGCCGCGCCGAGGATACGCATGGCTGGTGTACGGTGGTTTGTTGAGATGGTACGTTTTCTTGAGCGGTTTTTGCTCCTTTCGGGTGTTTTGTCGTTGTCGTTTTCCTGCGCCTCCGCCGGATCGTCGGCCGATGAAAATCGCCTGCCCTCCTGGGCTTTGGGCGGTTTCGTGCGCCCTGCCGGGGTGAATCCCGTCATCGTTCCCGATTCTTCGCTCTTTTTCTGTCCCATGTGTCGTGATTCCGTGGCCTGGAAGGAGAGTGATACCTTCAATCCGGCGGCTGTCGTGAAGGATGGCGCTATCTGTGTGCTTTACCGCGCCGAGGATAATTCGGCCAAGGGTATCGGACTGCGCACGTCGCGTATCGGTCTTGCGGAGAGCAGCGACGGCATTACGATGCGTTACCGCAGCGAACCGGTGTTTTTCCCTGCCGACGACGACCAGAAAGAGCTGGATTGGCCCGGTGGATGCGAGGATCCCCGTGTGGCGGTGACCGAGGACGGGACGTATGTCATGACTTACACCTCCTGGAACCGCCGGGTACCGCGTCTCTGCGTCGCCACGTCGCGCGATCTGATTCATTGGGTGAAGCACGGCCCTGCCTTTGCCAAGGCTTACGACGGCCGTTTTCGCGATATGGCCTGCAAGTCGGGTTCGCTTCTTACGCGGCTCGACGGCGACCGGCAGGTCATTGCCCGCGTCGGCGGCCGTTACGTGATGTATTGGGGCGAGGCGATGATTAACGTCGCTTATTCGGATAATCTGATCGACTGGACGCCCGAAGTGGATGAGAACGGTGCTTTGAAAGGTGTCGTTTTCCCGCGCGAGGGCTATTTCGACAGCGCCCTGACCGAATGCGGTCCTCCTGCCCTGCTCACCGACCGCGGTATCGTATTGCTCTATAATGGCAAGAACCGCACCGACGAGGGCCGCGACATGCGCTATCCGGCCGGCACCTATGCGGCGGGTCAGTTGCTGTTCGACGCGGAAAATCCCGAAGTCTTGCTCGATCGCCTCGACGTTCCTTTCTTCCGCCCGATGGACGATTTCGAAAAGACGGGGCAGTACGTGCAGGGCACCGTCTTCATCGAAGGTCTGGTCTATTTCGGCGGCAAGTGGTATCTCTATTACGGCTGCGCCGATTCTCGTGTAGGTGTTGCGGTCTACGATCCCGCCGATCCGGTCCCCGGCGATCCGTTGCCCGATTCGATTTAACTGTCTATAAAACAATAGGTTCGCGAAATCCGCGAACCTATTGTTTTATTTGTTCCACGTGGAACTATCGTCCGAATTTTACGAGCAGTACGTTTACATCGGCCGGCGATACGCCCGGTATGCGCGAAGCCTGCCCGATGGTTGTGGGCCGTATGCGATCCAGTTTCTGTCGGGCCTCGATCGTCAGCGCCTGCATCGCGTGGTAGTCGAAACCGGCGGGGATCGCGATGTTTTCGAGTCGCCGCAGCTTTTCGGCGATGAATTTCTCGCGCTCTATATAGCCTTTGTATTTGATCTGAATCTCCGCCTCCTCGATCGCTTCAGCGTCGATGCCGTTCTCTTCGATGAACCGTGCGAGTTTCGTCAATGCGTTTTTCAGCGTCGCGAAGGTCACATTGTTGCGCATGAGCAGATCGTAGAGCTTGCGACCCTGCGTCAGCAGCTCCGATCCGACCGATTTCAAATAGTCGTTGATTTCGTCTGCTTTGATACTCTGCCGGCGCGCGAAGGCTACAAGCGATTCTACGCGTGATTTTTTTTCGACGAATTCCGCGTATCTTTTATCGGAAATAAGCCCGATTTCATGTCCGATCGGGGTCAATCGCAGGTCGGCATTATCCTGTCGGAGCAGAATGCGGTACTCAGCGCGCGAAGTGAACATGCGGTAGGGTTCGTCGACCCCTTTGGTCACCAGGTCGTCGATCAACACGCCGATGTAGGCTTCGTTGCGGCGCAGCACCACGGGCTCCTCCCCCACCCTTCGGCGGTGGGCATTGATGCCGGCCATGAGCCCCTGGGCGGCTGCCTCCTCGTAGCCGGTGGTGCCGTTGACCTGTCCGGCGAAAAAGAGCCCCTCCACACGCTTGGTTTCGAGCGAATGGTGGAGCTGCGTCGGCGGAAAATAGTCGTATTCGATGGCATATCCCGGGCGGTACGCATGCAGCTTTTCCAGTCCGGCGATTCCGTGCAGGGCCTCCCATTGCACCTCCCAGGGCAGCGACGAGGAGAAGCCGTTGAGATAATACTCGTTGGTCGTGCGCCCCTCGGGCTCCAGGAAGAGCTGGTGCTGCTCCTTGTCGGCGAAGGTGCGCAGCTTGTCCTCGATCGACGGACAGTAGCGGGGTCCGATGCCGTGTATCGTGCCGTTGAAGAGCGGCGAGCGGTCGAATCCGCTGCGCAGCACGTCGTGCACTTCGGGCGAGGTGTAGACCACGTAGCAGGGCAATTGCTCCTTTACCGCCTCGGTGTCGCCCGAAAACGAGAATTTCGCCGGCTTTTCGTCGCCGTATTGGGCCTCCAGCCGCGAGAAATCGATCGTCCGTCCGTCGAGCCGGGCCGGCGTTCCGGTCTTCATCCGGCCGCTCTCGAAGCCCATCCGCAGCAGCGAGGCGGTGATCCCGTGCGAAGCGGCATCTCCGGCCCGGCCCCCTTCGGCGCTCGATGCGCCGCAGTGCATCATCCCTTCGAGAAACGTTCCGGCGGTGAGTACGACCGCTTCGCAGGCGAACTCCGCACCCATACGCGTGCGTACGCCGCGGACCCTCGCTCCCCTACCCTGCCCGTCGCCGTCGAAGAGCAGCTCCACGGCGGCATCCTGCCAGATATAGAGGTTTTCGGTGTTCTCCAGCGTGCGGCGCCACTCCTCCGAGAAGCGGCGCTTGTCGCATTGCGCGCGCGGGCTCCACATGGCCGCTCCCTTCGAACGGTTGAGCATGCGGAACTGCAGGGTCGTGTGGTCGGTGATGCGTCCCATCTGTCCGCCCAAGGCGTCTATTTCCCTGACTATCTGACCTTTGGCAACTCCTCCGACCGCCGGATTGCACGACATGGCCGCCAGCTTTTCCATGTCCATCGTCAGGAGCAGCGTGCGCGATCCGAGCCGTGCGGCCGCGGCCGCCGCCTCGCATCCGGCGTGTCCGCCGCCGATGACGATGATGTCGTAACGCAGTTTCATCGCTTCTCCTCTTTTTCCCAGTAACGGAGGTATTTGTCCTCCTTGCGGTGCATCTGGGCGTTGGCGCGGGGCGTCTTGTCCTTCTGTCCGCAGAGGTGCAGCAGCCCGTGCACCACCACCCGGCGCATCTCGCCGGTCTTCGTGGCGCCGTAGAGGCGGGCGTTGTCGGCCACGGTCTCCACGTCGATGAAGATGTCGCCGGCGACCGTGCGCGTCCCCTTGCGGTCGCTGTAGTCGAACGTGATGACGTCGGTGAAGTAGTCGTGGCCCAGGAACTGGCGGTTCATCTCCAGCAGCCGTTGCGCCGAGCAGAAGATGTAGTTCACGTCGCCCAGCTCGTAGCCCTCTTCGCGGGCCGTCGTGCGCAGCCAGGCCGTCGTCAGCCGTTTCTGCGGCAGACGGTAGTTGCAGTCGTCGGTGTAGTATCTTACAGCCATTTCGTTATGTAAATCGTTGCGGTTTGCGGCCGGGCCGCTCGTGCCTGCGGGGCACTCCCCTCCTCTCCTTTCCGGACGATCGGACCGGCACTCCGCCGGCCCGGAGCTCCCTTTCCGCACGGTCGCCGCGTGAGACGGGCGCGGCGGGCGAGGAGGCGGGTGGAGGGTGCGGACCGGGGGGTCTCGTGCCGCATGCGGGCCGGGGCGATGCGGGATCGCTTCCCGCCCGTTTATTTCCTGAAGCAGCTCTCGGCCTTCATCTGGCGCTTGGGGTCGGGCGCGTAGATGCCGAAGACGAGTTTGTACTCGGTTTTCATCGTCGTGTTGTCCACCGATACGCCGATGGTTCCCAATACCCCGTTTTTCGCTATTTTCTGCCCCTTTTCCACGGCGATCGTCGCCAGGTTGGCATAGGAGGTTATGTACTCGCCGTGCGCCACGAAAACGTCGTATTTTCCCGTGATGCGGTTGCGCTTGACCTCGACGACCTTGCCTTCGTAGATGGCGATCACCCGCGCCCCCTTCTGCCCCACCACTTCGGCCATGTTCTCCTTGTAGCGCTTCACGCGTCCGCCCACGACGGGCAGCCGCAGCCCCGAAGTGCGCGACGAGAACGAGGCGCCCTCCTTGTTGCCCTTGGTGAGCTTGCGCAGTGCGGCGATCGCCTCGTCGAGCTGCTGCTCCTGCTGCGTCTTGCGTTGCAGCGCCGTGTGCTCCTTCTGTGAGAGCTGACGGATGTCGGCCTTCGCGGCGTCGGCGTCGCGACGCAGTTTCTCGCGCTGCGCCGTCGCGCGCCGCATCACCGAGTCGAGCGACCGGCTGCGTCGGGCCAGCTTCTCCCGCTCGGCCTGCACGCGGTCGTTCAGTTCGGCGATCTCGGCGAGTTTGCGGGCCCTGAGGGCCGCCGTTTCGCGCAGCGCCGTGATGCGGCGCGCCGCATCGGCGAAGTCGCGCGAGGCGAACAGATAGGTCAGGAAGTTGTTGTGGCGGTAGTTGCGGTAGGCTTCGCGGGCCATCGCCGCGTAGTGGGCCCGACTGCGTTCGAGCCGGGCGGCCAGCCCTCCGGCCACGCTGTCGGCACGCGTCAGCTCGTCGCGCAGGCCGTCGGCTTCGCGCTCGGTCGCTTCGAGCAGCTGGCTGCGGTCGGCGATCTGGCGTGTGAGCCGCCGGGCCCGCTCCTCGCTCGCCGCGCGGCCCTTCTGGAGCTTCGAGATTTCGCGCTCCTGGTCGGCGATCTTCTTTTCGAGGGCCTCGATCGCGCGGCGCTGCTCCTCGACGCGTTTGTCCTGCGCGTGGCCCGGAACGGCCAGCAGCAGCAGCGCCGCAGCGCCTATCGTGCGGAGTCGTCCCATCATGGCCGGTCGTTCGTCTCTGCGGTTTCCGCCGCGCGGCTGCGTGTCATGCGGCGTGCCACGGCCTCGGCGTCGTAGCCCTTCTCGGCGGCCTTGCGCCAATAGAACCGGGCCATCGGTCGCTCGCCCAGCGCTTCGAGGATGTCGCCCAGATGGACCAGCAGCTCGGGGCTCTGCTGCCGGTCGAGGACGATCGCCTGCTGCTGGAGCTTCTTGGCCTCGGCCGCGCGTCCCATGCGGAAGAGCACCCAGGCGTGGGTGTCGAGGTAGGTGGCGTTGTTGCCTTCGGTGAGCTCGGTGGCCCGTGCGGCCATCGCGAGGGCCCGGTCCAGATCGCGCCCTTCGAGCGCGAGGAAGTAGGCGTAGTTGTTGAGCGTCGGGGCGTTGTCGGGTTGCAGCGCCAGGCTCCGGTCGTAGGCCGCGTAGGCCTGCTTCATCGCCTTGCGCGGAATGCCTCCCGGCGTCTCCACGGCACGTGCCTCGTAGGTCGTGTCGGCGGCGTCGACCTTCTGGTGCAGCGCATCGCCGATATAGCCCCAGATCGCACCCCGCAGCGAGTCGCTGTCGGCGTAGCGCAACGACCCCTTGTAGGCCTTCACGGCCTCATCGTAACGCTTCATGTAGATCTTGGCGTGCCCCTTGGCGATGTGGAATTCGGCCATCCCCGGAAACCGTTCCAGCGCACGGTTCACGTAGCGGTCCACCGAATCGGGGTGCCGGAGGTAGCTTTCGATGTCGATGACGTGGCGGAAACTCTCGGCATCGGCGTCGGGCCGCTGCGTCTGGATCTTGTAGAGCGAGAGCGCCTGTTCCAGTTCGCCCGAGGCGATCAGGTGGCGGGCGTAGAGCTCCGTGGCGCGCGGCTGGTCGGGGTAGCGGATCGCCAGCGTCGAGGCCAGCGCGTCGATCTGCGGCCAGAACTCGCGGTAGAACCGGATGTCGGAGGTGTATTGTTCGAACAGGCGGATCTTGACGTCGAGTGGCACCCGATCGTTGCCGAAGAGCCGCAGCGACGTGTCGAGCTGCCCCTTGTAATCGCGGCGGTTGCCGTAGAAGTCGGCCAGCGACATGAGGGCGCGGACGTCGGTCGAATCGATCTTCAGCGCCTCGCCGTAGGCGGCCAGCGCCAGCGAGTCGGCCCCCTTGGCGGCGTAGATGTCGCCCAGCGCCACGCGGTGCGCGGGGTCGTAGGGTGTCTCGCCGATCTCGCGACGCACCTCCTCCAACGCCTTGTCGTACTGATGGGTGGCCAGCAGCAGCCGGCGTTTCATCGCGCCGAGGAAGGGGATGCGGCCGAAGCGCATGTCGGCCGAGTCGAGCGTCAGCACGGCCGAGTAGGGCTGCCCGG
Source organism: uncultured Alistipes sp. (assembly GCA_947364365.1). Taxonomy (GTDB): domain Bacteria; phylum Bacteroidota; class Bacteroidia; order Bacteroidales; family Rikenellaceae; genus Alistipes. The sequence goes on from CANASP010000023.1 coordinate 20,568, forward strand.
CCTGCTCGTAGAGCGCCGCCAGCAGGCGGTAGTGGTCGGGGTCGTTGCCGTCGGTGCGCACCAGGTCGCGGTAGACCCCCAGCGCCTCGTCGTAGCGGGCGTCGGTGAGCAGCGCGCGGCCGTAGAGGCGCAGGTACCAGCGGTTGGTCGTGTCGCCGAGCCAGGCGCGGCGGGCATACTCCGAGCCGCCGGGCAGCCCCTCGTCGACCCGCATGCGGGCCAGCTCGAAGAGCGCCGGAGCGTAGTCGGGGTCGCGGCGCACGGCCTCGTCGAACCGTTCGCGGGCCGCCGCCGTGTCGCCCGCGATGCTCTTCAGGCGCACCCCGTCGAGGTAGAGGTCGACGCTGCGCAGCGTGTCGGCCGGTACGGGCACGACTCCGCCCCCCTTCCCTGCGGCGAAGGCCGAGGCGAAGAGGGCGCACAAGAGGACTATGGCTCCCCGGCGTCGCATGGCTCAGAGCGCCTGGTCGAACTGGTGGAGGAACCTGACGTCGTTCTCGAAGTAGAGACGCAGGTCCTTCACGCCGTATTTCAACATGGCGATGCGCTCGATGCCCATGCCGAAGGCGAATCCCGAATATATTTCGGGGTCGATATTATTGGCTTTCAAAACGTTGGGGTCTACCATGCCGCATCCCATGATCTCCAGCCAGCCCGTCCCCTTGCACACGGCGCACCCCTTGCCGCCGCAGAGGTTGCACGAGACGTCGACCTCGGCCGAGGGCTCGGTGAAGGGGAAGTAGGAGGGGCGCATGCGGATACGGGCCTCCTCGCCGAAGATCTCCTTGGCGAAGTAGAGCAGCGACTGCTTCATGTCGGCGAACGAGACCCCCTCGTCGATGTAGAGACCCTCGATCTGGTGGAAGATGCAGTGGGCGCGGTAGGAGATCGCCTCGTTGCGGAAGACGCGGCCGGGGCAGATGACGCGGATGGGGGGCTTCTGGCGCTCCATCGTCCGCACCTGGATCGACGAGGTGTGGGTGCGCAGCAGGATGTCGGGGTTCTTCTCCACGAAGAAGGTGTCCTGCATGTCGCGCGCCGGGTGCTCGGGCGGGAAGTTCAGCGCCGAGAAGACGTGCCAGTCGTCCTCGATCTCGGGACCGTCGGCCACCGTGTAGCCCAGGCGCGAGAAGACCTCCACGATCTGGTTTTTCACGAGCGATATGGGGTGGCGCGAGCCCAGTTCGTCGGCCGATCCCGGACGCGTGAGGTCCTCCTCGGACGCGGCGTGCTCCTCGGCGGTGTTCTGCATCTGTTCGCGCAGTGCGGCGATGCGCTCCGTGGCGGCCGTCTTGAGGCGGTTGAGCTGCTGTCCCAGTTCGCGCTTGAGCTCGGGCGCGACGGTGCGGAACTCCTCCATCAGGGCGTTCAGCTCGCCCTTCTTGCCCAGCATGCGGATGCGGAATTCCTCGATTTCGGCTGCGGCCTGGGGTTTGAACTCTTCGACACGTCGGAGAAGTTCTTCGATTTTTTCGGTCATATTTTGAATGTTTGTCGTTTTTCCCTACTTTTGGAGGCGCGCACTTTGCGCCCCGGGTTATAACGTGCAAAGTTACGAAAAAATTCCCTATGTTGCGTAAAATCCTTCCTATTCTCCTGCTGTCGATCCTCGCGGCCGCTCCTGCGCGCGCCGAGCGCGTGGGCGTGGTGATGAGCGGCGGCGGCGCCAAGGGGCTCTACCACATCGGGGTGCTGGAGGCGCTCGAGGAGAGCGGCATACCGATCGACTACGTGGCCGGCACCTCCATGGGATCGATCATCGCGGCGATGTACGCCGCGGGCTACTCCCCTGCCGAGATGCGCACGATCGTCACGTCGGGCGTCGTCAAGGAGTGGGTTTCGGGGCGCATCGACCCCAATCGCTACGCCTCCTACTACCGCCAGATCGGGGTCAACCCGTCGTTCGTCAGCTTCCGTTTCGACCTGAACAATCCCCAGCGCAAGTTCCGCGTGCCGACCAGCCTGATCTCCTCGGCGCAGATCGATATGGCGCTCATCGACCTGTTCGCCTCGGCCTCGGCCGCCGCGGGCGACGACTTCGACCGCCTGATGGTCCCCTTCTTCTGCGTGGCCAGCGACATGAACGCCCGGGCACCGGTGGTCATGCGGCGCGGCGCGTTGCAGGAGGCGGTGCGTGCGTCGATGTCCATCCCGTTGGTTTTCAAACCCGTGTCGCGCGACTCGATGCTGCTCTACGACGGCGGCATCTACGACAACTTCCCCTGGCGGACGCTCGACGAGGAGTTCTCGCCCGACCTGATCGTGGGCTCGATCTGCACCAGCGGCAACACCCCGCCCCACGAGGACAACAGCCTGCTCGACCAGGCCTTCCTGCTGGCCATGCAGCAGACCGACTACGACCTGCCCGAGGAGCGCAGCGTGCGCATCGCCCGGGCCGTCGGGGTCAACATGCTCGATTTCGACAGCGCCGTCGAGGTGATGAACGCCGGCTACGACGATGCGATGGCCGTGATGCCCGAGCTGCTCGAACGCATCCGCGAGCGGCGTCTCCCGGCCGAGGTCGCGACGCGGCGGGCGGCCTTCCGCGCCGCGTGTCCCGCACTGCGTTTCTGCGACTACCGCTTCGAGGGGTTGGCCGAGGCGCCGCTGGCCTACATGCGCGACTTCGTGGAGGTGGGCCGCTCGGCCCCCGGCCGGCAGCGCGAGATGGATTTCGACCGGCTGCGCGACAACATCTTCTCGATGCTCGCCGACGGCGACTTCACCATGGATTTTCCCCATGTCCGCTACGACACGCTCTCCGGCCGCTACCGTTTCGACGCCCGCTTCACCACCAAACCCGCCTTCCGGCTGATGCTGGGCGGCAACGTCTCCTCCACGGCCTTCAACCAGGCCTACGTGGGCATGAGCTACCAGACCATCGGCCACGTGGGCCACAAGCTGGGCGCCGACCTCTACCTGGGTCCCCTCTATACGTGGGGATCGCTGGGCGGGCGCTCCGACTTCTACATGCGCGAACCGCTCTTCATCGACTACTCCTTCAATTTCTCGGTGAGCAACTTCCGCCACGGCGCCTTCGGCCGCCTCTCGCGTGTGGACAACACCCAGCAGATCAAGACCAGCGACCTCTTCTTCTCGCTCGGCGCCGGACTGCCCGTGACGCGCCGCAGCTGCTTCGTGCTTCGTGCCAACGCCGGCCATACCAACTACCACTACGACTCCGAGCGGGGGGCGGGCGACGATACCGACCACACCCGCTTCTCCTTCTTCGCCGCCAAGGCCGAGATCGCCCGCAACACGCTCGACAAGGCGCTCTACCCGCGCCGGGGATCCGATCTCAAACTCTCGGCCGTGGGGGTCATCGGGCGCGACAAGCTCCGTCCCGACGCCGCGTCGCGGTTCTACACCCACACCGTGCGCCACTGGTTCGGCGGACGGTTCACCTGGGACAAGTATTTCGACATGCCCTCGTGCTCGTGGTTCTCGTTCGGCTTCAACGTCGATGCCGTCATCACCGACCATCCCCGTTTCTCGACCGAGTCGGCGACGCTGCTCTCGATGCCCTCCTATGCGCCGGTACCCCATGCCCGGATGATCTACATGCCCGACTTCCGGTCGAGCCGTTTCGTGGCCGGCGGCGTGATGCCCACCTTCGACATCGCGCCGAACTTCTTCTTCCGCACGGGTTTCTACGCCATGTACCGCGCCCGTCACGCCTATGTGCCCGACGCCCTCGACGAAGCGGTCGACCACCGCATGCACTACATCGCCGAGGCGTCGTTCGTCTACCACACCCCCATCGGTCCGGTGAGCCTGGCGCTGACCAAGTACGACCTGCGCAACTGGAAAAACATGTATCTCACGTTCAATTTCGGCTACCCGATCTTCGCACCCCGCGGGACCTTCTATTAGTCCGTCGGGCCGCCGTTCGGGAAAGCGTGGTCGTCGGGCCGCTTTGCCGGGCGACAGGCTGTGAAAAGAGAGGAGCGAATCCCGCTAGCGGGGTTCGCTCCTCTCGGTAAAAAACGCTTATGGTGGGTTTTCGGGTGCGGGCCGCCCCTAAAAGCCGCAGGACCTCCTACTTGTGCCGGATGTTGTTCGGCGTCGCGTTCACGCTGCAAGGACCGTCGTAGGTCACCTGGGCCGACGAGGCGGCGTCGATGCGCAGCGATTTCGCGCACCATACGTCGGCCCGGGCGAAACTCTTGGCGTCGATGTAGTAGTCGTCCACGCGCAGCGAGGGGGCCGAGAAGGAGCCGCTCGACGAGATCGTCACCTGCCCTTTGACGACCGCGGCGTCGCCGCCCAGCTTCAGTTTGCCGTGGCTGCCGACCGTCGCCTCGAAGGTGTCGGCGGCGAACTGCGCGTCGAACGAGGCGCCGCTCTGGATCGTCATCGCGGCGCTCCGGGTCTTCACCGAACCGCCGAAGCGGGCGTAGCTCGACAGCCCGAGCCGCAGCGTGCGGCTTTCTATCTCGCTTTTGAGCGAGGCGCTGCTCGATACGGTGATCTCGGCGTCGCTGCATGCGATCTTGCCGTCGAATCGGGCGAAGCTGCCCACGCCGAGGTTGAGGTCGTCGCACGTGATGGGGCTCGATACCGTGGCGCCGCTCGACATCGTCATGCGGAGTTCCGAGGCGCGGATCGCGTCGGCGAAGCGGGCGTAGCTCCCCACCGAGAAGAGGGCCTGCGTGCGGCACGTGATCGGGCCCGAGGCCGAGCCGTAGCTCGACAGCGTGAAGTCGCAGCGGTCGCACTCGACCGACCCTTCAAACTTGCCGTAGGAGCTGATGCGGAGCGTCGCCTTGCCCGAGGGGCGCAGGTTGGCGCGGACCTTGCCGTAGCTCGACACCTGCACCGAAACCTCGTCGCCCTTGAGCGGCAGGGGACAGTCGATCGAGCCGTAGGATCCCGCGCGGAGCGAGCGCAGCGCCGGCGAGGCGGGCACGACGACCTTCACGCCCAGGTCGGCGTTCTTGGCCTTGATCTGGGCGGTGCAGCGCAGGCGGACCACCCCGTCGGAGGCGTCGAGTCGGACGTAGTCGATCAGCTGCTCGTCGGCCGTGACGCTCACGGTGCGCGCCGTGGGGCTCACCGTGATCTGGAAGAAGGTGGAGGCCTCGATGGCGGTATAGTTGCCCACCGCGCCCAGATTCTGCGTCACGCTGCGGCCTTTTCCGTTGATAACTACCGTGTTGCCGGTCTGCTTGTAGCCCGATACGCGCTTGATGCTCGTGGCGATCTGTCCCTCGGTGTTGTAGAGGCGGCGGATCTGTTCGGCGGTCAGTATCTCGGCGAAGCGGTCGACGTAGTCGCGCTTGACCTGGGCCGTGGCCGAGATGTTCTCCAGCTTGGCCTTGAGCCGGCGGCGCTGCGTCTCTTCGTCGGCCGTGCCCTCGTCGGTGCCGGCGCGTTCGGTCTCCACGGCCTGCGCGAGCGCCTTGCGGTAGGCGTCGTAGAGCGGGTCGAACCGTTCGCGCTGCTTTCGGGTGAGTTTCAGTTCGCGCACGACCTGCTCGCGGGCCGCGGCGTTGAGCTCTTCGAGCGATTGCGATTCGGCCCCCAGTCGGTCGGCGGCGTCGATCGCCAGGCGGATTTCTTCGACGGCTTGTCGCACGTCGGCGGGAAGCGTGGTCGCCAGGGAGTAGGACACGAAGCCCAGGGCGCAGATCGTCGCAAGGATACGTTTCATATTCGTCGGGTATTAGAGTTGTTGGTTGTAGAGGATTTCGTCGTAGTTGGTCGCCGCGGCATCGGCGACTACCTCGGCGGGGGCCGAGGCGAGCAGCGCGTCGAAGTCGGCCGCTCCGTCGGCCGTCGGCCGGTGGTGCCGGACCGAGAGGAAGATGCCGGCGGCGAGCAGCGCGGCCGCCGCGGCGCTCGCGGCGAGGGTCAGCGTCCGACGCCACGGTGCGGGGCGTGCCTCCCGTTGCGCCACGGCGCAGCGGATGCGGCGGTGCAGGGCGTCGAGGTCGACGTCGGGATAGGGCATGCGGCTCTCGGCGCGTTCGAATTCATTCATAGCTTCTGAGTCTTTTTTTCAGGTTCTCGACGGCGTAATGGTAGTTGACCTTCAGCGTCTCCTCCCGTTGGTCGAGGATGCGGGCGATGGCGGCGTAGGGCAGCTCGTCGTAGTAGCGCAGGTTGAAGACCAGCCGCTGCTTGAGCGGGAGCGCCAGCACCGCCTGCTGGAAGCGGACGAGGATCGCGTCGGCATCCGCCCCCGCCTCGTCGGCGACCCGTGCGGCCAGTTCGCGCCCCACCTCGTCGAGCGACGAGAAGAGGTTCCGGCGACGGTGCCGCAACTGCGTGAGCGCCGCGTTGGTGGCGATGCGGTAGAGCCAGGCCGTCAGTTCGTCGGGACCTCCGCGGAACGAGCCGAGGCGGTCGTAAGCCTTCACGAAGGTCTCCTGCACGGCGTCCTCGGCATCCTCGTGCACCACCACCAGCCGCCGTGCGTGCCAGTAGAGCGGGCGGAGGCAGGCCGTCGTCAGCCGGTCGAAGGCCGCCTGGCGCCTTGCCGGGTCGCGCAACGCCTCCACCAGGTCCGGGGTTATGTCGGGATTCGTAGCCATCGTTTGCATGTAAGACGCACGGAGGGGCCGAAAGTTAAATCGGGAGGGTGAAATTTTTTCGGCCGCCGCCTGCCTCGATCGGAAAAGCCCCGCCGTGAAGGGCGGGGCTTCTCTCCGTACGGGCTGTGCGGTGCGCAGCCGTTACTCCATCTTGCGCACGTGCTTCTCCCAGGCCCAGGCCGAGGCGAGCGTCTCGTCGAGCGTGCGCGTGGCCTGCCAGCCCAGCTCCTCGTTGGCCAGCGAGGGGTCGGCCCAGATGGCGATGATGTCGCCCTCGCGGCGCGGCGCGATCTTATAGTTGACCTTGACGCCGTTGACCTCCTGGAAGCGGTTGACCAGCTCGAGCACCGAGACGCCGCGGCCCGTGCCGACGTTGAAGACCTCGTAGCGCTCCTTGTTGCGGTCGGCGGCCATGCGGCCGATGGCGGCCACGTGGGCGCGCGCCAGGTCCGTGACGTCGATGTAGTCGCGGATGCACGAGCCGTCGGGCGTGGGGTAGTCGTCGCCGAAGACCGAGAGGCACTCGCGCAGCCCGGCGGCCGTCTGGGTGATGTAGGGCACGAGGTTCTGCGGCACGCCGCGCGGCAGTTCGCCGATCAGCGCCGACGGGTGGGCGCCGATGGGGTTGAAGTAGCGCAGGGCGATCCCCTTCAGGCCGTCGTAGGCGGCGATCGAGTCGCGCAGGATGTCCTCGCACATCTGCTTGGTGTTGCCGTAGGGCGAGGTGGCCGGCTTGCGGGGCGTAAGCTCCGTGACGGGCTGCTTGTCGGGTTCGCCGTAGACGGTGCACGACGACGAGAAGACGATGTTGTGGCGGCCGAACTCGCGCATCAGGGCGATGACGTTCATGAACGAGGCGAGGTTGTTGGCGTAGTACTCCAGCGGCTTCTGCACCGACTCGCCCACGGCCTTCGAGGCGGCGAAGTGGATCACCGAGTCGAAATCGTAGGTTTCGAAGACGCGGCGCAGGGCGGTGCGGTCGCAGCAGTCGACCTCGACGAAGGGGATCTCGGCCCCGGTGATGCGGCGCACGCCCTCGACGGCGGAGATGTCGCTGTTCGAAAGGTTGTCGACGATCACCACGTCGTAGCCTGCGTTGATGAGTTCCACGGCGGTGTGCGAGCCGATGTAGCCGGCGCCGCCGCTGACCAGTACGGACGGTTTCTTCATGATCGAAAAGGGTTTTTGTGGTTGCATTTTCTACAAATGTAGCAAAAAAATTGCGAATCGTAAGCTCCGGCGTCGAAAAAGGGGGCCGCATGTGCGTATTTTCGAAAAATAGGCGTATATTTGCTTTCACATTGTTACTCCGGGAAGCAATAGCCAAAAAAACAATACAAGGTATGTACGGTAAAATCAAGGAACATCTTCAGAACGAGCTGGCCGAAATCAAGGCCGCCGGGCTCTACAAGACCGAACGCGTGATCGAGTCGCCCCAGCGGGCCGAGATCGAGGTCGCAGGCCGCAAGGTGCTGAATTTCTGCGCCAACAACTACCTGGGTCTGTCGGACAACGAGCGTCTTATCGAGGCTGCCAAGCAGGCGATGGACGCCCGCGGCTTCGGCATGTCGTCGGTGCGCTTCATCTGCGGCTGCCAGGATATCCACAAGCAGCTGGAGAAGGCCATCGCCGACTACTTCGGCACCGAGGACACGATCCTCTACGCCGCCTGCTTCGACGCCAACGGCGGTGTTTTCGAGCCGCTGCTCACGGACCAGGACGCCATCATCTCCGACGCGTTGAACCACGCCTCGATCATCGACGGCGTGCGTCTGTGCAAGGCCGTGCGCTACCGCTACGCCAACGCCGACATGGCCGAGCTGGAGGAGTGCCTGAAGAAGGCCCAGGCCCAGCGCTTCCGCATCATCGTCACCGACGGCGTCTTCTCGATGGACGGCAACGCCGCCCCGCTCGACGAGATCTGCCGCCTGGCCGAGAAGTACGACGCGCTGGTGATGGTCGACGAGTGCCACTCGGCCGGCGTGCTGGGCAAGACGGGCCGCGGCATCACCGAGCTCTACGACCTGCGCGGCCAGGTCGACATCCTCACCGGCACGCTGGGCAAGGCCTTCGGCGGCGCCGTGGGCGGCTTCACTACGGGCCGCAAGGAGATCATCGACATGCTGCGCCAGCGTTCGCGCCCCTACCTGTTCTCCAACTCGCTGCCCCCCGCCGTCGTGGGCGCCTCGATCGAGATGTTCAAGATGCTCGCCGAGAGCGACGCGATCCACGACCGCTTGGTGGCCAACGTCGAGCACTTCCGCGCAGGCATGATGGCCGCCGGCTTCGACATCAAGCCCACGCAGTCGGCCATCTGCGCCGTGATGCTCTACGACGC
>CANASP010000024.1 GCA_947364365.1 uncultured Alistipes sp.
TCGCTGAGCAGGCACGAAAGACTGCGCTGTTTCGAACACCTGCTCCTGTCGCTCGCCGCCGCGCGTCCTCTTCTTCCGCCATTTTCCGGAGTGCGCAGTCGAGGTGCCGCTGCGCGGCAAATGTATATTGCGGCTCTCCGGAGCCGTGCAGAGAGCCGCCGCCTCGGCAAACTCAAAACAAGTTTTGGTTTGCTCTCGGCTTATTCGTATATTTGCCTAATCTAAAACCTTACGACTATGTTTTCCACAGAGACCTACGTCGCGCGCCGCCGCGCGCTGTGCGCCAAGATCGGGCAGGGGCTGATCCTGCTGCCGGGCAACCCCCTGACGCCGAACAACTACCCCAATAACGCCTACTATTTCCGCCAGGACTCGTCGTTCCGCTACTACTTCGGGCTCGACACGCCGTCGCTCGCGGGTGTGATCGACGCCGAGACGGGCGAGGCCTCGCTCTACGGCGATGACTTCACCGTGGAGGATATCATCTGGACGGGTCCGCAGCCCACGCTGCGCGAGATGGGCGCGCAGGTGGGTGTCGCGGCGACCTTCCCCATGGCCGAGCTGGCCGGGATGCTGCGCCGCGCGCTGTCGCTGGGCCGCCGCGTCCACTACCTGCCGCCCTACCGCGGCGAGACGAAGCTCCAGTTGTCGGAACTGCTGGGCATCGCCCCCTCGATGCTGCACGACCGCAAGTCGGTCGACCTGATGATGGCCGTGGCGGAGATGCGCGAGGTGAAGAGCGCCGAGGAGATCGCGGCGCTGGAGCACGCCTTCACGCTCGGTTACGAGATGCACACCACGGCCATGCGCATGTGCCGCCCGGGTGTGGTCGAGCGCGAGATCGCCGGTGCGATCGAGGGCATCGCCAAGTCGAAGGGGCAGGGCCTCTCGTTCCAGTCGATCGTCTCGCAGCACGGCGAGACGCTCCACAACCTCAACTCCGACGGTGTGCTGGAGGAGGGGCGTCTGCTGCTGTGCGACGCCGGGGCCGAGAACCTCGAGGGCTACTGCTCGGACCACACGCGCACCTACCCCGTGGGCGGGCGTTTCACGGAGAAGCAGCGCGCGATTTACGAAATCGTGCTGGCCGCCCACGATCGTGTGGCACGAATCGTGAAGCCCGGGATGATGTACACCGAGGTGCACCGCGCCGCCTACCTCGCGCTGGCCGAGGGGCTCGTGGGCGTGGGGCTGCTCAAGGGTTCGGCCGAGACGGCCGTCGAGGCGGGGGCCATGACGCTGCTCATGCCCCACGGCCTGGGTCACGGTCTGGGCCTGGATGTCCACGACTGCGAGGCGATGGGCGAGCGCTCGTTCGACTTCGCGCAGATCGCCGAGCGCGCCGCTGCGTCGGCCACCTGCATCCACCGCGCGACGTGGCGCCTGCGCGAGGGGACGGTGCTCACCGACGAGCCGGGTCTCTACTTCATCCCGGCGCTGATCGACAAGTGCCGCGCCGAGGGACTTTACAAGGGTATCGTCGACTACGACGCGCTCGACGCCTACCGCGATTTCGGCGGCATCCGCATCGAGGACGACCTGCTCGTGACGGCCGAGGGCAACCGCATGCTGGGCGACCGGAAGATCCCCGTGACGGTCGACGAGCTGGAGGCGGTGGTGGGCCGTTAGCCCCTGCGACCGACGAAAGGCCGGGAGCCGTCGGGGTCCGCTGCCGTGCGGCTTCGGGCCAAAGCGGGGCGCTCTTCGGGCGTGCGTGCGTGCGCGCGTTGCCGTTTGCCGGCCCGCAGCCAGCGGAGGCAATCGGCGCGCCGGGCAAGCCGAGCAGCCCTCCGCCGGGGGTGGCTGCGGGCTGCCCCTCTTCGGAAAAATCCGAAGAGGGAGCGTTGTCCCCGGACCGTTCCGGAATATCGAATAACCTGGGGCCGGCCCTCGCCGGAGGGCCTCCCGTAAACCGCATAGTGCTTATGACGACGAAAACCAAATGGATTCTCTACACCGCGCTGGCGCTCATCGCCCTGCTGCTGGTGGTCATCTTCTCGAAGAACGTCTGGAACTGGTTCGAAAACGTGCTGGTCGACGTGCTCATCTACCTGATCGTCTTCGGCGCGGGGTGGCTGCTCGGCCGCTTCGGCGGGCGCTCCAAAACCAAGGCGTAGCGCGATGTATCGGACGACCGGTCTTCCGAACACGCGTATCGGCGTGGCCGACGCGCTGCGCGGCATCGCCGTCGCGGGCATCATCCTGATCCACGCGTGCGAGCACTTCAACCTCTACTGGTCGGGCCTCTCGCTCCCGAGAGCCGTCGTCGAGGGGTGGGAGCAGCCCGTCACCGACTTCGCGTGGTGGCTTTTCGCAGGCAAGATGTACACGATCTTCGCCCTGCTGTTCGGCCTGAGTTTCTACGTGCAGAACGACAACCAGGCGCAGCGGGGCCGCGACTTCACGGGACGCTTCACGTGGCGTATGGCGGTGCTCTTCGTGATCGGCATGGTCAACACGGCCTTCTACAACGGCGACGTGCTGGTGCTCTACTCGATACTGGGCCTCGCGATGCCGTGGCTGGCGCGCCTCTCGTCGCGCTGGCTGTGGGCGCTTTTCGTCGTGCTGGTGCTCCAGCCGCTGGAGTGTTGGCAGCTGCTTACGGGCCATAACCTCTATGTCGATGCCGAAGCGTGGTCGGCGGCGGCCTATCCCGCCTTTACCGACGGCGGGTTGGGCGACACGCTGTGGGCGAGCCTCCGCTACGGTCAGCCGATGACTTTGGCGTGGTATCTCAACAATGGCCGCGTGACGCAGACCCTGGCGCTCTTCACCCTGGGCCTGCTGCTGGGGCGCCGCCGCCTGTTCTACGACGAGCCGGGCAACTGCCGCGTGTGGGTGCGCGTGCTGGCCGGTTCGCTGCTGACGGCCTCGCTGCTGTTCGACCGGCCCGACGACTGGAGCGCTCCGCTGCGCGTGGCCACGGCGGCGTGGTACAACCTGGCGCAGACGATGGCGATGGTCTCGGCCGTGGTGCTGGCGTGGTATGCCTTCGCGGGGTTCCGCCGCGTGGCGGACCATTTCTCGACGATCGGCCGCATGAGCCTCACGAACTACCTGCTGCAATCCATTCTGGGCACCTTCGTCTTCTACAACTGGGGGCTGGGGCTCTACCGCGAGGTGGGCATCGTCTACGCGCTGTTAGCGGGCGCGGGGATCGTCGCGGTGCAGTACCTCTTCTCGCGGTGGTGGCTGCGCCGCTTCTCGCACGGCCCGGTGGAGTGGGTGTGGAAGCGGCTCACGTGGATCGGAGCGAGGTGAGGAGGACCGGCGGCGCGCGAGGGGCGATTCCATTCTTTATATTAAGGTATCGGTGGCATCCGGGGTGAAAAAGCGCCCCGGATGCTTGTTTTTGTCGAAAATTTCGTATATTTATAGTCGGCTACGGCCATACGACCCAAAACAACCTAAAACTTCACCGATATGAAAAACTATGCAGCCAAGGAGATCAAGAACATCGTTCTGATCGGCGCGCCGGGTACGGGCAAGACCACCCTGGCCGAGGCGATGGCCTACGAAGGCAAGGTCATCGATCGCCGGGGCACCATCGAGAACAACAATACGCTGTCGGACAACACCGACATCGAGCACGAATACAAACGGTCGATCTACTCGACGATCCTCTTCACCGAGTTCATGGACCGCAAGCTGAACATCATCGACTGCCCCGGCTCGGACGACTTCTGCGGAAGTCTCTTCTCGGCCTTCAAGGTGGGCGACGTCGGCGTCTTCGTCTTCAACGCCCAGAACGGCTGGGAGGTGGGCAGCGAGATTCAGGCCCGCTACGCGCGGCTGCTGAAAAAGCCCGTCATCGCCGTCATCAACCAGCTCGACGCCGACAAGGCGTCGTTCGAGGCGGCCTTCGAGTCGATCAAGGCCTCGTCGCGCGTCAAGCCCGTCATCGTGCAGTATCCCGTCAACCAGGGGGCCGGCTTCGACTCGTTCATCGACGTGCTGATGATGAAGATGTACCGCTTCAAGGACCATGACGGCCACCGCGAGGAGCTGGAGATCCCCGCCGAGGAGATGGAGCGCGCGCTGGCGCTCAACAAGGAGCTGGTGGAGATGGCCGCCGAGCACGACGAGCAGCTCATGGAGCTCTACTTCGACAAGGGCACGCTCACGCAGGACGACATCCGCGCCGGACTGAAGATCGGTCTGGCGAACCGCGAGGTGATGCCCGTGTTCTGCTGCTCGGGCAAGCGCGATATCGGCACCAAGCGTCTGATGGAGTTCATCATCAACGTCGCCCCGGGGCCGCTCAAGGCGCCCAAGTTCCTCTCGACGGAGGGCGAGGAGGTGGCCGCCGACGCCGAGGCGCCGGCCGTGGCCTTCGTCTTCAAGAGCCAGCTGGAGCAGCACATCGGCGAGATCACCTATTTCCGCGTCATCCGCGGCCGGATCGCCGAGGGCACCGAACTGGTCAACAGCCGTACGGGCAACAAGGAGAAGCTCTCGCAGCTCTTCGCCGTGGCGGGCAAGAACCGCATCAAGGTCGCCGAACTCTCGGCCGGCGACATCGGCTGCACGGTGAAGCTCAAGGGGACGCGCACCAACGACACGCTCGCGGCCCCCGGCACGCCGATCCGGATCGAACCGATCGTCTTCCCCGAGCCGCGCTACCGCGCCGCCGTGAAGTGCAAGGAGCAGGGCGACGAGGAGAAGCTGGGCAAGCTGCTCGCCGACGCCAAGTACGAGGACCCGACGATTCTGGTCGACTACTCCAAGGAGTTGAAGCAGACGATCGTCCAGGGCCAGGGCGAGCACCATCTGAATATCCTGCGCTCGCGCATCCAGGGCGAGAGCAAGGTGCAGTTCGACTACATCGCGCCGAAGATCCCCTACCGCGAGACGATCACCAAGGTGGCCCAGGCCGACTACCGCCACAAGAAGCAGTCGGGCGGCGCCGGGCAGTTCGGCGAGGTGCACATGATCGTCGAGCCCTACTTCGAGGGGATGCCCGAGCCGAAGAACTACAAGGTGCCGGGCAAGGGCGACATGGTGGTCAACGTCAAGACCCGTGAGGAGTACGATCTGGCGTGGGGCGGCAAGTTGCAGTTCTACTCGGCGATCGTCGGCGGCGCCATCGACGCGCGCTTCATGCCCGCGATCCTCAAGGGTATCATGGAGAAGATGGACCAGGGCCCGCTGACGGGTTCCTACGCCCGCGACATCCGCGTGGTGATCTACGACGGCAAGATGCACCCGGTGGATTCGAACGAGATCTCGTTCAAGCTCGCCGCGCGCAACGCCTTCAAGGAGGCTTTCCGCCAGGCCGGCCCCAAGATCATGGAGCCGATCTACGCGGTGGAGATCCTCGTGCCGAGCGACTGCATGGGCGCCGTGATGTCGGACCTCCAGAACCGCCGCGCGATGATCGCCGGCATGGAGTCGGACAAGGGTTTCGACCGGCTCAACGCCTTGGTGCCGCTCGCCGAGCTCTACCGCTACTCGACGACTCTCTCGTCGCTCACCTCCGGGTCGGCGACCTACACGATGAAGTTCTCGTCCTACGAGCAGGTGCCCTCCGACGTGCAGGAGAAGCTGCTCAAGGCCTACACCGACACCGACGAGGAGTAATCCCCGCCCGGCGGCCGGCCGGCAATGCGAAAGCCCCCTGCGAAGGGGGCTTTTCGTTTCGGGGCCGGGGCGGTCCGGGGCGCTGACGGGATGCTGACGGGGCGGGATGTTGACGGAGCCGGAGCGCAGGCGGGGTCGGGGCAGATGGAGCCGGCCTGCCCCGGGGCGCTGACGGAGCAGGGACGGAGCGTTGACGGGATGCTGACGGAGCCGGGACGTTGACGGAACGGGGACCGCCGGCCGCAGCCGGAAATCGCTCTCCCGCTGCCGAAAAAAAACGCCGGCCCCACGGGGAGCCGGCGGCAAGGGAGTGGTCCGTGACGCGCTATCGCATGGCGATCTGCGTCTGGCCGATCAGGCGGCCTTCGCAGTAGAGCTCGATGCGGTAGGTGCCGGCAGCGAAGCCCGAGCTGTTGAAGAAGATCGCCACGGCCAGATCGGCGTTCTGGTCGTAGTCGACCTCGCGCATGGCCGAATAGCTCAGCCGCTCGCCCTCGAATTCGAAGGTCGGCATCGACTCGGTGGTCAGCACGTAGCCGTCGGGCGAGGTGATGCGCACGTAGATGGCCTTGTTGCCCGGCGTGGCCAGCTCGTTGGCCGAGACGACGAAGTCGGTGCGCAGGCGCGTGGCGTTCTTGATGCGCGAGACCGCCTTGCTCTTGTCGTTGAGGGCCGTGAGCGTGATGTCGCGGGCGCGGAGCACCGCACCGGCGCGCACCTTGTTGTCGAGCTCGGCGGCCTTCTCCTCGGCCATCTCGGCGCGCAGCTGCGCCGAGGTGATCTCCTTGCGGTAGGAGACGTTCTCGTTGATGAGCTTCTTGTTGAGCGTGTTGAGCGAGTCGATCTGGCGCAGGTAGCCGCGCATGACCGTGCGCAGCGTGCCCAGCTCCTTCTCGTACTCCTTGAGCTTGGCGTAGTTCCAGCGGCGCTCGCGCTTGAGCTGCTCCATCATCTCGTTGGCCTTTTCGAGGTTGGCGGCGATGCTGTCGTTCTGCGTCTTCAGCCCGTCGAACTCGACGATCAGGTTGCCCAGGTTGTTCTGGATCGAGTCGCGGTCGGCCCGCAGCAGCTCGTTGTCGGCCATCTGCTGGCGGTGGATGCCGAAGTAGAGCATCGACAGCGCCACGAGGATCACCGAGAGGATGACGATGACGATGCGGTAGCCGCGGATCGCCTTCCCGGCATCGGGTTCGGGGGCGTAGTAATCCTCCTCGTCTTCCTCCTCCGAGGGGTCGTATCCGTATCTGTTCTCTTCCATAAGGCGTTAAATTTGTGCAAATATAACGATTAAACTCTCTTTTTTCAATTTTCCGATTCCCAAATTCACCTCACGAGGCTCTCCAGCGGGTATTTGAGCCCCTTGTATCCCGAGATGTAGGCGTTGATGCTCCCCACGCGCACGGGCGATTCGATCCAGAGCGGGATCTTGTTCCTATCGTCGGAGATCCAGATCGTGAAGACGGTGCCGTCGGTGAACGAGAAGCCCTCGGTGGTGCCCAGCTGGCATTCGAACTTGAGCGTCGCGAAACGGCCCATGTTGCGGATCTTCTTCTGCTCGCGCCCCAGGTAGCGGTATTGCAGGTCGCGGATCGTGTCCTGGAGCACCATGCGCAGCGTGGCGGGCTCGCCCTCGCGGAAGTCGTCGGCCTCGGCCGTGCGCAGGCTGAAGAAGAGGGCGATGGCGTCCATCGTCTCGTCGGTCAGGCGCATCTGTTTTTCGCGTTCGGGGCGCTGGCGGCTCTGCCAGCGGGTGCGGACCACCGAGTCGGCCCAGCTGTAGTCGTAGCGGCTGCGGAAGGTGTAGTCCGACTCGTGCAGGTCGCTCTCGAAGCGCTCGGGACGCAGCGTCGCGGGGTCGATCCACACGGTGTAGAGGTCGTCGATGTTGTAGAACCAGCGGTAGGTGGGCAGCGTGCGGCCGCGCCCCACGACCTTGTAGCGGGTCTGGCCGTCGAGCGGCTCCTCGCTCGTCGTGACGCTCACGGAGCCCACCTCCGTGTTGGGGAACATCTTGGCGCGGTAGCTCACGCGGTATTCGAGCACCTCGCCCGGGTGGTAGAGCTGGGCCCGGAGGGGCGCAGCGGCGGCGATGAGCGCTATCGCCAGGAGGATTCGTTTCATTGCCATCGGTTCGTTTGCGGTTATAACGGTCTGCGAGGCCGTTTATTACGATATTTTCGAAAAGTCGCGCGCCTCGCCTCCCGCGTAGCGGCGGCGCAGTTCCGCCAGCCCGCGGTGTTCGGGGCGGGCGAGCGCCGGGTCGGCGTCGAGCAGCTCGATCGCCGCCTCGCGCGTGCGGGTCAACACCTCGACGTCGGCCGTCGGGTTGGCGATCTTCAAATCGAGTGCCACACCGCTCTGCAACGTGCCGTGGATGTCGCCCGCGCCGCGCAGCTTGAGGTCGAGCTCGGCCAGGCGGAAGCCGTCGGAGGTCTCGCACATGGCGTCGAGCCGCGCCCGCGCCTCGTGGGAGAGCTTCTCGCCCGACATGAGGATGCAGTAGGACTGCTCGCCGCCGCGCCCCACGCGGCCGCGCAGCTGGTGGAGCTGCGAGAGGCCGAAGCGCTCGGCCGACTCGATGACCATCACCGTGGCGTTGGGGACGTCGACCCCCACCTCGATCACCGACGTGGCGACCAGGATATGGGCCTCGCCCTCCTTGAACTGGCGCATCGACTCCTCCTTGTCGGCGGGCTTCATCTTGCCGTGGCAGATCGCCGTGACGTAGCGCGGCAGCGGGAAGTCGCGCGATATGGCCTCGTAGCCGTCGGTGAGGTCCTTGTAGTCCATCGCCTCCGACTCCTTGATGAGCGGGTAGACGACGTAGACCTGGCGCCCCAGCTCGATCTGCTGCCGCATGAAGCCGAACAGCCGCAGACGCGCCGAGTCGGTGTAGCGCACGGTGCGGATGGGGCGGCGGCCCGGGGGCAGTTCGTCGATCACCGAGACGTCGAGGTCGCCGTAGAGGGTCATGGCCAGCGTGCGGGGGATGGGCGTGGCGGTCATGACGAGGATATGGGGCGGGCGGGCGTTCTTGGTCCACAGGCGCGCGCGCTGCTCGACGCCGAAGCGGTGCTGCTCGTCGATCACGACGAAACCCAGGTCGGCGAACTGCACGCGTTCTTCGATCAAGGCGTGGGTGCCCACCAGGATATGGATCTCGCCCGAGGCGATGCCCTCCAATGCCTCGCGCCGTTCGCGCGCCTTCGAGGCGCCGGTGAGGATGCCGACCCTTACGCCGATGCCGTCGAGCATGCGGCAGAGCGTGGCGTAGTGCTGGCGGGCGAGGATCTCGGTGGGGGCCATCATGCAGGCCTGGAAGCCGTTGTCGACGGCCAGCAGCATCGACAGCAGCGCCACGAGGGTCTTGCCGCTCCCGACGTCGCCCTGCAGGAGGCGGTTCATTTGGAAGCCCGTGACGGTGTCCTGGCGGATCTCGCGGACGACGCGCTTCTGGGCGCCGGTGAGCGGGAAGGGGAGTTTCTCGTCGTAGAAGGCGGTGAAGGCGGGGCCCACGCGCGAGAAGAGGAAGCCGTCGCTTTTGGCCAGCCGCTCCGTGCGGCGGGCCTGGATGTTGAGCTGGAGCCCCAGCAGTTCGTCGAACTTGAGACGGTGCTGCGCCCGCCGCAGCGCCTCCTGCGAGCGGGGAAAGTGGATGTCGGCGAAGGCCTCGGCGAGCGGCACCAATCCGTAGCGGGCCCGCAGTGCGGCGGGCAGCGGGTCGGCGATGCGGCCGCGGACGAGCGCCCAGGCGTTGCAGACGATCTGGTAGAGCCCTTTGGCCCCCAGTACGTTGCCCAGCTTCTCGGTCGAGGGGTAGATGCCCTGCATGCCGCTCTCGGCGCGGCGCGAGAGGGCCCGTTCGACGGTCTCCAGTTCGGGGTGGGCCATGCGCAGCTCACCGCGGTAGAACGACGGGCGGCCGAAGACGATGTACTCGCGGCCCGTCTCCACGCGCTTCTCGATCCACTTCACCCCGTGGAACCACACCAGCTCGGCGCTCCCCGACGCGTCCTGCGCATAGGCCGTGAAGCGTCGCTTGCGCCCCTCGCCCGCGTAGCTCACCCCCGTGATGCGGGCGCGCAGCTGGACGTAGGAGAGTCCCGCCGCCTCGGTCACCTCGGCGATGCGGTAGATGCGCGTGCGGTCGATGTAGCGGAAGGGGTAGTGGCGGATCAGGTCGCCCACCGTGCGGATGCCCAGCTCGCGGTCGAGCAGCTGGGCCCGCGCCTCACCCACGCCGGGCACGAATTTCACGTCGTTGTCGAGAAAGTTTTCCACGCATGCAGGGATAGTGTCGGCAAAGATAATCAATTTGTCCTTACGGGCAAAAAGGGCGCTCCGCATACGGAACCGGTCCGATCGGCCGTTACTTATACGGGGTGCGCAGCCGCTGCGTTTCGGGAAAAATTCGTAACTTTGCGGCGAATCCCCATTCCGAAAAACGATGACGACGATGAAACGATTCCTCTTGCTCTTGCTGCTCGCCGCTTCGGCCGTCGGAGCCGCCTCGGCCCGCGAGGTCTACCCCCTGAACGAGGGGTGGCGCTTCTTCTTCAAGTCGGAGAACTCGTCCGACGCGGCCCGCTACGTGACCCTGCCCCACAGCTGGAACACCGACCCGCTGGCCGAAGGGAGCTTCCTGCGCACGACGGGCAACTACGAAAAGGATGTCTACATTCCCGAGGAGTGGGCGTCGAAACGGCTCTTCGTGCGCTTCTACGGCGTGCGGTCGGTGGCCGATCTGTTCGTCAACGGCCGCCACGCGGGCGAGCACCGCGGCGGCGGTACGGCCTTCGCCTTCGAGATCACGGACAAGGTGCGCTTCGGCGCCGACAACGCCCTGCTGGTCATCGCCAGCAACGCCGAGCGCAACGACGTGCTGCCCACCTCGACGGACCAGAACCCCTATGGCGGCATCTACCGCGAGGCCGAGCTCATCGTGACCGATGCCACGGCCATCTCGCCCCTCTACCTGGGCACCGACGGCGTGCTGGTGCGCACTGCCGTGGCCGACGCGGCGCGGGCCGAAGGGTCGGTCGAGGTGCATCTGGCGGCCCCGAAGGGGATCGCCTGCATGCTGACGGTCGACATCTCGGGGCCCGACGGGCGGCGCGCCTTCCTGAGCAAGCAGCGCGTGCACACCGACGGAGGGCCCGTGACGGTGCCCTTCGCCATCGAGCGTCCGGCGCTGTGGAGCCCCGCCCGCCCGGTGCTCTACACCGTCACGGCGGTCGTCTCGCACGAGGGACGGGCCGACTCGGTGCGCGTGCGCACGGGCTTCCGTAACCTGGCGGTGACGGAAAAGGGGTTGACCATCAACGGCGAACGCTGCGCCGTGCGGGGCGTCGTGATGCACCACGACAACGCCCTGGCGGGCGGTACGCTGACGGCGACCGACTACGATGCCGACCTGCGTGTGGTCGAGGACCTGGGCGCCACGGCGCTGCGGTCGTCGCTCATGCCCCACGCCCCCTATCTCTACGACCGCTGCGACGAGCGGGGACTGCTCGTGTGGGTCGATATCCCGTTCCACCGCGCTTTCCTGGGCGACATGGCCTATGTGGCCACGCCGGCCTTCGAGCGCAACGGGCTGGACCAGCTGCGCGAGGTGATCGCCCAGAACATGAACCACCCGTCGGTGGCCATGTGGGGGCTTTTCTCCCACCTCTGGACCCGCGGCGACGATGTGATCCCCTATCTCAAGCGGCTGCGCGAGGCGGCGCGCGAGATGGACCCCACGCGCCCGACGGTGGCGTGCAGCGACCAGGACGGGCAGATCAACTTCGTGCCGGACCTGATCGCCTGGCACCAGGCGGTGGGGTGGCGCAAGGGCAAGACCGACGACGTGGTGGTGTGGCGCGACCTGCTGCAGAAGAACTGGTCGCACCTGCGCTCGGCGATCTGCTACGGCGGCGCGGGGATGATCGGCCACACGAGCTATGCCGCGCGGTCGATGCCCGAGACCAACTGGCAGCCCGAGCAGGCGCAGACGCGCTTCCACGAGGAGTATGCCCACCATCTGGAGGGCGATTCGCTCTTCTGGGGGACGTGGATCGTCAATCTGTTCGACTACGGCTCGGTGCGCCGCCCCTACGGCGAGAACTGCGAGGGGCTGGTGACGCTCGACCGCCGCGACCGCAAGGACGCCTACTACCTCTACCGCGCGCTGTGGAACGAGCGCCAGCCGACGCTGCATCTGGCCGACCGGCGGAGCGTGCTGCGCGACCGCGAGGAGCAGTGGTTCCACGTCTACTCGTCGGCGGGCGAGCCGGTGCTCACCGTCGGCGAAGACACGGTGCGCATGACGCAGTACGCCGCCTGCCAGTACCGCTCCGACACGGTCTCGATCCAGGGGGCGGTCGACGTGCGGGTGCGGGCCGGGGCGCTGCGCGACAGCATGCGGATCATGGTAAGGAGCGTCGCAAAACAGAAACGGCAGCCGGCCCTTCGGCGAACAGCAGATCAATGACCGACAGGCCGGCGACGAACGGCATGCGGTCGGAGAAGACCTGAACGTAGGGCTCGACGCACGGTGTCGGGCCCTCGTTGCGTTTGGGCCGCAGGTCGAGGTCGCCCGCGGCGGCCTCGACATACTGCGTGGTCACGGGCGGAGGGGGGATGCGCAGCTGGCGGCAGAGGAGGTCGATGAGCCCCAGGTCGAAGTCGGCGAGCCGTTCGGGGCGCTCCCCGTCGCGGTAGAAGGGGGCGAGCGCGGGGGCGTAGTGGTCGAAGTAGGGCGAGCCTTTGTAGCAGGCCACCAGCGCGCCCCAGTGCTGGTGCTGCCACCGCTTGGAGTAGTCGAGCCGCACGTCGCGCACCGCCTGGCGGGGACGGTCGGCGTGGGCCACCTGCACGGTGAGCGCCATCGGTCCGTCGGCCGAGAGGATGCGCGCGCGGTTGCGCTCCGAGCGCTTGATGAAGTGTTCGCCCAGGTCGACGACGCAGTCGCCGCGCAGCGCGTGGGCGAACCACGCGATCGAGGGCAGGTAGGCCAGGGGGAGGATGGTCATGGCAGCGGAGGTTTTGACGGTGCGAAGATACGGATAAGTCGGGCGCAATGCCAAATTTATTTGAACGTCGCCCAGGCGGAGCGGCCGAAAGAGACGGAAAACCGGCCGAACGATGCAGTATCGCCGCTTCTTGCGCGTTTAGCGGACGGAGAGACACTCTAAAGAACGGTATTATGAAACGGAAACTGAAATACCTGCTGCTGTGGGCGCTGGGCTTCTCGGCGAGCTGTTCGGACGAAGGCGGTACCATTTGCATGTACGGAACGCCTCGTGCCGATCTGTCGGCCCGCGGGCGCGTGACCGACGCCGAGGGCAACCCGATTCCCGGTATCGAGGTCGGCCGCACCTTCGGATCGGCTAAGACGCCGTCGCTGAAGCTGACGGAGACCGATGCCGACGGAAACTTCGAAATCGAAACCGTGGAGGCGGGCCTGTCGGTCGGGCTGCGTTTTACCGACGTCGACGGCGAGGCCAACGGGGGCGACTTCGCGACGCGGGACCTGACGCTGACCTTTGCGGCCGAGGACCGCGTGAAGAAGGGCGACGACGCCTGGGACATGGGGGACTACGCCCGCGAGGGGGTCGACGTGGCGCTGGAGCGCAAGCCCGCCGCGGAGCCCGCCGAAGGGGACGGGGCCGACGACGCGGAGTAGCGGACGCCGGCCGTCGGGCCCCGGGAGTTCGGACCGGAGCCCGGGTCGGAAACGATGCCGGACACCGTGCGGGAGGATTCCTGCGCGGTGTCCGGTCGTGTTTTTCGGTGCGGATCCTATTCGGGATCGGTCCAGTCGCCGTTGGCGCGGATGAGCTCGACGAGGCGGTCGAGGGCTTCCTCCTGGGGGATGTTGCGCACGATGACCTCGCGCCCCTTGTAGAGGGTGATGCGGCCCGGGGCGGCGCCCACGTAGCCGTAGTCGGCGTCGGCCATCTCGCCCGGGCCGTTGACGATGCAGCCCATCACGCCGATGCGCAGGTTCCGAAGGTGCGACGTGCGGGCCTTGATGGCGGCGAGCGTCGCCTCGATGTCGTAGAGCGTGCGGCCGCACGAGGGGCAGGCGATGTATTCGGTGCGCGAGAAGCGCACGCGGGCCGCCTGGAGGATCATCAGCTCGACCTCGCGCAGCTCGGCGTCGGTGTGGCCCGGGGCGTCGAGCAGGATGCCGTCGGCCAGTCCGTCGAGGAAGAGCACGCCCAGGTCGGCGGCGGCGCGCACGGCCAGCTCCTCGAGCGAGGGGCAGTCGTAGCGGCGGCTGACGATGACCGGCTCGTCGGCCCGGTCGAGCGAGAGGATCGCGGCGCGCAGCTCGGCCGTGGGGTTGTCCGAGCGGGCCTCGATCGTGCGGAAGCCGTCGGCCCGTTCGCCGCGGACGACGGGCACCTGCACCGCCGTGCGGCGGCGGTAGCGGGTGGGCGAGTAGCGCTCGGGGTGGAGCACCTCGAAGCGGCCGGGGCGTGCGGCGAAGTGGCTGACGAGCAGCTGCGCCACGGGGACCTCGTTTTCGGGGGCCTCGGTGAGCGAGACGCGGATCGTGTCGCCGATGCCGTCGGCGAGCAGCGCGCCGATGCCCACGGCGCTCTTCACGCGCCCCTCGAGGCCGTTGCCCGCCTCGGTGACCCCCAGGTGGATCGGGTAGCGCATCCCCTCGCGCTCCATGGCCTCGGCCAGCAGGCGGTAGGCGGCGACCATCACGCGCGTGTTGGACGACTTCATCGAGACGACCACCTGGTCGAAATTGCGGTCGCGGCAGATGCCGAGGAACTCCATGGCCGATGCGACCATCCCTTCGGGGGTGTCGCCGTATCGGTCGAAGATGCGCTTCGACAGCGAGCCGTGGTTGACGCCGATGCGCAGCGCCACGCCCCGCGCGCGGCACTGCTCGACGAGCGCTTCGAACTCGCCGTGGTCGTTGCGGTAGTTGCCGGGGTTGATGCGCACCTTGTCGACGTATCGCGCGGCGACGGCGGCCACCTCGGGCACGAAGTGGATGTCGGCGACCAGCGCGGCCCGGCACCCCTCCTCCCTGACGCGACGGGCGATGGCGGCGAGGTTCTCGCCTTCACGGCGGCCCTGCGCCGTGAGGCGGACGATGGGGGCCCCGGCGCGGGCGATCGCGAGGATCTGGGCCGTGCTGGCCTCGGTGTCGTTGGTGTCGGTGTTGGTCATCGACTGTACGGCGACGGGACGGTCGCCTCCGATCGTCGTCGAGCCGATGCGGACCTCGCAGGTCGGCCGGCGGCGGTATTCGTTGAGATTCATATCGATTGGTTGTGTTCGGCGTTTTCTTCCGGCGAGGCGGCGGGCGGCGAGGGTGGACGGACCGGGCTTCGCGGGTCGAAAAAGCGTATCAGGCAGACGCAAAGATAGGGATTTTTTCGCAGTTATCTCTTCATGACACGGGTCGCCGGGCCGCCTGTCCGCGGCCGGCGGAGGTTGCGGGCGGCCGAAAGCGGGGCGGGCGGCCCTTCGTGTCGGGCGGCTGCGGGGCGCCCGCTCCGCCCTGCCTCGGAGAGCCGGCCTCCCTCCGCGGCGGCGCGAACGTGAATAACTGCGAAAAAATCCCTGTTTTAGCGACATTATTCGTATCTTCGCGTCCGTTAAAACGAATTCATGAATCCACTCGATCTGATCGTCTGTCTGGCGCTCGCCGTCGCCGTGTGGCGCGGCTGGCGCAGCGGTGTGATCGTGCAGGTCTGCTCGCTCGCGGGGCTGCTCGTCGCGCTGTGGCTCGCCGCGCGATACGGCGGGCAGGCGGGCCGCTGGCTGCGGCTCGATGAAACCGATGCCGCGGCGGGCGGTTTCGTCGCCGTGTTCGTCGCGGGGCTCCTCGCCGCGGGCGTCGCGGCCCGGCTGCTGCGGGGCGTGGTGCGCTTCGCGGGGCTGGGGCTGCTCGACCGCGTGCTGGGCGTCGCGGTCTCGGCGGCCAAATGGCTGCTGGCGCTCGGGGCGCTGTTCGCGGCGCTGGACGATCTGAACGGCGAATACCGCCTGGTGTCGCCCGCAACGATCGAGGAGTCGAAAACCTTCCGGCCCGTCGGCGATTTCGCGTCGCGGCTTTTCCCCCGCCTGCGCGCGTGGGGCGAGGCGGCGGTGTCGGCCGACGCGGACGAGGAACCCAAAACAGCGTGAAGATGACCAAAAAGAGCCTCAGCGGCGTGGTGATGCGCGCCACGGGATCGTGGTACGAGGTGGTGTGCGGCGCCGAACGGATCCGCTGCCGGATCCGCGGGCGGCTGCGGCTGCGCGGCGCGCGGTCGACCAACCCCGTGGTGGTGGGCGACGAGGTGACGTGCCGCGCCGACGACGCGGGCGACTGGACGATCACGGACATCGCCCCCAGGCGCAACTACGTCATCCGCCGCGCCTCGAACCTCTCGAAGGAGTCGCACATCATCGCCGCGAACCTCGACCGGGCGCTGCTCATGGTGACGTTGCGCGCGCCGGCCACGCCGCCCGAGTTCGTCGACCGCTTTCTGGTGACGTGCGAGGCCTACAAGGTGCCGGTGGCGATCCTGCTCTCGAAGGCCGACCTGCAGGAGCGGGAGGCGATGGAGGCATTCCGCGCGGTCTACGAGGGGGCGGGCTACGAGGTGGTGGAGCTCTCGACCGAGGACGGCCGCGGCGTCGACCGCGTGCGCGAGCTGCTCGCGGGGCGGACGACGCTGCTGTCGGGCAACTCGGGCGTGGGCAAGTCGACGCTCGTCCGTACGATCGACCCCTCGCTCGACATCCGCACGGGCGAGATCTCCGAGAGCCACGGCAAGGGGCGCCACACGACCACCTTCTCGACGATGTATCCGCTCGCGGGGGGCGGCGCGGTGATCGACACGCCGGGCATCAAGGGGTTCGGCCTGCTCGATATCGACGACGCCGAGCTGTGGCACTACTTCCCCGAGATGCTGCGCACGGCGCCCGCCTGCCGCTTCTACAACTGCACCCACACCCACGAGCCGGGCTGCGCCGTGGTGGAGGCCGTGCGGCAGGGGACGATCGACGCGGGGCGCTACGAGAGTTACCTGAAAATCCTGGACGAGGATGACAAATACCGAAAATAGAACCGACGCGTGGTATGCCGCGCGCATCGCCTGCCTCGGGGAGTTCATGCTGCCCGAGCGCTACGAGACGCTGTGCCGCGCCCTCGCGCAGCGCACCCATTACATGACGTTGCTGGCCGAGAACACCTACCACCCGCAGAATGCCGCGGCGCTCATCCGCCATTGCGAGGCCTTCGGCCTGCAACGGATGCACACCGTGGAGACGCTCTGCCGGTTCGAGCCCAGCGCCTCGGTGGTGCGCGGGACGGACCGCTGGGTCGATGTCGAGCGCCATGCCTCGACGGCCGAGGCGCTCGCCGCGCTGCGCGCCGCGGGCTACCGCATCGTGGCGACGACGCCCCACCGCGAGGACCGCACGCCCGAGACGTTCGACGTCGGGGCGGGACCCTTCGCGCTGGTCTTCGGGACCGAACACGCGGGGATCTCGGCCGAGGTCGTCGCCGCGGCCGACGAGTTCCTGCAGATCCCCATGTGCGGGATGGTCGAGAGTCTCAACGTCTCGGCCTCGGCGGCGATCCTCCTCTACATGCTCTCGGCGCGCGTGCGCCAGACGGTCGGGGCGTGGCCGCTCGGCGAGTCCGAGCGGCTGGAGGTGCTCTACCGCTGGATGCGCACGAGCGTGGCCGACGCCGATGCGATCCTGGAGAGGCGTTTCGGCGATCTGTCGTAAATCAGTAATCCTATGAATATTCTTCGCAAACGGTTTCTCGCCCACGTGGCGCAGACGTCGCCCGAGCCGATGATGGTGGAGGTCGAGCGCGCCGAGGGGGCGTTTTTCTACACGCCCGAGGGCAAGCGCTACTACGACCTGGTGGCCGGCGTCTCGGTGAGCAACGTGGGCCACGCCAACCCCGCCGTCGTGCGGGCCGTGCAGGAGCAGGCCGCGCGCTACATGCACGTGATGGTCTACGGCGAGATGGTCGAACGGCCGCAGGTCGAATATGCGACGCGGATCGCCGCGCTGCTGCCCGGAGCGATCGACAGCGTCTATTTCGTCAACTCGGGGGCCGAGGCCGTGGAGGGGGCGCTGAAGCTGGCCAAGCGCTATACGGGGCGCACGGAGATGATCTCCATGCGCCGTGCCTACCACGGCTCGACGCACGGTGCGATGAGCATGATGGGCGCGCCCGAGGGCGAGGAGTGGAAGGGGGCCTTCCGCCCGCTGCTGCCCGACGTGCAGGCGATCGAGTTCAACGACTTCGCCTCCTTGGAGCGCATCACGAGGCGCACGGCCTGCGTGCTGGCCGAGCCCGTGCAGGGCGAGGCGGGGGTGCGGCCCCCGGCGCCGGGCTATCTGGAGGCGTTGCGCCGCCGCTGCGACGAGGTGGGGGCGCTGCTTCTGTTCGACGAGATCCAGACCGGCATGGGGCGCACCGGAGCGATGTTCGCATCGCTCAAATACGGCGTCGAGCCCGACATCGTCTGCCTGGCGAAGGCCTTCGGCGGAGGGATGCCCCTCGGGGCCTTCGCGGCGCGCCACGAGATCATGGCGACCTTGCAGCGCGATCCGGTGCTGGGCCATATCACCACCTTCGGCGGTCACCCGGTGTGCTGCGCCGCGGGGCTGGCGGCGCTCGACTACCTGGTGGAGCACCGCATCGTGGAGCAGGTCGAGCGCAAGGGGGTGCTCTACGAGGAGCTGCTGCGCGACCACCCCGCCGTCGTCGGGATCCGCCGCAGCGGGCTGCTGCTGGCCGTCGAGCTGGGGGCGTCGGAGCGGCTCTTCCGCATGATGGCGCTCTTCAAGGAGGAGGGGATCCTGAGCGACTGGTTCCTCTACTGCGACACGGCGTTCCGCATCTCGCCGCCGCTGACGATCAGCGAGGAGGAGGTCCGCGACAGCGCGGCGATCGTCCGCCGCTGCCTCGATAGGCTGTAACCCCGCTCCGCCGCCGCGATGAAGATGAACTGGAAATACTACTACGTCTGCCTGCGCCGTCCGCTCGCCCGTTCGCCGCGTGCCGCCTTCTTCTTCTCCCACGGGCTGCTTCACGGCGCGTTGGCACTGGTGCTCTGCATCGTGTGCTGGGTGCTGTTCCGCCAGACCGAGGCCTATGCGCCCGAGTACCGGCAAATCGAGATCGAGATCGGGACGAACCATCCTGCGCGGCTGGACTTCTTTCAGCTGCTCTGCGGACGCTCGCCGCACGTCGGGCCCCGGACCGGGCGGTCGGACGTGCTGGGCGTTCATGCCGGTTTCGCCGGTGCCGAGGGGACGGAGGAGCGGACCGTGACGATCGCGGTGCGTGCCTGCGGAGGGAACCTCCGGTCGTTGGGCGGCGCCCGGCAGGGCGATGCCGTCGAATCGGTCGATCCGCTCACGGAGTCGGTCGTCCGCTGCGAGCGGATCGACTCGCTCGCGCCCGATTATGTGCGGGTGACGACCCGCCCGGCCGGCAGAGCGGACGGGGAGCCGGTGTCGGGGTCGCTGGAGGTGTGCGGCGATTTGCTCAATAGCGAATCGGACAATCCTTACTACCACCTCTATATCCGCATCGCCTCCCCGTCGGGATGGAGCGAGCGGATACGGGGCCGGATCGAAATCGCGCTGGAGGACCGCGATCCGCAGGGCGTGTCGCGCGTGCCGCTGCATCTGGTCAATGTCTCTCCGTCGACCTACACCTACGATCCGCTGCGGGGGCTCTCCTTCGAGGCGGAGGATGTGCTGAAGAACGGCGGCATCTATCTTTTCGCTGAGGATATGAACCGCAAGGGCCGGGCCGAGCGCAATGTCTTTTTCTATTCGGTGATGCTGGGCGCGGCGCTCGCGTTTCTGCTCGACGTGGTGGTCAATCTCTTCGTCAAGTGGCGCAACCTCGCCCGCAGCGTCGCGCCCGCGCGGTTCCGCCGCAAGGGATTCCGGGACGGACGACGCAGCGGCCGATAGTCCGTCGGCGATTTTTTCCGGATCGGGGTTGCATGTGTCGCGGGAATTTCCTATCTTCGTGAAATTCCAGTTTTTCCGGTAATTATGATAGACTATCTCAAGGGAGTGGCGCTCGCCTTCGTGAGCCTGCTCGTGCAATTGATCCTGTTTTTCGTCTGCTTCTGCGGCAACCTGCATCAGGACGAGGAGACGACGTTCGTCAAGCTGGGGATCGCCCTGGCCTGCGTGGCGGCGGGCTACCTGCTGACGCGCCCGGCGGTGTCGGAGAGAGGACGCCATGCCTATTGGGTGGCGCTGACGGGCGATGCGCTGCTCACGGGCGGCATCGTCGCCGGCATCTCGCCGCTGGTGGCCTCCGCGACCTGCCTGCTCGGCATGGCCGACGGGTTCCTGCTGTGTCTGCTGGCCTGGCTGGTGCTGTCGCTGCTGGCCGCGGCGTCCGTGGGGTTGGCCGTGGCGATGGTGCGAACGGCGCTCGGGTGCGTTCTGCGGCTGGATTTCTATGTGCTGTTCTACTGCATCATGCTTTTCGTCACGGGCATGTATGCCATGTTGCACTGTCTCTCCACGGCCATCGCACTCCATCCGTTGGTGGGGATCCTCACCTTCCTGTGCGTGTTGGGCGGTGGCTTCTTGGGGGTCAAGGCGCCCGCCGTGGAGGAGGACGGGGTGATCTACGACGCCTCGGGCAATCCCCACTACGTGGTGGGCGGCATGGGGTCGGACCGCAAGGTGTGCACCGACGGCGGCGTGTGGCGCCGTGAGGCCGACGGTCGTTTCAGCAAATTAAATTAGACGGAACCATGAAGGAGAAATTCGCACCCAATAACGTGGCGGCGCTGTTGCTGCTCGTACTCTTCTTTTCGCAGCTGTCGGTCTCCACCGGCGGCGGCTCGGAGCGCAAACCGAAATCCGAACCCGAAAGGCCGGCCGCCGCACCGTCGCAGCCGGTGCCCTCCCTCTACGAGCGGCCGCTCGTAGAGGTGCTCGCCGACGGCGAGATCGGCCGCTGGGACGACTACGCCGTGGCGCAGATCTCCGCGCGTTCGTTTTCGGCCGAGCGGGCGGTGCTGAACGCGCGGATCGACCGTATAAAGTACAAGAAAAAGACCGGTGAGCTGCACGTCGAGATGGGCATCGACACGCTCTTCAGCAATTGTTCGCCCTATGTCGACGCGCACCGGCGCGAGATTGCGGCGCGTTTCTTCGTCGCCTACAACAGCTGGACGTCGGGGTTGGTCGACAAGATCATCGAGGAGGACATCCCCGTGAACATCGCCGTCAAGTTCAATTACTGGCACGCGGGCAAGCAGAAAACGGCCTACGGCGACGTGGTGGAGGAGATCCGCTATGCCGGCCGCCGGGAGCTGCTCGACGCGTGCGGGATGCTGCCTCCGGCGCTCGACTACCACGGGAAACTCGATCTGCGGAAGTGGAACGACAAGTAACCGTCCGCCGTTCGTTCCCGAAACGAAGAGAGCGCCCCTCGCGAGGGGCGCTCTCTTTCGTGCTGCCGGACAGCTTTTCTCCCAGCCGCGGGCGGGGCGGCGTGCCGCCGGGCGGGCACTCGTGATGCGGCACGGCCGGCGACGCGGCGGCCGGCCTGTCAGCGCAGGATGTTCTTGCCGCGCCAGACGTCGGGGGCGTCGAGCCCCAGCAGCCAGGCGATCGTCGGGGCGTTGTCGTACTTCATCACCTCGTGGGGGATGGTCGTGCCGGCCTCGATGCCCGGGCCGACCACCGCGTAGGGCACCTGCATCTCGGCCATGGTCTTGCCTCCGTGGCCGGTGCCGATGCCGCCGTGGTCGGCGGTGAAGACGATGGCCGTGCGGGCGGGGTCCATCGAGGCGTCGACGCACGCCACGACGCAGCCTACGAGCGAGTCGATCTTGCGGCACATGTCCGTATATTCGGGGCTCTCCCAGCCGTAGGTGTGGCCCGTGTGGTCGGGCTCGGCGAAGTAGACGAAGGCGAGCGCGGGCTGCCGCTCGGCGATGAAGCGGCACGCCTCGCGGCATACCGCGTCGTCGTCCTCGTCGGCCGAGAAGTTCTCGTCGACGGCCTGCTGCTCGTAGAGGTAGCCGATGCCGTCCCACGAGTAGAAGACGCCGGTGACGGCATCGGGGAGCTGGCGGCGGACTTCGCCGAAGATGCCGGGGAAGATGCCGTAGTCGCCCGTGGCGATGGGTTCGACCTCGGGGGTGCGGCTGCCCCACTCGGTGTAGCCGTGCATCTCGGGGCCGGCGCCCATGAGCAGTGTCGCCCAGTTGACGGCGCTCGACGAGGGGAGGACGCTGCGGGCTTCGAGCGTCGAGGTGCCGCGGGCCATCAGCGCCTCGATGTGAGGGAAGGCTCCGGGATTGCGGCGCACGACGTCGGCGCTCAGGCCGTCGCTGGCGACGAGGATGACCGAACGGACGGGACGGGGATTGCGGCCGTCGGAAGAACAGGCGGCTGCGGCGAAGGCCGCGGCGGCCAAAAGCAGAATGCGGAGTGTGCGGATCATATCGAGTAGGTTTTTTAGGGTTTTTCGGTGTGTGTCTGTCGGTTCGCAGCCGGCGGTCCGCAGCCAGCGGAGGGGCGGGCGAGCCTTACGCGAGCCGAGCGGCCCTCCGCCGGGGGTGGCTGCGGGCCGACACTCTTCGTTTTTTCGAAGAGTGATCGCATTGCATCAGTCCTTTACACCTCCCCGGCGAAGGCCTTGAGTTGCGCGATCTCGTCGGCCCAGCGCGTCTCGTCGGGGGTTTCGAGGATCAGCGGGATGCCGTCGAAGCGCCGGTCGCGGGCGATGTAGCGGAAGCACTCCCAGCCGATTTCCCCCTCGCCCAGCGGGGCGTGGCGGTCGACGCGGCTGCCGAGGGGCTTCATCGCGTCGTTGAGGTGCATGCCCCGGAGATAGTGCAGCCCCACCGTGCGGTCGAGCTCGTCGAAGGTCCGCTCGCATGCCTCCGCCGAGCGCAGGTCGTAGCCCGCGGCGAAGGCGTGGCAGGTGTCGATGCAGATCCCCACGCGCGACTTGTCCTCGACGCGCTCGATGAGGTAGGCCAGCTGCTCGAACCGGTAGCCCAGGTTCGACCCCTGCCCGGCGGTGTTCTCGATGACGGCCGTGACGCCGCGCGTGGCGTCGAGCGCGCGGTTGATCGACGCGGCGATGCGGTCGAGCGACGCCTCCTCCGCGATCCGGCGCAGGTGGCTGCCGGGGTGGAAGTTGAGGCGGTCGAGCCCCAGCTGCTCGCAGCGGCGCAGCTCCTCGACGAAGGCCCGGTACGACTTTTCGAGCGCCTCGTCGTCGGGGTGCCCGAGGTTGATCAGGTAGGTGTCGTGGGGCAGGATCTGCGCCGGGGTGTAGCCCAGACGGTCGCAGGCGCTGCGGAAGGCGGCGATCTGCGCCTCGGCGAGGGGCGCGGCGCTCCACTGGCGCTGGTTCTTGGTGAAGAGCGCGAAGGCCGTGGCGCCGAGGGCCGAGGCGTTCTGCGGGGCGTTTTCCGCGCCTCCCGCGGCACTGACGTGGGCTCCGAAATATTTCATGGCTGCAAGCGGTTAATCGTCGTGCAAAGTTAAGGAATCTGTAAATAAATTCATAAATTTGCAGTCGGAATTCCTAATAGAAGAATCGACGACATGAAACATTTTTCGCGAATCCTCGCCGCGGCGGGGGCATCGTTGTTTTGCCTCGCGGCTTCGGCTCAGATCTCGGTCGATCAGGTGGACGTATCGCAGGACGAAGTGAAGTTCGAGGACAAGATGCGCAGCGTGAAGATCGGCTCGGACTATTTCAGCCCCGCGCGTTACCGCGCCGAGCGCGCTGCGATCCGAAAGGAACGCAACTACCTCGAATTCAAGATCGAGGGAAAGGGTACGGTGACCTCCTACAACGAGACGTGGACCAACGTCAACGGCGGTAACAACTCGATGATGGCGCTGGGCAACTTCTACATCAAGCACATCTTCTCGAAGAACAAGTTCTCGGTGCAGACCGAGGCCAACGCCAAGTTCGGCTACGACCGCATGAAGGTCGAGACGACGGACGAGGCCGGCAATACGACCAGCGACGGCGTGTGGTTCAAGAGCCAGGACGAGTTCTGGATCGAGGTCAAGCCCTCGTTCAGCCTCTCGAAAAACTGGTCCTACGGTCCCGTGGTGCGCTTCCGCAGCCAGTTCGCCGCGGGCTACCGTTCGCGCACGCAGCAGGAGCCGATCCACCGCCAGAGCACCTTCATGACGCCGGGTTATCTCGACCTGTCGGGCAGTGTGACCTACAAGTGCCACAGCCCGAAGTTCCCCATCACGCTCACCATCTCGCCCATTTCGCTCAACGCCACGTTCGTCGAGAGCGACGAGATCCGCGAGAACTTCCTCTACAACTTCCGCGAGCACACCGAGGAGAACCGCTCCAACTATGCCGAGCTCTACGGTGTGTCGTGGAACAAGACCTCGCGCTACATGGGCGGCTCGTCGTTGCAGCTCGACTTCGAGCGGAAGTTCGGCAAGTCGGGCTTCCTGACCTACAGGACCAAGGCCTACTCCTTCTTCGGCTGGCTCACCAACCTGGGGATGGACAACCGCATCGGCCGCTACGCCGACTACGAGGAGGCCTTCGCCCAATGGCAGCAGGGATCGCAGGATCCGCTCGAACGTCCGATGCTGGCGCTGCATCCGACGGTCAACTGGGAAAACTGGCTGACGGTCCGCGCGGGCCGCTTCCTGGAGACGAGCTTCTTCTTCTCGATGCGCTACGACCGTTCGCAGAACGTCGCGATCCAGACCCAGACGATCCTGGGGCTGGGCGTGACCTACGTTTTCAAGAACAAATAGTGTGATGAAGTACCGCAATTCCCGGTCCACGATCCTCTTTCCGCTGCTGCTCGCGGCGGGGGTGGCTTTCGGACTGCTGCTGGGCCGCTACGTGGGGCGCAACTCCACGGCCTCGCAGCTGCGCACGCTGCTCACGGCGGCGGCACAGCCCTCGAACAAGCTCTCCTATACGCTTTCGCTCCTCGAGAACCGATATGTCGATCCGCTGTCGATCGACTCGCTCACCGAACGGGTGCTGCCGATGCTGATCGACGAACTCGATCCCCACTCGATGTATATCCCGGCCGAGGAGATGGCGCAGATCAACGAACCGCTCGAAGGCGAGTTCGACGGCATCGGCGTGATGTTCAACATGGCCACCGACACGGTGATCGTGCTGAGCGTCATTTCGCAGGGACCGAGCGACCGGGCCGGCGTGCGGGCCGGCGACCGCATCCTCGTGATCGACGACTCGCTCGTCGCGGGGCGCCGGATCCCTCAGGACCGGATCGTCAAGCGGTTGCGCGGACCGCGCGGCTCGACGGTGAAGCTCGGGCTGGGACGTCAGGGAATCGCCGATCCGGTCGAGGTGGAGGTCGTGCGCGACAAGATTCCGATCCGCAGCATCGAGTCGGCCTTCCGCATTGCCGACGGGGTGGGCTACGTGCGCCTGGGGCAGTTCGCCCGCACGTCGCACGCCGAGCTGGTCGAGGCGATCGGCCGCCTGCGCGGCGAGGGGGTCGAGCGGCTGATCTTCGACCTGCGCGGCAACTCGGGCGGCTACCTCGACCAGGCGATCCTGATCGCCAACGAGTTCCTCCACGAGGGGCAGCTGATCGTCTACACCGAGGACCGCAACCACGAGCAGATGCGCGAGTACGCCGACGGCACGGGATGCGCCCAGGAGATGGACGTGGCGGTGCTCATCGACGAGCAGAGCGCCTCGTCGAGCGAGATCCTGGCCGGTGCGCTCCAGGACAACGACCGGGGGACGATCATCGGCCGCCGCTCGTTCGGCAAGGGGCTCGTGCAGCAGCAGATCCCCTATCCCGACGGCTCGGCGCTGCGTCTCACGACGGCGCGCTACTACACCCCCACGGGCCGTTCGATCCAGAAACCCTACGTGGCGGGGCACGGCGCCGAATACGAGGAGGAGCTGTGGGACCGCTACCGCCGCAACGAGCTTTTCGAGGCGGACAGCATCCGTTTCGCCGACTCGCTGCGCCGCGTGACGCCGGGCGGCAAGGTGGTCTACGGCGGGGGCGGCATCATGCCCGACGTTTTCGTGCCGGCCGATACGACCGACATGACCAAATATTACCTCGAAGTGGCCGGGCGCAACATCCTCTACCGCTATACGATCGAGTATGCCGACCGGCACCGCGCGGCGCTCGACGGCGTGAAGACGCTCGACGACCTGAAGCGGCTGCTCGACGCCGATGGGGGGCTCGTCGACGACTTCGTGCGCTATGCCGCGCGCAAGGGGGTGGCGCCGCGTCCGCGCGACATCGCCCGCTCGCGCCGATTGATCGAGGCGCAGCTGCGGGCCTACATCGGCCGCAACACGGCGCTGGAGGACAACGGATTCTATGCAAACATCTACCCGGTCGACCGCGTGCTGGTGCGGGCGGTCGAGTGTCTGAACGAACGCAAGGATGATTAGGAAGTGGTCGGGACGGATAGCGGCTGCGGCGATCGTCGCGCTGCTGGTCTTCGCGGTGTTGCACCGCGGGCAGTATCGGTCGCTGCTCTTCGGTGACAAGACGGAGACGGCGGCGCCGGAACATGAGGCGGCCCGGGACGGGGTGTCCGGGTCGGAGGCCGCGGCGGATGCGTCCGCTGCCGGCGACGACGCACGGTAAGGGCGCGGGCCGGAAGCGCGGCTGCGGTCCGAAGAACATGCGAGCGAGCCTCCCGTACCGACGGGAGGCTCGCTCGTATCGTACGTGCGGCCGTCACTCCGCAAGCAGCGCCTGGTAGATGTCGGCGAGGCGCCGGCGGAGGTGCCGGACGGCCGCGTGCTTGCGCGAGAGCAGCGTGGTGACGGGGATGTCCATCTGCTCGGAGAGGAGGCGGAAGGGAAGCCCCTCGAACTCGGTGAGGCAGAAGATGTCGCGCTGGGCGGCGGGCAGCTCGTCGAGCGCCCGTTCGAGCTCCTCCCAGACCAGCGAGCGCAGGTACTCCATCTCGGGCGAGCGGCTGTCGTCGGCGAGCAGGGCGGTGATCTCGCCGACGAGCCCCTCCTCCTCGTCGTCGGGGTGCCGCTCGGGCAGCGGGATCTCGCGCCGTTTGCGGCTCAGGTCGATGATCCGGTTGCGCGTCGTGCGGAAAAGCCACGCCGCGACCTCGGTGATGGGCGAGCGGGCTTCGGCCTGGACGAAGCGGAGGAAAACCTCCTGAAGGAGATCCTCGACGTCGGTCCCGGGGCCGACGCGCCGGGCGATGAAGGCGGCGAGTTGTCGTCGGTAGCGCTCGAAAACCTCGGCGGCGTTACTTTTCGGCATGGTCGTCGGCGGGGCGTTCTTCGGCGCAGAGGCTGCGCATGCGGCGGCGGATGAAGGCGCGCCGTTCGTCGGGCGACATGTTGTGGAACCGTTCGTGGAGCCGGCGGCGGTTGTCGAACATCGAGGGGCGGGCGAGGTGTCCCAGCAGCAGGTGGGTGAGCGCGACGAGCCCCAGGGCTTGCCAGTAACCGATGGCTTTCCACCCGATGATCTCGGGGATCAAGGCGTTCCAGAGCAGCATGACGGCGGCGACGAGGGCCGCGAGCAGAGCGATTCCTCCGAGCAGATGGAGGGCGTGTTTTCCGTGTGATTTCATTGTGAGTCCGATTTTCGGGTGAAACGGCAGGGTAGGTGGTAGAGAACGAGGTGGCACAGGACGAAGAGCCCGAGCAGCCGCCACCAGTCGATCGCGCCCCAGGGGCGCTCCGACAGCCAGAGGAGGCCGAGTGCGGCGGGAAGGGCGAGTTGGAGCAGGGCGGGAAGCCGGCGGGCGACGGTGCGGCGCAGGGGACGGCCGGCGGTGTCGCGACGGACCTCGATCGCCCGGACGGGGCAGCTGCGTTCGCAGGCGCGGCAACCGCGGCAGGCCGTGGCGTCGGCAACGGCGGCGATGCGGCGCGGGCCGTCGTCGACGAGCCGCAATACGCCGCGGCGGCAGATTTCGGTGCAGCGGCCGCAGCCGGAGCAGTCGGAGGTGCGGAGAGAGATGCGTTGCATGGTCGGTTTTGTCGGATCGTTCTATACGGGTAGACGAACGACAGCCCCGGATATTTGCCGTGAGGACGAAAAAAGCGGCCCGGGAGGGGCCGCTTTCCATTGTGATGCGAGCGGAGATCGTCCGTCAATAGTATTTCACCTCGTGCCCCTCGATGGCCGTGAGGATGTTGTTGGCGGCCGAGGAGGCGCCGATGCGGAACAGGTCGACGGTGAGCCACTCGGGGCCCAGGATCTCCTCGACGATGGTGTAGTAGAGCGCCGCGTCCTCGGCCGTGCGGACGCCGCCGGCGGCCTTGAAACCCACGCGGCGGCCCGTCGCCTTGTAGTAGTCGGCGATGGCGCGGCACATGACCACGGCCGCCTCGGGCGTCGCGGCCACG
The DNA here is from genome assembly GCA_947364365.1 of uncultured Alistipes sp. Lineage (GTDB taxonomy): Bacteria > Bacteroidota > Bacteroidia > Bacteroidales > Rikenellaceae > Alistipes. Next base: position 27,929 of record CANASP010000024.1, read on the forward strand.
TCGATCTTGCCCGTGGAGGTCTTCACGAAGTCGGCGCCGGCCAGCATCGAGAGGAGCGAGGCCGTGCGGATCAGCTCGGGCGTGCGGAGCGCTCCCGATTCGATGATGACCTTCAGCACGATGTCGCTGTCCAGCTCCGTGCGGATCACCTCGACCTCGTTGGCCGCCTCGTTCCACTCGCCGGTGAGCATGCGTCCCACGTTCAGCACGATGTCGACCTCGTCGGCGCCGTTCTCGACGGCCATGGCCACTTCGAGGGCCTTGACTTCGAGGAAGGTCTGCGAGGCGGGGAAGCCGCCGCCGACCGACGTGATGCGCAGGCCCGAACCGACGGCCAGACCGACGGTCTCGACGAACGAGGGGTAGACGCAGATCGACGCGACGTTGGGCAGTGCGGGGAAGTGGGCGTTGAAATCGGCGGCCTTGCGGGCGAAGGCGGTCACCGACTGCGCCGAGTCGTTGCACGAGAGGGTCGTCAGGTCGATGGCCGAGTAGCAGAACTTGTAGACCTCGGCATTGTGGTTGCGGTGAGCGGCTTCGCGGAGACGGGCCACTTCAGCGTCGACTTCGGCGACGCTTTGCGCCGGAGCGTATGCGGCGAGACGGGTTGCGTATTCCATTGTGTTTCTCGTTTTCGGAGGATTTCACAAATGTACGTAAAAATCCCGGTTCCGCGAACGGCTCGGGCCTTTTTTCGTGCGCCGCGGTCCGGTGTGCCGCGCCGCCGCGGCATGCGGGGAGCTTGTTTCGCTCGGAGATTTTGGGACGATAACGCGCTTCGGGAATTCGATGCGTGGCAGTCAGCAGCTACCCGGCGCGGCATGCAGGGAGCTTGTTTCGCTCGGAGATATCGGGACGATAACACGCTTCGGGAATCCGATGCGTGGCGGTCAGCAGCTACCCGGCGCAGCATGCGGGGAGTTTGTTTCGCTCGGAGATTTCGGGACGATAACACGCTTAAGGAATCCGAAGCATGGCGGTCAGCAGCTACCCGGCGCGGCATGCGGGGAGCTTGTTTCGCTCGGAGATATCGGGACGATAACACGCTTCGGGAATCCGAAGCGCGGCGGTCAGCAGCCACCCGGCGCGGAGGGCCGCGCCTCCCGTATTTGCTTGCATTTGCTTGCATTCGCCCGCATGCGGCCTCTCTGCGGGCTGCGAACCGAGACGACCATTCCGAATCGTTCTGCCGCTTGTTCGGGGAGCGGCTGTCGGTCTTCCTCCATTCATCCGCCCCTCCGTTCGTCCGTTCGTCCGTTCGTCCGTTCGTCCGTTCGTCCGTTCGTCCGTTCGTTCGTTCGTTCGTTCGTTCGTTCGTCCACCCGTCCACCCGTCCACCCGTCCACCCGTCCACCCGTCCACCCGTCCACCCGTCCAC
>CANASP010000025.1 GCA_947364365.1 uncultured Alistipes sp.
TCGGGCGGCACGGACAACCACCTGATGCTCGTCGACCTGCGCACGAAGTTCCCCGAGCTGACGGGCAAGCTAGCCGAGAAGTGCCTCGTGGCGGCCGACATCACCACCAACAAGAACATGGTGCCCTTCGACAGCCGTTCGCCGTTCCAGACCTCGGGTCTGCGCTTCGGCACCCCCGCCATTACGACCCGCGGTCTGAAGGAGGACAAGATGGATTATATCGTCGAACTGATCGACCGCGTGCTCTCCGATCCCGAGAACGAGGAGAACCGCGCCGCCGTCCGCAAGGAGGTCAACGAACTCATGGCCGGCTACCCGCTTTTCGCATGGTAGGGTAGTCGCCGACCGTTATCCCGAGCGCAGGCACCAGCCCGCCGCTCGGGATATTTTACGTTTTCATCGCTATGCAAACGATCATCGATTTCATGCGCCGTCTGGGCGACAACAACGACCGCGAATGGTTCGACGCCCACCGCGCCGAGTGGCAGCGGGTCAAGGCCCGCATCGCCTGCGTGGCCGGGGAGCTCATCGCCGGCATCGCCTCGTTCGACCCTTCGGTCGGCGGCCTCCGGCCTCAGGACTGCACCTACCGCATCGCCCGCGACACGCGCTTTTCCAACGACAAGTCGCCCTACAAGAACTGGGTGGGCGTATTCGTCTGCCCGCGCGGCAAGAAGTCGGGCTATGCGGGCTATTACCTCCACATCGCCCCGACCGAAGACCGGCTGCTCGGCGGCGGCCACATGCTCGTCTCGGGGCTCTACTGTCCCGAGCCGCAGGTGCTGCGCTCGGTGCGCGAGGAGATCGTCGACAACGGCGCCCTTCTCGAGCGCAACATCGCCTCGGCCGAGGGGTTCGTGCTCGACACGCGCAACCGCCTCAAGCGCAATCCCGCGGGATTTCCGGCCGGCTCCGCTCACGAGGAGCTGCTGCGGCAGAAGGACTTCTGTCTCGAAAAGCCCGTCGCGGAGGAGTGGCTGACGGCCGACGGTGCCATCGACCGCATCGTCGCCGAGTTCCGCCGCACCCATCCGTTCGTCGAACAGCTCAACCGCGCCGTGCAATATGCCTACGAAGAAATGATGTAAAACCGATACGACCTTATGAAGACCTCTTTTTTCGCCTTTGCCGCAGCGCTGCTCGTGGCATGCGGCAGCGGAGATCCGGCCGCTGAAACCACCCGGATGGATTGGAACGAACCCTCGGACCTCACCCCGGCGGATCCTGCGCCGTGGGCCGGCATCTTAGGCACCCGCGCGTCGTTCGGCTCGATCGACGTGCGCTATCCGCGTGCCGAACCCTTCGCGGGCCCCGTCGCCGACGCGGCGACCCTCGCGGGCTGGCGCGGCGAGCGCCTCTCGGCGCAGGCAGTCGTCTGGACCGCCGATTCGCTGCGCGACCTGCGCTGCACGGTCGGCGACTTCCGCTCCGACGACGGCGTGACGCTCGCCGGCATCGGCCGGGCCCGCTTCGTCAAATACGTCATCTCCGACCGTTTCCTGCCCGAGCAGGCGTGCGGCGCCCGCCCCGACGGCAACCCGGCCCACCTGGAGCCCGATCTGCTGAGCGAGGAGCATGCGCTCGACCTTGCCGCACGGACGCTGCGTCCGGTGTGGATCACGGTCGACGTACCCGCCGACGCACGCCCGGGCCGCTACGCTTCGACCGTCACGCTGCGCGCCGAGGGCTTCGAGCAGCGCCTTGCGCTGACGCTTGACGTGGTCGACCGGCTGCTGCCGCCCCCGTCGGAGTGGGACTATCACCTCGATCTGTGGCAGCACCCCTCGTCGGTGGCCGAGATCGAGGGGCTGGAGATGTGGAGCGACGCCCACTTCCGCGCCATGGAGCCCACGATGCGGCTGCTGGCCGACGCGGGCCAGAAAGTCATCACCGCCACGCTCAACAAGGACCCCTGGAACTGCCAGACCGAGTTCCCCTACGCCGACATGATCCGCTGGACGCGCCTGGGCGACGGCAGCTGGGAGTATGACTTTACTGTTTTCGACCGCTGGGTCGAGTTCATGATAGGGCTGGGCATCGACAAGCAGATCAACTGCTACTCGCTGCTCCCCTGGAACTGCGAGCTGCACTACACCGACGAGGTGTCGGGCGAGGTGGTGACCGTGTCGGCTCCGCCCTCGTCGGACGAGTTCCGCACGCTGTGGCGGCCCTTCCTCGAGGCCTTCTCGGCGCACCTCGCCGAAAAGGGCTGGCTCGGGATCACCAACATCGCCATGGACGAGCGTTCGCCCGAGGACATGAACGCCACGGTGGCGCTGCTCGAAGAAGCGGCTCCCGAGTTGGGCATCGCCTTGGCCGATAACCACTTCTCCTACCGCCGCTATCCGCAGATCAAGGACATGTGCGTGAGCGTCTTCGCCGACATGGATGTCGCCGACATCCACCGTCGCCGCGACGAGGGCAAGGTCTCGACCTACTACGTCTGCTGCTCGTCGGGATTCCCCAACACCTACACCTCGTCCGAGCCGCTCGAGGCGGTCTACCTGAGCTGGTTCGCGCTGGCGCACGACTACGACGGCTTCCTGCGCTGGGCCTACAACTCGTGGACGGCCGACCCGATCCGCGACTCGCGCTTCCGCACCTGGGCCGCGGGCGACACCTACATGGTCTACCCCGAGGGACGCTCGTCGATCCGCTTCGAGCGCCTGCGCGAGGGCATCCAGGATTGGGTCAAAGCCACGCAGCTGTGCCGCGAACTGGCGGCCGCCGATACGCCCGAGGCCCGCGAACAGGCCGACCGGCTCGAGCGGGCCATCGCCGCCTGCGGCGAGCGGATCGCTTTCGAGGGGTGGCAGGAACGACTGAATGCCGCAAAACATTTGTTGAACCAAATCCGATAAAACACCATGAAGAAACTACTTCTGACGATCGCTGCCGGCTGCGCGCTGACGCTTTCCGCCCACGCACAGTGGACTCCCGCCGGCGATCGCATCCGAACCGTGTGGAGCGAAACGCTCGATCCGGCGAACGTACTGCCCGAGTACCCGCGTCCGCAGATGGTCCGCGACGCCTGGATGAATCTCAACGGGCTGTGGAACTACGCCATCCTTCCGCAGAACGCACAGCCCGACGGCTGGCAGGGCGAGATCCTCGTGCCGTTCGCGGCCGAATCGTCGCTCTCGGGCGTCGGCCGCAAGGTGGGCCCCGAGCAGGCTCTGTGGTACGAACGTTCGTTCGCCGTTCCCGCCGACTGGAAGGGCCGGCGCGTGCTGCTCCACTTCGGCGCCGTAGACTGGCGGGCCGACGTGTGGGTCAACGGAACGCGGATCGGCGGACACGAGGGCGGATTCACCCCCTTCGAGTTCGACATCACGGCCGCATTGCAGCGGGGCGACAACACGCTGCGCGTGCGCGTGTGGGATCCCACCGACGCCAGCTACCAGCCGCGCGGCAAGCAGTCGTCGCACCCCGACGGGATCTGGTATACGCCCGTGACGGGTATCTGGCAGACGGTATGGCTCGAGGCCGTGCCGCAGCAGTACATCCGCAATGTCGTCGCCACGCCCGATCTCGACCGCAATACGTTCCGCGTCGAGGCGGCGCTCAGCGATGCTCAGGAGGGCGACCGCGTCCGCGTCACGCTGCTCGACGGCGGCAGCAAGGTCGCCGAGAGCGAGGCGCTGTCGGGCGAGTCGGCCGAGCTTTTCGTCGCCGCGCCCAAGCTGTGGAGCCCCGAATCGCCGTTCCTCTACGATCTGGAGATCGCGCTGGTGCGCAACGGCAAGACGTTGGACCGCGTCACGAGCTACACGGCCATGCGCAAGCTCTCGACCGGCCGCGACAAGCAGGGTATCGTCCGGCTGCGGCTCAACGACAAGCCGCTCTTCCAGTTCGGCCCGCTCGATCAGGGCTGGTGGCCCGACGGTCTCTACACGGCTCCGTCGGACGAGGCGCTCGCCTACGACGTGGAGATGACCAAGAAGTTCGGGTTCAACATGATCCGCAAGCATGTCAAGGTCGAACCCGCCCGCTGGTACTGGCACTGCGACCGCCTGGGCATCATCGTATGGCAGGACATGCCCAGCGGCGACGGCAACCCGCGCTGGCAGGACCACCAGTACTTCACCGGCGAGGAGCGCGTACGCTCGGCCGCCTCGGAGGCGTGCTACCGCAAGGAGTGGCGCGAGATCATCGACGCGCTGCGCACGTTCCCCTCGATCGGGGTGTGGGTTCCCTTCAACGAAGCCTGGGGCCAGTTCAAGTGCCCCGAGATCGCCGAGTGGACCAAGGCCTACGACCCGACGCGACTGGTCGACCCGGCCAGCGGCGGCAACCACTACCTCACGGGCGATATCCTCGACCTGCACAACTATCCGGCCCCCGAGCTCTATCTCTACGATGCCAAGCGGGCGACCGTGCTGGGCGAGTACGGCGGTATCGGACTGGCGCTGAAGGGCCATCTGTGGAACGCCGACCGCAACTGGGGCTACGTGCGCTTCAACTCGCCCGAGGAGGTGACGGCCGAATACGCGAAGTACGCCGCGATCCTGCGCGACTGCATCGCACGCGGCTTCTCGGCCGCCGTCTATACCCAGACGACCGACGTCGAGGGCGAGGTCAACGGTCTGATGACCTACGACCGCAAGGTCGTCAAGGTCGTCGAGGAGCGCATCGCCGAGATCAACCGGGCGATCTGCCGCTCGCTGGACGATGCCGAATAGGCTCGCAGGAGAAGAATGAGAAAAGGGCGGGAGTCGAACTCCCGCCCTTTTTCATGCGCCGTATTCGCGGCTACCGGATATGGCGCAGCATCCGGTCGACGAGGACCGCATTGCCGGCAACGATCGAAATGCCCCGTCCGCTGCGCAGCGGACGGATCACGCCGCCCGCCTCGGCCAGAATCAGTTCGCCGGCGCAGACATCCCATTCGTGCAATGCCAATTCCCAATAGCCGTCGAGCCATCCGGCGGCCGTGCAGCACAGATCGTAGGCCGCAGCCCCCAGCCGGCGGACATCCCGCACATGGGGAAGGATCCGGGCGATGTTGTCGGCGTTGTTGTCGGGATCGACATCCTTGTCGTAGGGGAATCCCGTGCCGACGACCGCCGTGGCGAGATCCTCCTTTCGGCCTACGCGGAGAGGCTGCGGCGCACCCCCGCCGCACCGCACATAGGCGCCGCCGCCCTTCACGGCGGTGAAGAGTTCATCGAGCCCGGGAGCGTAAACCACACTCACGACCGTCTCGCCGCAGTGGCGGAGGGCGATCGACACGGCGAAGACCGGCAGGCCCTGGCTGTAATTGGTCGTACCGTCCAACGGATCGACCACCCAGCGCCATTCGCCCGCCGCATCGCCTCTGTCGCCTCCCTCTTCGCCCAGCAGGGCGTGGCCGGGACAGTGTTCGGCGATCGTGCGGGCGATCAGCTCCTCGCTCTCCCGGTCGGCGCGGGTCACCACGTCGGAGAGATTCGATTTGGTGCGGATATTCAGATCGCCGCTCCGGAAGTAGGTGCGTTGGATCGCGCCGGCGGCCATTGCCATCCGGACAGCCAGGTCCAGGTATTCGTCGTACATTATTTCTCCTCCGCGAAGTATTTGTAGAAGAGCGGAATGGTCTCCAGCCCCTTGTAGAACTGGTCGAGACCGTAGCTCTCGTTGGGCGAGTGGATCGCATCCTCCGACAGACCGAAGCCGATGAGGAGCGACTTGATCCCGAGGATCGACTCGAAGCCGCTGATGATGGGGATCGAGCCGCCCGAGTAGAAGGGGAGCGGCTTGCGGCCGAAGGTCTCGGCGATGGCCCGCTCGGCGGCCTTGTAGGCCGGCATGTCGGTCGGCGCCACGTAGGGCATGCCGCCGTGCAACGCGCGGACCGTCACCCGGACGCTCGCCGGCGCCACACGCTCGAAATGGCGCTGGAAGAGCTCGGCGATGCGGCGGTAGTCCTGGTTCGGCACCAGACGCATCGAGATCTTGGCCGTAGCCTTCGAGGGGATCACCGTCTTGGTGCTCTCGCCGATATAGCCGCCCCAGATGCCGTTGACGTCGAGCGAGGGACGGATGCCCGTGCGCTCGATGGTCGTATAGCCCTCCTCGCCCTCGACATCGGCGATGTCGAGCGCCTTCTTGTAGGCCTCCATGTCGAACGGTGCCCGGTTGAAGGCCTCGCGCTCGGCCGCCGAGAGCTCGCGCACGTCGTCGTAGAAGCCCTCGATCGTCACGTGGCCCCGCTCGTCGACGAGCCCCGCCACCAGCCGCGCCAGCACGTTGGCCGGGTTGGCCACCGCGCCGCCGAAGAGCCCCGAGTGGAGATCCTTGTTGGGCCCCTCGACCTCGACCTCCATGTAGGTCAGGCCGCGCAGGCCGCAGGTGATCGAGGGGGTCGACATGGAGATCATCGAGGTGTCCGACACGAGGATGATGTCGGCCCGCAGCAGCTCCTTCTGCTCCTCGCAGAACTTATAGAGGCTTGCCGAGCCGATCTCCTCCTCGCCCTCGAGCATGAACTTAACGTTGCAGGGGAGCGAGTCGGTGGCGCACATCGCCTCGAAGGCCTTGGCGTGCATCCACAGCTGCCCCTTGTCGTCGTCGGCGCCGCGGCCCCGGATGCGACCGCCCTCGATAACGGGCTCGAAGGGGTCGGTGCGCCACTCGCCGCGCGGATCGACCGGCATGACGTCGTAGTGGCCGTAGACCAGCACCGTGCGCGCCTCGGGCGAGATGATCTTCTCGGCATAGACCACCGGATTGCCCTCGGTGGGCATCACCTCGGCACGGTCGGCGCCTGCCTCGACCAGCGCGGCGGCCAGAAACTCGGCACAGCGCTGCATGTCGGGCTTGTGCTCGCTCTGCGCGCTGATCGACGGGATGCGCAGCAGGTCGAACAACTCGTTGACAAAACGGTCTTTGTTCGCTTCTATGTAATTCTTCACTTTATCCATTTGTATCGGGGTTTAGAGGTTGCAGATCGCCTTGATTTCGCCGATGAACCGCTGGGCCAGCGCCTCGGCCTCGGCCATCGACTTGGCTTCGGTGTAGACGCGGATGATCGGTTCGGTATTCGATTTGCGCAGGTGGACCCAGTTCTCGGCAAAGTCGATTTTCACGCCGTCGATATCGTTCACCTGTTCACCGGCATAACGCGCCTTGACCTCGCGCAGCACTTTATCCACGTCGATGGCGGGCGTGAGCTGGATCTTGTTCTTCGAGGCGAAATAGGCGGGGTAGGTGGCCCGCAGCTGGGTCATGGTTCCGCCGCGCTTGGCCAGGAAGGTCAGGAAGAGCGCCGTGCCGACCAGCGCGTCGCGCCCATAGTGGAGCTCGGGGTAGATCACGCCGCCGTTGCCCTCGCCGCCGATGACGGCGCCCGTCTGCTTCATCTTCGCCACGACGTTGACCTCGCCGACGGCCGAAGCGGCATAGCTGCCTCCGTGGCGCTCGGTCACGTCGCGCAGCGCGCGCGACGAGGAGAGGTTCGAGACCGTGTTGCCCGTTTTTTGCGAAAGAATGTAGTCGGCCACGGCCACCAGCGTATACTCCTCGACGAACATCGAGCCGTCCTCCGAAACGAAGGCCAGGCGGTCGACGTCGGGGTCGACGACGATGCCCAGGTCGGCCTTCTCACGGACGATCGCTTCCGAAATCGCCGTGAGGTTCTCGGGCAGCGGTTCGGGGTTGTGGGCGAACTCGCCCGTGGGGTCGCAATTGAGCTCGACTACCTCGCAGCCCAGCTCGCGCAGCAGGCGCGGCATGACGATGCCGCCCACCGAGTTGACCGCGTCGACGACCACCTTGAACCGGCGCCGGCGCACGGCCTCGGCATCGACCAGCGGCAGGGCCAGCACGCGGCGGATATGCTCGTCGTTGAAATCCTCCCGCGCCACCACATGGCCGATCCCGTCGACCGTGGGGTAGTCGTACTGCACCTCGTCGGCCATCGCCAGTACGCGCTTGCCCTCGGCGTCGGAGAGGAATTCGCCCTCGGCGTTGAGCAGCTTCAGGGCGTTCCATTGGCGGGGGTTGTGCGAGGCGGTGATGATGATGCCTCCGTCTGCCCGTTTGGTGATGACGGCCATCTCGGTGCCGGGCGTCGTGCAGAGCCCCACGTCGACGACATCGGCTCCCGAAGCCAGCAGCGTGCCGATGACCAGGTGGGCGACCGTCTCGCCCGAGATGCGGGCGTCGCGGCCCACGACGATCGTCGGCCTGCGGCCCGCGGTGCGCTCGGCGATGAGCCGCACGTAGGCCGTGGTGAACTTCACGACATCGGGCGGTGTCAGGTTGTCGCCCGCCGGGCCGCCGATGGTGCCGCGGATGCCCGAAATGGATTTGATGAGTGTCATGATCGATACTTATATTAAAAGAATAAATTCTCCGGATTTTGATATTTGAGGTAAAAATAGTACTTTTATGCCAATTATAAAAGCATTGAGAGACGAATTATGAGAACGATTCCCGCTTCAGAATTGATAATCAACGACGACGGTTCGATCTTCCATCTCCACCTGCGTCCCGAGCAGCTGGCCGACATCGTGATCCTGGTCGGCGATCCCGGGCGCGTAGCGCTCGTAGCCTCGCATTTCGAGCGGGAGGAGTGCCGCGTATCGAACCGCGAGTTCAATACCGTGACGGGGTATTACAAGGGCCGCCGCATGACCGTGCTGTCGACCGGTATCGGCATCGGCAACATCGACATCTGCGTCACCGAGCTCGATGCGCTGGCCAACGTCGACTTCGCGACGCGGCAGGAGAAGGCCCGAAAACGGCGCCTGACGCTCGTTCGGCTGGGCACGTCGGGAGCCATCCAGCCCGACATCGAGGTGGGCGAGTTGGTCTTCGCCCGCACGTCGCTCGGGTTCGACGGGCTGCTGAGCTACTACGCAGGGCGCGACGCCGTGTGCGACCTGGCGCTCGAAGAGGCCTTCGTCGCCCACACCGCGTGGTACGAGAAGATGCCGCGCCCCTACTTCGTCGATGCCGACGCCGGGCTCCTCGACCTGTTCCGCGACGCGGTGCGCGAGGGCATCACCATCGCCGCTCCGGGATTCTACGCGCCGCAGGGCCGCTGGGTGCGGCTCGCGCCCCACGACCCCGAGCTCAACCGCAAGATCGAGTCGTTCCGCTTCGAGGGACGGCGGATTACCAACTTCGAGATGGAGGGTTCGGCGTTGGCCGGGCTGGCCGCCCTGATGGGCCACCGCGCCGCGACCGTCTGCACGATCATCGCCCAGCGCATCGCCAAGGACGCCTGCACCGACTACCGCCCGTTCGTCGAGCGGATGATCTCGACAGCACTCGACCGGCTCGCAACGCTGGAACAAGCCTAACAATCAAACAAAAAAAATAACGACACACCATGAAATTCACCGTATCAAGTTCGGCTCTGCTCTCGCTCCTGGCGACCACGGGCAAGGTCATCAGCAATAAGAACACGCTCCCGATCCTCGACTTCTTCCTGCTGGAGCTCGAAGGCGACGAGCTGAAGGTCACCTCCTCGGATCTCGAAACGACGCTCGTCGGATCGATCCGCGTCGACAGCGTCGAGCGCGAGGGTACCGTGGCCGCCCCGGCCAAGCAGATGCTCGACTCGCTCAAGGAGTTCCCCGAGCTGCCGCTGACCATCGACGTCGACGAGAAGAGCTGGGAGATCACCATCAACTGGAAGAGCGGTTCGCTCTCGATCCCCGGCGCCAGCGCCGTGAGCTACCCCTCGGTGCCGCAGCTCAACGCCGAGAAGAAGGAGCTGGAGGTCGATGTCGACCTGCTGGTCAACGGCATCAACAAGACGATCTTCGCCACGGCCGACGACGAGCTGCGTCCCGTGATGAACGGCATCTACATCAACCTCACGCCCGAAACGATGACCTTCGTAGGTACCGACGCCCACAAGCTGGTCAAGTACGAGGCGCAGGTTCCCGGCGAGGTCACCGCTTCGTTCATTCTGCCCAAGAAGCCGGCCAACCTGCTCAAGTCGGTGCTGCTCAAGGAGGAGGGCGCGATCGCCGTGGCCTTCGACTCGAAGAACGCCTGCTTCCGCCTCAAGAGCCACACGCTCGTCTGCCGTCTGATTGAGGGCAACTATCCCAACTACAACGCCGTCATCCCGGCCAACAACCCCAACAAGGTGCTGGTCGACCGCATCGAGCTGGTCAACGGCATCCGCCGCGTGGCCGTCTGCTCCAACCCGACGACCAACCTCATCCACATGGACATCGCCGAGAACCGCATCAGCCTCAAGGCCCAGGACCTCGACTTCTCGATGTCGGCCAACGAGACCATCTCGTGCAGCTACGACGGCCAGCCGATCCTCATCGGCTTCAAGTCGACCTTCCTGATCGAGATCCTCTCCAACATGGAGACCCCCACCGTGGTGATCGAACTGGCCGACTCGACCCGCGCCGGCGTCTTCAAGCCGGTCTACGACGACAAGCAGACGAGCGCCATCCTGATGCTGCTCATGCCGATGATGATCAACGCATAGGCTGCATGAAACTCAAGCTCAAACGACCGATCATCTTCTTCGATCTGGAGACCACGGGCGTCGACACCTCGCGCGACCGCATCGTCGAGATCTCGATGATCAAGGTGATGCCCGACGGCGAGGAGATCACCCGCACGCGCCGCCTCAATCCCGGGATGCACATTCCCGAGGAGGCGACGGCCGTGCACGGCATCACCGACGACGACGTGAAGGATTGCCCCTCGTTCGCCCAGGTCGCCAAGTCGCTCGCGCAGTTCGTCGCCGGGTGCGACTTCGGCGGGTTCAACTCCAATCGGTTCGACCTGCCGGTGCTCGTCGAGGAGTTCATGCGTGCGGGCGTGGAGGTCGACTTCAAGCGCCGCCGCTTCGTCGACGTGCAGAACATCTTCCACAAGAAGGAGCAGCGGACGCTGGTGGCGGCCTACAAGTTCTACTGCGACCGCGACCTCGACGACGCCCACTCGGCCGAAGCCGACACGCGGGCGACCTACGAGGTGCTGCAGGCCCAGCTGGACCGCTACGACGACCTGGAGAACGACATCGACGCCCTGGCCGAGTTCTCGGCCCGCGGCGAGAGCGCCGACTACGCCGGCCGGATCCTCTACGACGAGCACGGCGTGGAGGTCTTCGGCTTCGGCAAGCACCGCGGCCGGTCGGTCGCCGAGGTCTTCGCCGCGGAGCCCAGCTACTACGCCTGGATGATGAACGGCGATTTCCCGCTCTACACCAAAAAGGTCATCACCGAGATCCGGATGCGCGAAAAAACCAAATGACGATGAAACGAACGTGTGCGCTGCTGGCGCTGCTGCTTTCCTGCATGGCCGTCTTTCCGATCGAAAAGTCGGGCACGGTCGTATATATCAACGGCGCGAAGTACTACATACACACCGTCCAGCCGGGCGAGACGCTCTACGGACTGTCGAAGACCTACGAAGTGGGGGAGCAGGTGATCGTCGCCAGCAATCCCGCCGCGGCCGCCGGGCTGAAGGCGGGCGAGCGGCTGCGTATCCCGTTCGTGACCGAAGCCGTGCGTCCGACGTCGGAAAAGAAGCTGCGCAAGACCTTCCGTACCCACGAGGTGGCGAAGGGCGAGACGCTCTACGCCATTTCGCGCCGCTACGAGATCCCGATCCAGACCATCGTCGCCGACAATCCGGCGCTCGATCCCATCCGGCTGCACCCCGGCGACCGAATCCTCATCCGCAAGCAGGAGGAGGGGTCGGAGGACGAAGCCGGTTCGCGCGAGCAGTGGGAGGAGTACCGGCAGTCGCTCAATAGCGTGGCCGACAAGGGCTACGCCTACCACATGGTCCATCCGGGCGAGACGTTCTACTCGCTTTCGCGCCGTTTCGGACTCACGGAGGAAGAGCTCGGAAGGCTCAACGACGGCCTGCGCGCCGCCGATCTGAAGGCGGGCGCCATCATCAAAGTTCCCGCTCCCGAGACGGCGACCGCCGCTGTCGATACGCCCGAGGTGCCCGACGAACAGGCGGAGACGACCGAAGAGAGCGGATGCACGCCCCCCTCCCGGGTGGAGTTCCGCGCGTTCCGCCCGGGCGAGACGCTGCGTGCGGCGCTGCTGCTGCCGCTCGACGCCGGGCAGGCTGTCAACACCAACTACCTCGAATTCTACCAGGGCTTCCTCCTGGGTTTGCAGGAGGCCAAGAGCCGCTACGGCTGTTCGGTCGACCTGACCCTCTACAACACGGCCCGCAGCGGCGAGCGCGTGGAGCAGATCGTCGCCTCGCCCGAGTTCGAAGGGACGCAGCTGATCGTCGGCCCCGTCTACGAACAGGCGCTCTATCCCGTCGTGCGCTATGCCGAACGGCATGCCGTGCCGGTCGTCTCGCCGCTGGCCCACATCGAGCGCATGGAGAGCCCCGTGCTCTTCCAGATGGCCTCCGATCCGGCCGACAAATACGCCAAGGCCGAGGAGCTGATCGCCTCGAAGCGCGTGACGTTCATCTGCTCGGAATCGACCGACAAGGAGTTCGAGCAGGAGATGCTGTCGCTCGTGGGAGGCCGGCCGTATACGCGCCACACCTACAAATACGAGCACCCCTCGGCCATCGCCCGCCGCAGCAAGGATTACGTCAGCCCGAGCGACCTCACGCCGCTGCTGGAGAACGACGACGACAACCTCTTCGTCATCCTGGCCGACACCGAGGTGGAGGTCGACCGCATCCTCGCGGCGCTCGCCTCGGCCGACCGTAGCCTCACCAGCCGCAGCCGCACGGCGCCCCGCTTTACGGTGCTGGGCAATGCGCGCTGGAACCGCTACAACAACATCGACCGCACGCTCTTCTTCCAGGACCGCATCGTCTTCTTCCCGACCTACCACGCCAAACGCGACGCCGAGACGATCCGCGCCTTCGACCGGAGCTACATCCGGGCCTTCGGCGCGCTGCCCACGCTCTACGCCTACCGCGGCTACGACGCGGCGATGATCTTCGTCCCGGGGATGTACAACGACATCCAGTACGGCATGGAAGGGCGCATCTACACGCCGCTCCAGACCGCCTACCGCTTCGAGCAGAAGGAAAACGGCAACCACGTGAACCGCAACTGGATGCGCGTGAACTACAACGCCGACTTCACGATCACGATCGAATAAGCCATGGCCGCCTTGACCAATACCATCCCCGAGAAGACGATCGAGCGTCTGAGCGAATACCGCCGCACGCTGCTCGCGAGCCACAAGCAGGGCATCACCCATATCTTCTCCCACGTGCTGGCCGGCATCCACGGCATCACGGCCGTGCAGGTGCGGCGCGACCTGATGCTGATCGGCTTTTCGAGCGACACGAAGAAGGGCTACGACGTGCAGGTGCTCATCGAGTACATCAGCAACATCCTCGACAGCCAGGCGCCGATGAACATCGCCGTGCTCGGCATGGGACACCTCGGCCAGGCGATCACCAAGTACTTCAACGGCAAACGCCTGAAGCTGAAGATCACGGCGGCGTTCGACATCGACCCCGAGAAGGTCGGCAAGACGATCGACGGCATTCCCTGCTACCACATGGACTCGTTCGAACGCATGGTCGCCGACCGCGACATCAGCCTGGTGATCGTCTCCTCGCCCACGAAGGTGGCGCCGAGCCTCGTCGTGCCGATCATCAACGCCGGCATCAAGGGAGTTCTGAACTTCACCTCCACGCCGCTCAACTTTCCCCAGGGCATCGTTGTCGAGAATTACGACATCACGACCCTGCTGGAGAAGGTGGCCTACTTCGTCAAGGAGAACGAGGAGGGTAGCGCCAACAACTCCTGATCCGATGCGTGTTTTCCGAGGATTCGACGCCCTGCCCGTATTCCGCCATCCGGCCGTGACGGTGGGTGCCTACGACGGCGTCCATCTGGGTCACCGGGCCCTGATCGAGCGGATCGTCGCCGAGGCGCGTGCCGCCGCCGGCGAGAGCATCGTCGTGACGTTCGATCCCCATCCGCGCGTGGCGCTGGGCCGCGGCAAGGGGATGCGCCAGCTGACGACGCTCGACGAGAAGCTCGCCCTGTTCGAGGCGCTGGGGGTGGACAACGCGGTCGTCGTGCCCTTCGACCGGGCCTTCAGCGCGCTGTCGGGGGCCGAATTCATCGAACGTTACCTGGTGGGGCGGCTCGGCGCCGAGGTGTTGGTCGCGGGTTACGACCACCGCTTCGGTCACGATAGGATCGACTGCGGGCGGCTGCCTGCGGGTTGCGGCCTGCGCGTCGTGCGGATCGACGAGCGGCGGGTCGGCGACGACCACGTCAGCTCGACGGCGATCCGGCGCCTGCTCGACGCCGGGCGCACGGCCGAGGCCGAACGGCTCCTGGGACACCCGCTCACCGAACCGAATCAATAAAATCCATACGACCATGATTTCTCACGATTGCCAGATCCGCGTGTGGTACAAGCATACCGACCAGATGTCGATCTGCCACCACTCCAACTACATCTGTTACTACGAAGCCGCCCGCAGCGAGTTTCTGCGCGCGATGGGCATGTCGTTCGCCGAGGTCGAGCGGCGGGGCATCATGATGCCGATCCTCGAGGTGCAGTCGAAATACCGCAAGCCGGCCTATTACGACGAGCTGCTGACGGTGCGCATCATGCTCCGCGAGCTGCCCACGACACGCATCAACTTCTTCTACGAGATCTACAACGAACGGGGCGACCTGCTCAACACGGGCATGACCCAGCTGGGGTTCATCCACAGCGACACGCGCCGTCCGTGCCGCTGCCCCGAGTGGTACCTCGACCTGCTGCGCAGCCGCTGGACGGAGGAGTGACGGAAAACACTTCCGTCCCGTTACGGACCACCGCCCCGCAAACCGATTTGCGGGGCGGTCTCGCAATAGGGAAGGGGTCTCCGATCCGAACCCGCACCCGACGGACATACGGGGCGCTCCGACGGGGAAGGCCCCGGGCATGGCCGGAACCGAGATCGGCTCAACCGATCCTCCCGCCGCCCTGCCGGAAACGAAAAACCGCCCCGCACGACGGCGGGACGGTTCGTGGCGCGATGCGATGCGACCGCGCGACTACTTCTCGATGAGCGAGATCGAGCGCTGGATGAAGTCCGAAAGGCTCTTGCCCTTGAGCATGCCGTTGGAGAGCAGCGCAAGGTCGATGATCTGCTTGACCAGCCGGTTCTCGGTGCCGATCTCGCGCAGCCGCTCGTTGCGCTCGTCGCGCAGCATGACGATCTTCTTCGACAGCTCCTCGCGCGTCGACTTCTCCTCGGCCGTGAGCTCCTCCTCCTTCTTGTCCTTGACCACCTCGTCGAAGCGCTTCTCCTCGGCAAGGGCCGCGTCGAGCTTCTTGGTCATCGACTTCAGCTTGTCGCCGTAGCTCTTCTCCACGTCGGCGAGGATTCCGGCGACGATGGGGTGGTTGCCGTTGACGGCCACGGTGAAGCTGTCGGGCATCTGGCCGTAGAACTGGCTCATGCCCCCGCCGCCCATGGCGGCCATATCCTTCATGCGCCGCATGAACTCGTTCTGCGTGATGACGATCGGCGCCTCGTCGGGCGACATGGCCTCGAAGGCGATGTCGTAGCGGATCTTCTCGTCGCGCGGCATCTGGCTCTCGAACACGGGGGTCAGCAGCTCCTGCTGCGCTTCGGTGAGAGCGATCTTGAGCTGGTCCTCCTTGCGGATGAGTTTGTCGACCACGTCGCTGTCGACACGCACGAAGCGCACGTCGTCGTGCTTCGACTCGTACCAGTTGACGTAGTGGCTGTCCAGCTGGCCGTTCATCTCCAGGATGTCGTAGCCCTTGGCGCGGGCCGCCTCGACGAAGGCGTGCTTCTCCTCCGGATCGTCGACGTAGAGCATCACCACGTGCTTGTCCTTGTCGGTCTGGTTCGCTTTCACCAGTTCGGTGTACTCCTTGTCGGTGAAGTACTTGCCCTCGACGTTTTTCCACAGCATGAAGGACTGGGCCTTCTCCGAGAACTTCTCGTCGGTGAGGATGCCGTACTGGATGAAGATCTTCAGGTCGTCCCACTTGCCCTCGTAGTCGGCGCGCATCGTGTTGAAGAGCTCCTGGAGGCGGTCGGCGACCTTGCGGGTGATGTAGCCCGAGATCTTCCGAACGTTGGAATCGCTCTGGAGGTAGCTGCGCGAGACGTTGAGCGGGATGTCGGGCGAGTCGATCACGCCGTGCAGCAGCGTGAGGTATTCGGGTACGATCCCCTCGACCTGGTCCGTCACGAACACCTGGTTGGAGTAGAGCTGGATGCGGTTCTTCTGGATCTCGAAGTTGTTGCGGATCTTCGGGAAGTAGAGGATACCCGTCAGGTGGAACGGATAGTCGATATTCAGATGGATCGAGAACAGCGGATCCTCACCCACGGGGTAGAGCTCGCGGTAGAACTCCTTGTACTGCTCCTCGCCGAGTTCCGAGGGCTTGCGCGTCCAGAGCGGCTCGACGTTGTTGACGACGTTGTCCTTATCGGTGTCGACATACTTGCCGTCCTTCCACTCCTTGACCTTGCCCAGGACGATCGGCACGGGCAGGAAGCGGCAATACTTGCGCAGCAGGTCGCCGACCTTCTGCTCCTCGGCATACTCGGCGGCATCCTCCGAGAGGTGCAGCACGATCGAGGTGCCGCGGTCACGCTCTTCGTCGGTCTCCTCCATCTCGAACTCGGGCGTCCCCGTGCAGCTCCAGTGCACGGCCTTGGCCCCCTCGCGGAACGAGCGGGTGAAGATCTCCACCTTGTCCGAGACCATGAAGGCCGAGTAGAAACCCAGGCCGAAGTGGCCGATGATCGCCTGGTTCTTGTACTTGGCCATGAACTCCTCGGCACCCGAGAAGGCGATCTGGTTGATGTAGCGGTCGACCTCCTCGGCCGTCATGCCGATGCCGCGGTCGGTGACGGTGAGCGTGCGGGCCTGCGGATCGACCGCGATGCGGATCGAGAGGTCGCCCAGCTCGCCCTTCGCCTCGCCGATCGACGCGAAGGTCTTCATCTTCTGCGTGGCGTCCACGGCGTTGGATACCAGCTCGCGCAGGAAGATCTCGTGCTCCGAGTAGAGGAATTTCTTGATGACGGGGAAGATGTTCTCCGTCGTTACTCCGATTTTTCCGTTTTTCATCGTAAATATCGTTTTATTATATGTCGTTTCATTTTGAAACGGCGATCCATCAAACGGTATGCCAGCACCCCGATTCTGCCAAAATGGCAGTCCGCGGCTGACAAACGCCGCCGGAGGTATTGCCCGAACGGAAAAAATATGCTATCTTGGCGCTATAAAACCCCGATGAAGATGGATTTTCTCTCCCTGGCGAAAAAGCGGTACGCCTGCCGCAAATACACGGCCGCGAAGGTCGAACCCGAAAAACTGGCCTACGTCCTCGAAGCCGCCCGCGTGGCGCCCACGGGAGCCAACCGCCAGCCGCAACGGCTCATCGTCGTGCAGTCGGCCGAAGGGCTGGAGCGGCTCACGCGCTGCACGCGCGACTTCGGCGCGCCGTGCGCCGTCATCGTCTGCGCCGACACCGACGAGGTGTGGCAGCGCAAGTACGACGGCAAGAAGATCGCCGACATCGACGCCTCGATCGTCACCGACCACATGATGCTGGCCGCCGCGTCGCAGGGGCTCGACACGCTGTGGATCTGTATGTTCAAACCCGAGGCCGTGCGCGAGGAGTTCAGCCTGCCCGACCACCTGACGCCGGTCAACATCCTGCTGCTGGGCTACGGCGACGGCGAAGCCGCCTCGCCCGACCGCCACGCCGAGACGCGCAAGCCGCTCGAGGCGACCGTACGCTACGAATAGCCGCACCCGCGGAGCCGCCGACGCTCACCTTCTCCGGAGGGCGCCGTCCGCAGCGCATACGCCCCACGAACGAAAATCCCGCCCCTCTTTCGAGGAGCGGGATTCGCTTTTCGGCCCGGAGTTACGCGAGATGGAAGATGCGCTCCATGAGCCGCCACTTCTCGGCCGAGGCGGCCCCGGGAGCCGCAGCCTGGAACACCGAAACGAAATCCTCCCACTCCTGCTGGCGGGGGAGGGTGTTGAGCCGTGCCATGGCCCGCTCCCAGTCGAAATCAAGCGGCGTCTCGACGATCATGAAAAGACGCGTACCCAACAGATAGATCTCCATCTGGAGAATGCCCACCTCGCGGATGCCGGCCGGAATCTCGGGCCAGATACCCTCCGCGCTGTGGTAGTGGCGGTAGCGTTCGACGAGCGCCGGATCCTCCTTCAAATCGAGCGTCTGACAGTAGCGCTTGACAGGCCCCTCGTAGTGCGGGACCGGGTAACCCCGTCGGGCTTCGTTCATCGCGCTGGCCGTTAGAGCAGGTTCTCGATCTTGGCCTTCAGCGCATCCTTCGACGTGGCGCCGACCTGCTTGTCGACGACCTCCCCGCCCTTGAGGAAGATGATCGTCGGGATGTTGCGCACACCGTACTTCATCGTGATGTCGTCGTTCTCCTCGACGTCGCACTTGCAGATCTGCACGCGGCCCGCATACTCGGCGGCCAGCTCCTCGACGATGGGGGTGATCATGCGGCAGGGACCGCACCACTCGGCCCAGAAGTCGATCACGACGGGCTGCTCGGAGGAGATTACCTGCTGGAAATTGTCTTTGTTGATTGCCAATGCCATAGTTGTAACGATTTAAGGTTGTTGTTTATGCGATTGAATATTCGATTTCCTGTTCTTCCAAATAAGATACCAAATCCTGCGAGAGGCTCACGCGACAACTCTTCGAAAAGAGGTTGAGCATCACGCGGGCGTTGCGGTCGTAGACGTTGACGCGCAGCAGCGTCTGCCCCTTGGCTGCGCGCACCCGCTCCGCGAGCCCCCGGATCAGCGCCTCGTCGATGCGCTCGACGGGCAGCTGCAACGACATCTCCTTGATCATCGTGTCGCGCATCTCCGACAGCTGGACGATCGATATGATCTTGAACTCCAGCTCCTTGTCGTTGTAGGGGCGCGGCTGCACCTTGCCCCTCACGAAGAGGAAGTAGTCCTGGAACATGAACTTGCGGAAGTTCTCGTAGTCCTTGCCGAAGAGGGCGAACTCGTGCGAGCCGTTGTAGTCTTCGAGCGTGAACTTGCCCCACGGCTTGCCCGTCTTGGTCATCAGGTTGCCCACGCCGACGACCATGCCCGCCACGGCGATCTCCTGCCCGCGCAGTTCGTCGAGGTGCTGGAGCTCCGAGAGCTGCGTCTTGCACATGTGGTCGATGATGACCTTGTAGTCGTCGAGCGGGTGAGCCGAGAGGTAGAGGCCGATCACCTCGCGCTCCTTCGAGAGCGTTTCGAGCTGCGACCAGTCGGCACTCGAGGGGATCGTCGGACGCGTGATGTCGACATGCCCGCCTCCGCCGAAGAGGCTCTGCTGGGCGTTGTTCTTCTCGGCCTGGAAGCGCTGGCCGTAGCGCATGAGCAGCTCGATGTAGGTCGTGGCGGAGGAGCTGTCGCGCGCGTCGGTGGCGAAGAACTTGCCGCGGTGGAAGTCGACGATCGAGTCGAAGGCCCCGGCGTAGGCGAGGTTTTCGAGGCACTTGCGGTTGACCTGCGAATAGTTGATGCGCTCGACCAGGTCGAAGATATCCTTGAACGGTCCGTTCGCCTCGCGCTCGGCGATGATGCTCTCGACGGCGGCTTCGCCCACCCCCTTGACGGCGGCCATGCCGAAACGCACGTCGCCCGAGCGGTTGGCCGAGAAGGTGCGCATCGACTCGTTGATGTCGGGACCGAGCACCTTGATGTCCATGCGCTTGCACTCGTTCATGTAGATCGTCAGCTGATCCACGTTGGTGAGGTTGCGGCTCAGCACGGCGGCCATGTACTCCGAGGGGTAGTTGGCCTTGAGGTAGGCGGTCTGGTAGGCGACCCACGAGTAGCACGTGGCGTGCGACTTGTTGAAGGCGTAGGAGGCGAATTTCTCCCAGTCGCCCCAGATCTTTTCGAGCACCGCGGGGTCGTGTCCGTTGGCCTGACCGCCCTTGATGAACTTGGGTTTCAGGGCGTCGAGCTTGTCCTTGAGCTTCTTGCCCATCGCCTTGCGCAGCGTGTCCGATTCGCCGCGGGTGAAGTTGGCCAAAAGGCGCGAGAGCAACATGACCTGCTCCTGATAAACCGTCACGCCGTAGGTGTCCTTCAGGTACTTCTCCATCACGGGGATGTCGTAGACGATCGGACTGCGGCCGTGCTTGCGGGCGATGAAGTCGGGGATGTAGTCCATCGGGCCCGGACGGTAGAGGGCGTTCATCGCTATGAGGTCCTCGAAGGTCGAGGGTTGCAGCTCGCGCAGGTATTTCTGCATGCCGGCCGACTCGAACTGGAACGTGCCGACGGTGCGTCCTTCGCCGTAGAGCCGGTAGGTCGCCGGGTCGTTGATGATCGAGAAGTCGTCGATGTCGACCTTGACGCCTTTGGTCTGGCGGATGTTCTCCACGGCGTCCTTGATGATCGAGAGGGTCTTCAGACCCAGGAAGTCCATCTTGATAAGGCCCGTGTCCTCGATCACCGAGCCCTCGTACTGCGTGACGAGCATCTTCTCGCCCGTCTCCTTGTCGTCGGCCGTCGAGACGGGAACCCAGTCGGTGATGTCGTCGCGGCAGATGATCGTGCCGCAGGCATGCACGCCCGTGTTGCGGACGTTGCCCTCCAGCATCTTGGCATAGCGGATCGTGTCGCGCAAGGTGGGGTTGTCCGACTGCTCGGCGGCCTTGAGCTCGGGGACGTAGTCGATGGCGTTCTGGAGGTTGAGTTTCTTGTCGGGGATCTTGTCCGGGACGAGCTTGCACAGGCGGTCCGACTCGGCCAGCAGCAGCTTCTGCACGCGCGCGACGTCCTTGATGGCCAACTTGGTGGCCATCGTGCCGTAGGTGATGATGTGGGCCACCTTCTCCTTGCCGTATTTCTGCGTCACCCAGTTGAGCACGCGGCCGCGGCCGTCGTCGTCGAAGTCGACGTCGATATCGGGCAGCGAGATACGGTCGGGGTTGAGGAATCGCTCGAACAGCAGGTCGTAGGCGATGGGGTCGATCTGCGTGATGCCCAGGCAGTAGGCCACGGCCGAACCGGCGGCCGAACCGCGGCCCGGTCCCACCGAGACGTCGAGCTCCTCGCGTGCCGCGCGGATGAAGTCCTGCACGATGAGGAAGTAGCCCGGAAAACCCATCGTCTTCATGATGTGCAGCTCGAAGCGCAGGCGCTCCAGCTGCTCGTCGGTGAGCTGCTCGCCGTAGCGCTTGTGGGCGCCGATCATCGTCAGGTGGGCCAGGTAGTCGGCCTCGAACTTGATGCGGTAGAGCTTGTCGTAGCCGCCCAGCTTCTCGATCTTCTTGCGCCCCTCCTCCTCCGACATGACGACGTTGCCGTTCTCATC
Source organism: uncultured Alistipes sp. (assembly GCA_947364365.1). Classification (GTDB taxonomy): domain Bacteria; phylum Bacteroidota; class Bacteroidia; order Bacteroidales; family Rikenellaceae; genus Alistipes. The sequence continues at coordinate 21,282 of CANASP010000025.1, forward strand.
GCGGGTGAACTCGTCGAAGAGATCCTGCTCGGTAAGGCGTGCGCGGTACTCCTCCTCGGTGCCGAACTCGGCGGGAATCTCGAAGTTGGGCATGATCGGCGCATGGTCGATCGAATAGTGTTCGACCTGGTCGCAGATCTCGGCCGTGGTGGCCATCGCCTCGGGGTCGGTCTGGCCGAAGATCGCGGCCATCTCGGCGGTGGTCTTCAGCCACTCCTGCTTGGAGTAGAGCATGCGTTTGGGGTCGTCGAGATCCTTGCCCGTCGAGAGGCAGATCAGGCGGTCGTGCGCCTCGGCGTTGTCCTCGTCGACGAAGTGGACGTCGTTGGTGCAGACCATCCTCACGCCGTGCTTGGCGGCCAGGCGGCGCAGCCCCTCGTTGACCTTGAGCTGCATGGGGTAGGCCTCGTGGTTGGCCCGCTCGACCGTGGCCTTGTGGAGCTGCAATTCGAGGTAGTAGTCGTCGCCGAAGACGCTTTTGTGCCAGCGGATCGACTCCTCGGCCCGCTCCATGTCGTCGGCCGTGATGGCGCGCGGCACTTCGCCCGCCAGGCAGGCCGAGCAGCAGATCAGCCCCTCGTGGTACTTCTCGATCTCCGCCCGGTCGGTTCGCGGACGCATGTAGAAGCCGTCGGTCCACGCCTTCGAGACGATCTTGATGAGGTTGTGGTAGCCCTTGAGGTTCTTGGCCAGCAGGATCAGGTGGTAGCCGCTCTGGTCGGGCTTGCCTTCCTTGTCGTGCAGGCGGCGGCGCGCCACGTAGACCTCGCAGCCGATGATGGGTTTGAAGGCGGCCTTGCGGCGGTGCTCCTCCAGCTCCTTCTCGCAGCGGGCGATCTCGGCGGCGGGGTCGTCGGCCGTCTCCGTGCCGTCGCGAAGGGCCGCCAGGCGCGCCTCGCACGCCGCGGCCTTGTCCTTGTATTTGCCCCGGGCCTTCTTGACGTAGTTGTAGAACTCCTTGATGCCGAACATGTCGCCGTGGTCCGTCACGGCGATACCGGGCTGGCCGTCGGCCATCGCCTTGTCGACCAGGCGCGGGATGCTGGCCTGGCCGTCGAGGATCGAATACTGCGTGTGGACGTGTAGATGGACGAAACGGGACATCGGGGGTAGGGTATTTGCTTCGGCAAAGATAATTTATTCCGCCGAAAACCCGGCAAGAGTTTTGCTTTTCTTGAGAAAAAAGCCTAACTTTATCTTAACCTAAAACCACAAGACCATGCAGGACAACACACTCGTAGTACTGGCCGAGTACAACACCTCGACCGAGGCCGAAATCGGCAAGTCGATGCTCGACAGCGCCGGCATCTGGTCGACGATCCGCAACGAATACATGTCGTCGATCTATCCCGTGGGAACCATGCCCGCACAACTCATGGTACGCGAAGAGGAGCTGGAGAAGGCCCGGGCGCTGCTGCGCGTGAGATAAACGGCGGAAAAGGCTGCAATACACTGCGTCGTCCCCGACGTATCCGGAGCCGCGCCGGGCGGATGGAGCGATGCCGGAAAATCCCCGGGCTGCTCCGTGCGGATCGGCATGCGGCAAACGACCCCGGACACACCCGGCAGAGTCGGGCGGCAGGGGCTGCGGGCGATCGGGTCAGCGTGCCGGAGGGGGCGTGCGCCCCTCGTTCCAGAACGCCCACGAGGCGTCGGCCTGAACGGCGAACATCGCCTCGCCGCCCAGCGTGCGGGCGCCGCGCTGGCGTCCGTAGCGGAGAAACTGCGTCAGGGGCGGATTGTAGACCACGTCGAAGAGAAAATGCGCCGGCGTGACATAGGCGTAGGGGATGCGGGGCGCAGCCTCCGTATCGGGCCACATGCCCACGGGCGATGCGTTGACGATGAGCCGGCTGCGCTCGACGACCTCCACCGGAAGATCATCGTAGGTATAGTTGCCGCGGTCGGCCGCGCGCGAGACGATCGCATAGGGGATTCCCCGCTCGGCGAGCACGTATTGCACGGCCTGCGAAGCCCCTCCCGTACCCAGCACCAGCGCCTCCTCGATCTCCGTCGTTCCCAGCAGCCGATCGAGCGAAGCGCGCACCCCCGCGACATCGGTATTGTGGCCCGTGAGACTCCCGTCGGCCTCGCGGCGGATGCAGTTGACGGCACCGGTCGCCTGCGCCTCGCAGGTGAGGGCGTCGAGGTAGGGGACGACGGCCCGTTTGTAGGGGATCGTGACGTTGAGACCCTCCAGATCGGGCAGGGAGGCGAGCAGCGCCGGCAGCTCCGCCGCCGACCCCAGTTCGTAGAGACCGTACTCCGCGTCGATGCCTTCGCGGGCGAACCGTTCGCCGAAGCGGACGGCCGAGGCCGAGTGGCCGAGCGGGCGGCCGACGAGTCCGAAGCGCCGCATGTCAGGCCAGATAACTCAACAACACGAACGACCCCACGAGCAGCACCGTGAAGGCCACGGCCAGCAGGTTGAAGTAGCGGTCGATGAAGTGCTTGATCGGGGCGCCGAACCGCCAGATAAGCCCGGCGATGAGGAAAAAGCGCAGGCCGCGCGAGATGACCGATGCCAGGATGAACAGGGCGAAGTTGATGTGGAAGAGCCCGCCCGTGACGGTGAAGAGCTTGTAGGGCAGCGGCGTGAAGCCCGCGGTGAAGACGATCCAGAAATTGTAGCGGTCGTAGAGCGCACCGACGCGTTCGAAGGCCTCGACCGAGAAGACGTGGTCGAAGAAAAATTGCGCCAGGGCGGTGTATTCGCCCGCGGTGTTCTGCCAGAGGAAGAAGCCGATGGCATAGCCGACCGCGGCACCGCAGATCGACCCCAGCGTACAGAGGGCCGCGAAGCGGAACGAGCGAGCGACGGCCCCCAGGCAGAGGGCGATGAGCAGCACGTCGGGCGGGATGGGGAAGAAGCTCGATTCGGCGAAGGCGAAACAGAAGAGGGCGAGCATGCCCCAGCGCGACGCTCCCCAGGAGAGCATCCAGTCGTAGGTACGTTTTGCGAGATTCATTCGGGACTGATATTGCGGCCGCACGGCGGCCCGTTGGGCGAAAGCGCTCCGGCGCCGATTCGCGATGCGAAGATAGCACACGCCGCGCAGAAATGCAAGCCGCCGTAACACGAGTAACACGGTAACAGGGCGGGCGGAGCTGTTACCGTGTTACTCTGCGGCACCTGCGGCCGGGACGCCGGCGGAATCAATGGGAGCCTTTCACCGCCTCGACCAGCTCGACGAAGGGGACCGTGCGCTGGTCGCCCGTGAGCATGTTCTTGAGCGTCACGACGCCCGCCTCCAGCTCCTGCGAGCCGACGATGGCCACCTGCGGGATGCCGCGGCGGTTGGCATACTCCATCTGCTTCTTCATCTTGGCGGCCTCGGGGTAGATCTCGGCGGCGACGCCCGCGCTGCGCAGCGTGCGCAGCAGCGCGAGCGAGGCGGCCTCCTCAGCGGGGCCGAGGTTGGTGAAGATCAGCTCCGTAGCATGGTTCACCGCCTCGGGGAAGAGCCCGAGCCCCGTCATCACGTCGTAGATGCGGTCGGCGCCGAACGAGATGCCGACACCCGAGACGTTGGGCATGCCGAAGATACCCGTGAGGTCGTCGTAGCGGCCGCCGCCCGAGATCGAGCCGATGGCGTAGTCGAGCGCCTTGACCTCGAAGATCGCACCCGTATAGTAATTGAGCCCGCGCGCCAGCGAGAGGTCGAGCTCCACGGGCAGGGCGATGCCCAGCCGCTCGACGTGGCCCAGGACGGTCTGCATCTCGTCGAGTCCCTTCTGGCCCGTCTCCGACGCGGCGAGCAGCGTGCGCAACGTGGCGATTTTCTCGGCGTTGGATCCGCTCAACTCAAGGATCGGTTGCAGTCGTGCGATCGCCTCCTCGCCCAGCCCACGCTCCGCCAGCTCGGCCTTGACGTTGTCGAGCCCGATCTTGTCGAGCTTGTCGATCGCCACCGTGATGTCCATCATCTTGTCGGCATGGCCGATCGTCTCGGCGATACCGTAGAGGATCTTGCGGTTGTTGATCTTCAGCGCCACACGAATCCCCAGCCGCTCGAAGACGCGCTCGACGATCTCGATCAGCTCGACCTCGCACAGCAGCGAGCGGGTGCCGATGACATCGACGTCGCACTGGTAGAACTCGCGGTAACGGCCCTTCTGCGGACGGTCGGCACGCCACACGGGCTGCATCTGGTAACGCTTGAAGGGGAAAGTGATTTCATTTTGGTGCTGAACGACATAGCGGGCGAACGGCACGGTCAGGTCATAGCGCAGGCCCTTCTCGCAGATCTTCGAGAAATTGCGCAGGTCGCACTCGCAGAGCCCCGCGGCGTAGTCGCCCGAGTTGAGCACACGGAAAAGGAGCTTGTCGCCCTCGTCGCCGTACTTGCCCAGCAGCGTGGAGAGGTTCTCCATCGAGGGGGTCTCGAGCGGCGCGAAGCCGTAGAGGCGGAAGACGCCCCGGATCGTGTCGAAAATATAGTTGCGGCGCATCATCTCCGCCGGGGAGAAGTCGCGCGTACCTTTGGGTATGGAAGGCTTTTGCATCGGATTCAAATTGAAAATTGAAAATTGAAAAGGGAAATGAAAGGCGCGGACGGCGACTGCAAACCGTTCGACTTTCAACTTTCCATTGGGTTTTACTCTTCGATCAGCTTTCTGTATTTCACGCGGTGGGGCTGCGTGTCGCCGCCCTGGGCCTTCTTCCACGCCTCGAACTCGGAGTAGGAGCCCTCGTAGAAGACCACCTTCGAGTCGCCCTCGAACGAGAGGATGTGGGTGGCGATGCGGTCGAGGAACCAGCGGTCGTGCGAGATGACCACGGCACAGCCGGCGAAGTTCTCCAGACCCTCCTCCAGCGCACGCAACGTGTTGACGTCGATGTCGTTGGTCGGCTCGTCGAGCAGCAGTACGTTACCCTCCTCCTTGAGCGCCAGGGCCAGGTGGAGGCGGTTGCGCTCGCCGCCCGACAGCACGCCGCATTTCTTCTCCTGGTCGGCGCCCGTGAAGTTGAAGCGGGCCACGTAGGCGCGGGCGTTGACCTGGCGGTTGCCCAGCGTAATGAGATCGGCGCCCTGCGAGATCACCTCGTAGACCGTCTTCTCGGGGTCGATCGACTTGTGCTGCTGGTCGACGTAGGCCAGCTTGACCGTCGGACCCACGCGGAACGACCCGGCCGAGGGCTCCTCGAGCCCCATGATCATGCGGAAAAGGGTGGTCTTGCCCGTACCGTTGGGGCCGATGACGCCCACGATGCCGGCGGGCGGCAGCGAGAATTCGAGTCCCTCGTAGAGCACGCGGTCGCCGAAGGCTTTCGACACCCCGTGGGCCTCGATCACCACGTCGCCCAGGCGCGGACCGTTGGGGATGAAGATCTCGAGCTTCTCCTCCTTCTGCCGCGCGTCCTCGTTCATCATCTTGTCGTAGGCCGAAAGACGGGCCTTCGACTTGGCGTGGCGGCCCGAGGGCGACATGCGCACCCACTCCAGCTCGCGCTCGAGGGTCTTGCGGCGCTTCGACT
>CANASP010000026.1 GCA_947364365.1 uncultured Alistipes sp.
TCGGCCCGGATTCGGTGTGTCCCTGCCTCGCCTTTGCCATCCTCCGTGCGCGCCGCCGTTTTCCGCCCCCGGAAGAAGCCTCCCCGACGACGGAGAAGCCCCCGGCAGGAAAGCCCCCCCGACGGAGAAGTCCCCGACCTGAATCAGGCCGGGGACTTTTCATTATTCGACAGCGTCGCTGAAGGGGCTACTCCTGCCCCGCCTCGTCCGCCACGGCCTCGAAGAGAGCCAGCGTCCGGCCGTCGTCGGTCAGGACGAGCGTCCCGCCCTCGATGCGGTAGCCGTCGACCTCGCCCAGCATCCCGACGAACCGATCCTCGTACTCCATCCCGGGGCAGGCCATGCGGGTCATACCCAGATCGCCCAGCTCCAGCTCGCGGCCGTCGAGCGAGTAGGAGCCGAAGAAGCGGTTGCAGTTGGTGCGGCCGTAGACGAGCGTCTCGGCGGGGTCGAAGCGCAGCGTGAAGGCATCGTCCTCGTCGGCGATCGTCTCCGAAGGGATACCCTCCATCGACTGAAGTTTCCAGAGCGTCCCCTCCAGCGGGAGGTCGTTCGCGTCGCCGCAGGCGACGGCTGCGGCGAGCAACGCCGCGGCGGCAAGATACTTTTTCATGGTCTTTTTCTTTTTTCGGTTTTCGGGAACCCGTGCGGCAAATACCGCGCCGCACGCCCCGGCGCGACAAAGATAGCGATTCGGCGGGAATCGAGAAACGAAACGGGCGGATTCCTCACACTCCGGCCGGACCGCAGCCGGCGGAGGGAGCTCTTCGAGCGCACGCGACAAGTGCGGCCCTCCGCGCCGGGTGGCTGCGGGCCGCCACGCTTCGGAAAATCCCGAAGCGTGACATCTCCCCCGGAAACACCCTCGCGCGCCGACGCGTTCCTAATCCTACAGCCGGGAAACCAAGCCCCCCTCAACCGAAAAAGCCGCGGCACCCCCGGGGTGTCGCGGCTTTCCTTGCAAGCGCCGGAGCGCTGCTATCAATACTCCAGCTTCGAGAGACGCACGTAGCCGTTGTAGCGCCACTTGGCGTTCTCCTCGGCGGCGGCGAAGAGCTCGTCTGCCTCGGCGGGGAAGGCCTTCTGGAGCGAGGTGTAGCGCACCTCCTTCATCAGGAAGTCGCGGAACTTCGTCCAGTCGGGCTCCTTCGAGTCGAGCACGAAGGGGTTCTTGCCTTCGGCCTCCAGCTGCGGGTTGTAGTGCCACAGGTGCCAGTAACCGCATGCCACGGCCTGCTTGCCGATGGTCTGCGTGCGGGTCATGCCGCCCTTGATGCCGTGGTTGATACACGGAGCGTAGGCGATCACCAGCGACGGACCGGGATAGGCCTCGGCCTCCTTCAACACGTTGAAGAGCTGCTGCTGCGAGGCACCGATCGAAACCTGCGCCACGTAGACGTAGCCGTAGGTCATGGCGATGGCACCCAGATCCTTCTTGCGGATGCGCTTGCCGCTCGACGCGAACTTGGCCACGGCACCCACGGGGGTAGCCTTCGACGACTGACCGCCGGTGTTGGAGTAAACCTCGGTGTCGACAACCAGGATGTTGACATCCTCGCCCGAAGCCAGCACGTGGTCCACGCCGCCGAAGCCGATGTCGTAGCCCCAGCCGTCGCCGCCGATGATCCACTGCGACTTCTTGACCAGCCAATCCTTGTGTTCGAGAATCTTCTTGCACGAGTCGCAGCCGCAGGCCTCCAGCATGGGGATCAGACGCGCCGTCACCTCGGCCGAAGCCGACGACGAACCGCGCGCGGCGATCCACTCCTTCATCGTGGCCTTCAGCTCGTCGGAGCACTTCTCGCACGAAGCGATCGCAGCCTCCATGGTCTCCTGAATGCGGTTACGCAGCTTCTCCACGCCCACGTGCATACCCAGACCGAACTCGGCGTTGTCCTCGAACAGGGAGTTGGCCCATGCCGGACCCTGCCCCTTGTCGTTGGTGCAGTAGGGGGTCGAGGGGGCCGAACCCGAGTAGATCGAGGTGCAGCCCGTGGCGTTGGCCACCATCATCTTGTCGCCGAAGAGCTGGGTGATGGCCTTGATGTAGGGGGTCTCGCCGCAACCGGCGCAGGCACCCGAGAACTCGAACAGAGGCTGTGCGAACTGGAGGTTCTTCACCGACTTGGTCTTGTCGACCACCTGCTTGTAGCCGACCTTCTCGGTGGCGTAGGCCCAGTTGGCGGCCTGACCCATCTGCGACTCAAGCGGCTTCATCACCAGCGCCTTCTCCTTGGCGGGGCAGACGTCGACGCAGTTGTTGCAGCCCGTACAGTCGAGCGGCGAGACCTGGATGCGGAACTTGTAGGCCTTCGTCTCGCCCAGACCCTGCTTCCACTCCACTCCCGAAGCGGCGGCCTCCTCCTCGGTGGCGAGGAACGGACGGATGGCGGCGTGGGGGCAGACGTAGGCGCACTGGTTGCACTGGATACAGTTCTCGATCTTCCACTCGGGGACGTTGACGGCGATGCCGCGCTTCTCCCAGGCGGCCGTACCGTTGTCCCAGGTGCCGTCCTCACGGCCGTTGAAGGCCGAGACGGGCAGGTCGTCGCCCTTCAGCCCGTTGATCGGATCGACGATCGAGCGGACGAACTCGGGACGCGAGGCGTCGGAGGTCTGCACGAAGCCCCGATCCTCGATCGAGGCCCACTCGGCCGGCACGGCGACCTTCTCGACGGCGTTGCCGCCGGCGTCGACGGCCGCGTAGTTCATGTTGACGATATCCTCGCCCTTCTTGCCGTAGGACTTCAGGATCGCGTGCTTCATCTCCTCGACCGCCTTCTCGAACGGAATGACGCCGGCGATCTTGAAGAAGGCCGACTGCATGATGGTGTTCGTGCGCGAACCCAGACCCAGCTCGGCGGCGATCTTCGTGGCGTTGATGATGTAGAAGTTGATCTGGTTCTTCGCCAGGTAGGCCTTCATGTGGTCGGGCAGCGTCCGGCAGGTCGTCTCGGCGTCGTGCACCGAGTTGAGCAGGAACGAGCCGCCCTTCTTCAGACCCTTCAACACGTCGTACTTGTCGACGTACGAAGGCACGTGGCAGGCCACGAAGTCGGGCGTGGTGACCAGGTAGGGCGACGTGATGGGCTTGTCGCCGAAGCGCAGGTGCGACGAGGTGTAGCCGCCCGACTTCTTCGAGTCGTAGGAGAAGTAGGCCTGGCAGTACTTATCGGTCGAGCCGCCGATGATCTTGATCGAGTTCTTGTTGGCACCCACCGTACCGTCGGCGCCTAGGCCGAAGAAGAGGGCCTCGAAGGTGCCTGCCTTGGCCAGCGAGATCTCCTCGCCGACGGGCAGCGAGCGGAAGGTCACGTCGTCGACGATACCCACCGTGAACTGGTTCTTGGGCTCGCCGGCGGCCAGGTTGGCGAACACGGCCAGCATCTGGGCCGGCGTGGTGTCCTTCGACGAGAGGCCGTAGCGGCCGCCCACGATCAGCGGCTTCTCGCCGCAGGGGAGCGTCGTCGCGGTGGCGAAGGCCTCCACGATGTCGAGGTAGAGCGGGTCGCCGTTGGCGCCGGGCTCCTTCGTGCGGTCGAGCACGCAGATGCGCTTGACCGACGCGGGCAGCACGGCCATGAGGTACTTCACCGAGAAGGGACGGTAGAGGTGTACGGTGATGACACCCACCTTCTCGCCCTTGGCCATCAGGTAGTCGACCGTCTCCTTGAGGGTCTCGGTCACCGAACCCATCGCCACGACGACGCGCTCGGCATCGGCGGCGCCGTAGTAGGTGAAGGGCTTGTAGGTGCGGCCGGTGATCGCCGAGATTCGCTCCATCGCTTCGGCCACCATGTCGGGCACGGCGTCGTAGAACTTGTTGGCCGCCTCGCGCGTCTGGAAGTAGATGTCGGGGTTCTGGGCCGTACCGCGCGTGACGGGGTGCTCGGGGTTGAGCGCACGCTCGCGGAAGGCCTTCAGCGCGTCGCGGTCGAACATCGCCGTGAGCGCCGCCTCGTCGATGAGCTCGATCTTCTGGATCTCGTGCGAGGTGCGGAAGCCGTCGAAGAAGTGGAGGAACGGCACGCGCGAGCGGAGCGAGACGATGTGGGCGATGCCCGCGAGGTCCATCACCTCCTGCACCGACGAGGTGGCCAGCATGGCGAAGCCGGTCTGACGCGTGGCCATGACGTCCTGGTGGTCGCCGAAGATCGACAACGACTGGGCGGCCAGCGCACGGGCCGAGACGTGGAAGACGCCGGGCAACAGCTCACCCGCGATCTTGTACATATTGGGGATCATCAGCAGCAGACCCTGCGACGCGGTGAAGGTCGAGGTCAGCGCGCCGCTCTGCAACGAGCCGTGTACGGCGCCGGCGGCACCCGCCTCCGACTGCATCTCGACGACCTTGACCGTCTCGCCGAAGATGTTCTTGCGGCCCTGGGCCGCCCACTCGTCCACCAGCTCGGCCATCGTCGACGACGGCGTGATGGGGTAAATGGCCGCCACCTCCGAGAACATGTAGGCTACATGCGCTGCGGCGTAGTTACCATCACACGTGATGAATTTCTTTTCTGCCATTGTGTTGTGATTTAATATGATTTGTGTGTATGTCCACGATTACGAGCGCAAAGATAACAAATCCGCCGGATTTTTCGGACGTATCAGCCAAATTAAATGAGCGGCAGAGGCGAAAAAAAGGCGGCTCCGGCCCCGAATTTGCTTATCTTTGCGGGCAATGATTCCCTACCGCAAGAAAACACTCGCCAACGGCCTGACGGTCGTGGTCAACCGCGACCGCCAGTCGAAGCTGGCCGCGGTGAACATCCTCTACCGGGTCGGGGCACGCGACGAGGCGCCCGGCCGCACCGGTTTCGCCCACCTGTTCGAGCACCTGATGTTCCGCGGCACGCGCCGCCATCCCGACTTCGACCGCCCCGTGCAGATGGCCTCGGGCGACAACAACGCCTTCACCAACAACGACTACACCGACTTCTACATCACCCTGCCGCGCGACCGCGCGGAGGTGGCGCTCGAACTCGAAAGCGACCGCATGGAGGGGCTCGACATCACCCCCGAGAAGCTCGCGACGGAGAAACGCGTGGTGATCGAGGAGTTCCGCCAGCGCTACCTCAACCAGCCCTACGGCGACCAGTCGATGCTGCTGCGGGCGCTGGCCTACCGCGTCCACCCCTACCGCTGGGCGACGATCGGGCTCACGCCCGACCACATCGCCGCGGCGTCGCTCTCCGAGGTGGAGGCCTTCTACCGCACCCACTACCGCCCCTCGAACGCCATCCTCTCGCTCTCGGCCGACCTCGACGAGGAGCGGATGTTCGACCTGGCCGAGAAGTGGTTCGCACCGATAGCCGACCGCGCGGTCGAACGGCCGCCGCGGCCCGCCGAGCCCGCCCAGACCGAGGCGCGGCGGCAGGAGGTCGAGCGCGACGTCCCGGCCACGACCCTCTCCATCGCCTTCCGCATGGGGCGCCGCACCGACCCGTCGTTCCAGACGGGCGACCTGGTCTCGGACCTGCTCGCGGGCGGCGACTCGGGGCGGCTCTACCGCCGTCTGGTCAAGGAGCGCCGGCTCTTCGCCACGGTCAACGCCTACGTGACGGGCGACCTCGACCCGGGGCTCTTCGTCCTCACGGGCCAGCTGCTCCCCTCGACCTCGGCCGAGGAGGCCGAGGAGGCGCTGTGGGGCGAACTCGAGGCGCTCCGCACGGATCCGCCGAGCGACTACGAGCTGGAGAAGGTGAAGAACAAGTTCGAGGCCAACACCCTTTTCGGCGAGCTCAACGTCATGAACAAGGCGATGAACCTGGGTTTCTACGAGCTCACGGGCGACCTGGAGCTCATCAACCGCGAGACGGCGCTCTACCGTGCCGTCGGCCGCGACGCCATCGCCCGTTTCTGCCGCGAGACCTTCCGCCCCGCGTGCAGTTCCACCCTCCTATACAAGGCATCCCGATGAAAACCACCGATAAGTTCCCGCACACGGCCCGGCAGGCGGCCTCCCTGGCCTGCGACGCATCGCTCCCGGCCGGTTTCCCGGCCGCATCCCCGGCCGATCCGGCATCCGGCTCACCGTCGCTCGGCCTCGCCCCCGCGCAGCGCCGCACGCTGCCCAACGGCGTGGCGCTCTACGTGCTCGCGGCCGACGAGTTCGAGGTCTTGCGCACGACCTTCGTCTTCCGCGCCGGCTCGACCCGCCAGCGCGTCCCCTTCTCGGCTTCGGCCACGGCCAACCTCCTCTCCGAAGGGACGCGCGACCTCTCGGCCGCCGAGGTGGCCGAGCGATTGGACTACTACGGCTCGTGGTACGACGTCTCGATCGACCGCGACTACGTCTACATCAGTTTCGCCATGCTCTCGAAGTTCGCCCGCGAGACCCTGGAAGTGGCCGGGCAGGTGCTGCTCCACCCCGCGTTCCCCGAGCGCGAGGTGGCGACCTACTGCGCCGAGCGGCGACAGCGGCTGGCCATCGAGCGCACGAAGGTCGACGTCGAGGCGCGCGAGGCCTTCGCCCGGGCCCTGTTCGGCGCCCGGCACCCCTACGGCATCTCCTCCGACGAGCGGGCCTACGACACGCTCACGCGCGACGAGATCGAGGCCTTCTACCGCCGCTGGTACACCGCCGACAACTGTTTCGTGGTGTGCAGCGGCCGCGTGGGCGAGGCCGAGATCGCGGCCGTCGAGGCGATCGCCTCGCGCCTCGTGCAGGGCGACGGCGCCGCGGCGCCCCGCTTTCCGGCCCCCGCGACGCAGCACGAGGTGCGCGTCGCGCACCCGGGGGCCGTGCAGTCGTCGATACGCATCGGACGGCTGCTCTTCCCGCGCACGCACCCCGACTTCGTGGGGATGCAGGTCGTGGCGGCGGCGCTGGGCGGCTACTTCGGCTCGCGCCTGATGCAGAACCTGCGCGAGCGCAACGGCTACACCTACGGCGTGGTGGCGGCGATGGTCAACTTCGAGCGGGCGGGCTACCTGGCCATCGCCACGCAGGTGGGGACCGAGGTGACGCAGGCGGCGCTCGACGCCATCTACGCCGAGATCGAGCGGCTGCGCACCGAACCGATGCCCGACGAGGAGCTCGCGCTGGTCAAGCGGATCATGGAGGGCGAGATGATGCGCATCCTCGACGGACCGTTCGGCATCGCCGACGTGGCGATCGAGAACATCCTCTGCGGCACCGACAACGGCGCCATCGAGCGCAACCTCGCAGCGATCCGCGCCATGACCCCCGCCGACGTGCAGCGCCTGGCCGCACGCTACCTCGCCCGCGAGGAGCTGGTGACGGTCGTGGCGGGCGACTCGTAGCGTCGGCCCGCCGGAGCCGGCAGGCCGCAGCCTCCTCCCGGCGAAGGCCCGCAATTCCGCCTTCGACTCATTCGTCCCTTCGCAGGCTGCGACCCGATTATGAAAGTTCGCTGAAAAAAAGTATCTTTGCCCCATGATGACCGAAGTGAGAGCGAAGAAAGCCCTGGGCCAGCATTTCCTGGTCGACCTCAACATCGCGCGCAAGATCTGCGACGCCCTCTCGGGCGGTCGCAGGCCGCTGGCCCCGCCGGACGACGACGCCCCGTGCGACGTGCTGGAGGTGGGTTGCGGCATGGGGGTGCTGACGCAGTTTCTGCTGCAACGCACCGACATCCGCACCTGGGGCGCCGAGATCGACACGGAGAGCGTCGCCTACCTCCACGCCCACTACCCCGACTTCGCGCCGCGCCTCATCGAGGGCGACTTCCTGCGCATGGACCTCGCGACGCAGTTTCCCCAGGGGCTGCGCATCATCGGCAACTTCCCCTACAACATCTCCTCGCAGATCTTCTTCAAGGTGCTCGAAAACCGCGACCGCGTGCCCGAGTGCGTGGGCATGATCCAGAAGGAGGTCGCCGTGCGGCTGGCCGAAGGGCCCGGGTCGAAGGAGTACGGCATCCTCTCGGTGCTGTTGCAGGCGTGGTACGACATCGAATACCTCTTCACCGTCAACGAGACGGTCTTCAACCCGCCCCCCAAGGTCAAGAGCGCCGTCGTGCGCCTGCGCCGCAACGGCGTCGGGCGGCTCGCCTGCGACGAGCGGCTCTTCATCAAGGTGGTCAAGGCCTCGTTCGGCCAGCGCCGCAAGATGATCCGCAACGCGCTCCGCTCGGTCTTCGGCGACCTGGGCGGCGCCGAACACCCCTTCTTCACCCGCCGCGCCGAACAGCTCTCCGTAGCCGACTTCGTCGAACTGACCGACTGGGTCGCCGCGCAGGGCGGGCACTGACACTCCCGAAACAGAGCGCCGACGACCGGCCCGGCGACAGGTTCCGCCCCGCACGGCCCCGCGCAAACTCGCACAACCTCACGCGACCTCGCGGACGCGACGGACGCGACGGGCGCGACGGGCGGCGCATACCGCCCCTGCCGCCGTCGGGGCCCGGCTCCTGCCGCACCCGCGACCCGGGCAGCATCTCACGATCCGGGCGACACCTCACGATCCGGGCAGCACCTCACGATCCGGGCAGCACCTCACAATCCGGGCAGCACCTCACGACCCGAGCGGCATCTCGCGGCACTTCGCAGCAGACGGCGCCGCCACCTCCATAAAAAGCCGCTGTTTCCATAAAAAAAAGAGGAGCCCCGTCGGACTCCTCCTCGATTTTTCCCGGATGCGATCCGTTCACCCCGCACGGCGCATCTTCCCCGATACGGTTGTCTCCCCGGACACGGCAACGCCTGCCGGATACGGCGCGGGGACGACGCATCGGAACGCACCTCCGCCGGCCCCCGGACCGCCGAAAAGCGTCAACGCCTGCGCCGGCCCCGCGGTGCGGCGCTCCTGCGCGCCCCCGACGCCCCGCTGCGGGCGCGCCGCTGCGCCAGGCGGAACGCATAGAGCAGCCCGACGAAACCCACGCCCAGCACACCGACCCAGAACCACACGGCGATGCCGCCGGGAAGGTACTCGATCGCATAGATGATGCCCGCGAGGGCCAATACCATCGCCACCAGGCGAACGGTCTGCATGAAGTCGATTTTTTTCATGGCTCGAAGATGGATTCGGTCAGGGAATACGGTGCCGGTCGACATCGGAGAGGTGGCGCCGCCTCTTCTTGCGGAATTCGTGGCGCGCCATCGCACCGCCCGCCGCCACGAACAGCACGGCGACAAACAGGTCGAACACCGTCACGCAATGGCTCCGGAAGAGGAAGCCCCAGAGATTGTGTCCCAGCCAGACGAGGGTCAGCGCCAGAAACACGACGGCAAGCACGAAGGTCTTTTTATTCATAGCTCCGGATATTCATAGCCGCAGCGGGAGACAACCCGCCGGCGATCAGTTGCCCTGCTCGCACATGAACTTGATGCGCACCAGACGGATCTCCTCCTCGGTGTAGTCCGACCCCAACTCCTCGATCGCCGCGTCGAGCGAATCGCTCTCGGCGTCCTCCTTGAAGTAGAGGTAGATGTCGTCGGCCTTCTCCTCGTCCATGAAGGTGCGGATGTAATACGAGACGTCGAGCCGCGTGCCCGAATTGACGATGCCCTCGATCTCGGAGAGCAGCTCGTCGAACTCCAGGTCGCGCGCCCGGGCGATATCCTCGAAATCCATCTTGCGGTCGATCGACTGGATGATGAAGATCTTGTTGCCCGACTTGTTGGCCACCGACTTGACGATCATGTCCTGCGGACGGATGATCTCCTTCTCCTCGACATAGGCCTTGATGAGCTTCACGAACTCCTCGCCGAACTTG
Organism: uncultured Alistipes sp.; assembly: GCA_947364365.1. Lineage (GTDB taxonomy): Bacteria > Bacteroidota > Bacteroidia > Bacteroidales > Rikenellaceae > Alistipes. Next base: position 9,684 of record CANASP010000026.1, read on the forward strand.
CGCGCCTTGCCGGCGCCCACGCCCGTGATGTTCTGCATCTCCTCGATCGAGACGGGATACTGCACCGACATGTCCTCAAGCGACGGATCCTGGAAGATCACGAAGGGCGGCAGGCCGTGTTTCTTGGCCACCTTCTTGCGCAGGTCCTTGAGCATGGCGAACAGCTCCTCGTCGGCCGCGCCGCCGCGCCCCACGGGGGCCGTAGCCTCGGCGGCGGCATCCTCCTCGTCGTAGTCGTGGTCGAGGGTCACCGTCACGGGGAAGGGCATGGCGATGAAGTTTTCGCCCCGCTTGTTGATCGAGATCAGTCCGTAGTTCTCGATGTTCTTGTCCACCAGCCCCAGGATCAGCGCCTGCCGCAGCACGGCGCCCCAGAAGCGGACGTCGTGGTCGGCACCCGCCCCGAACCACTTCGAATCGTTGTGGCCGTAGCTCTTGATCAGGGCCGTGGTCTTGCCCACCAGCACGTTGACGAGGTAGTCGGTCTTGAACTTGTCGCCGATATCGCGCAGCGCCTCCAGCGCCATGCGCAGCGCCGCCTTGGCGTCGACCTGCGGCCGCGGGTTGCGGCAGTTGTCGCAGCTGCCGCAGTTCTCCTCCGTATACTCCTCGCCGAAGTAGTGCAGCAGCGTCTTGCGGCGGCACATCGAGCTCTCGGCATAGGAGACCGTCTCCTGCAGCAGCAGCTTGCCGATCTCCTGCTCGGCCACGGGCTTGCCCTGCATGAACTTTTCGAGTTTCTGGATATCCTTGTAGCTGTAGAAGGTCAGGCAGTGGCCCTCGCCGCCGTCGCGGCCCGCGCGGCCCGTCTCCTGGTAGTAGCCTTCGAGCGACTTGGGGATGTCGTAGTGGATCACGTAGCGCACGTCGGGCTTGTCGATGCCCATGCCGAAGGCGATCGTGGCGACGATCACCTCCACGCGCTCCATGAGGAAGTCGTCCTGGTTGGCGGCGCGCGTCGCGGCGTCCATGCCGGCGTGGTAGGCCAGCGCGCGGATGCCGTTGGCCACCAGCAGCTCGGTGAGCTCCTCGACCTTCTTGCGGCTCAGGCAGTAGACGATGCCGCTCTTGCCCTCGTGCTGCTTGATGAAGCGGATGATGTCGCGGTCGACGTCGCGCTTGGGACGGATCTCGTAGTAGAGGTTGGCGCGGTTGAACGACGAACGGAAGACCGCCGCGTCGCTCATCCCCAGGTTCTTCTGGATGTCGAGCTGCACCTTGGGCGTGGCCGTGGCCGTGAGGGCGATCAGCGGGGCCGTGCCGATCTCGTTGATGATCGGGCGGATACGGCGGTACTCGGGACGGAAGTCGTGGCCCCACTCCGAGATGCAGTGGGCCTCGTCGATGGCGTAGAACGAGATGCGGATCTTACGCAGGAAGGCGACGTTGTCCTCCTTGGTGAGCGATTCGGGAGCGAAGTAGAGCAGCTTGGTCTTGCCCGCCAGCACGTCGGCGCGCACCTGCTGCACGGCGGTCTTGTTGAGCGACGAATTGAGGAAATGGGCGATGCCGGGCTCGGCCGACACGGCGCGCATGGCGTCGACCTGGTTTTTCATCAGGGCGATCAGCGGCGAGATGACGATCGCCACCCCCTCCATCAACAGGGCGGGCAGCTGATAGCAGAGCGACTTTCCGCCGCCGGTGGGCATCAGCACGAACGTATCGCGCCCCTCCAGCACATTGCGGATCACCGCCTCCTGATTCCCCTTGAACGACGAAAAGCCGAAACACGTCTTCAACTTCTCGTGCAACAGGATCGACATATCTTCTTTCATTTCGTCGCAACTAACGCATTAAACGCAAAATTCGACATAAAGATAAAAAATATTTCGGGAAAAACCATAACTTTGTCGAAATTTATTATCGGAAACATGCGTCTGTTCACCAGCGAACTCGTCAAGAAATACAAGGCCCGCACGGTCGTCAACCACGTCTCGATCGATGTGCGTCAGGGCGAAATCGTCGGTCTGCTGGGCCCCAACGGAGCCGGCAAGACCACCACCTTCTACATGATCGTCGGACTGATCAAACCCAACGAGGGGCAGATCTTCCTCGAAAACGACCGGGGCGAGGTGGCCGAGCTGACCGACCTGCCGGTCTACCGCCGCGCCCAGCTGGGCGTGGGCTACCTGGCCCAGGAGGCCTCGGTCTTCCGCCGGCTGTCGGTCGAGGACAACATCCGCTCGGTGCTCGAGATGACCGACTACCCGAAGGAGTACCAGCGCGAGCGGGTCGAGGCGCTCATCGAGGAGTTCCGGCTCCAGAAGGTGCGCAAGAGCCTCGGCATCCAGCTCTCGGGCGGCGAGCGACGCCGCACCGAGATCGCCCGCGCCGTGGCGATCAACCCCGCCTTCATCCTGCTCGACGAGCCCTTCGCCGGCGTCGACCCGATCGCCGTGGAGGACATCCAGTCGATCGTCGCCACGCTCAAGCACAAGAACATCGGCGTGATTATCACCGACCACAACGTCGACGAGACGCTGGCCATCACCGACCGCACCTACCTGCTCTACGAGGGCAAGATCCTCAAGACCGGCACGGCCGAGGAGCTGGCCGCCGACCCGATGGTGCGCAAGGTCTACCTGGGCCAGAACTTCGAGCTCAAGCGCAGCCACCACCTCACCCAGGAGATGATCCACCGCAAACCCGCCGAGGAGTGATGGAGCGCACGATCCGCCCCGGACGGCTCCGGGGCACCCTCATTCCCCCCTGCTCGAAAAGCTACGCGCAGCGGGCCCTGGCCCTCGCGCTGCTCTCCGAGGGGACGACGACGCTGCGCAACATGGACCTCTGCGACGACACGCGCTCGGCGCTGGCGGCCATCGGCGCGCTGGGGGCCGCGGTCGAGCGGCTCGATGCGACGACCCTGTCCGTCACGGGCGGCGTCCGCTACGCCGACCGGGAGGGAGGCCGCTGCACGCTGCACCCGGCCGGTCGGCTCCACGCGGGCGAGTCGGGCCTCGCGGCGCGGCTCTTCGCACCCCTCGCCGCGCTGGGCGACCGCCCCGTGCGCATCGAGGGCGAGGGGAGCCTCCTGCACCGGCCCATGGAGCCGCTCGTCGGCCCGCTACGGCAGTTAGGCGCCCGTGCCGAGGCCAGCGACGGGCACCTGCCCCTCACGGTCTGCGGCCCGCTGCGGGGCGGCGAGGCCCGGATCGACGGCGCCATCTCGTCGCAGTTCACCACGGGGCTGCTCCTGGCCCTTCCCGTCTGCCCCGAGGAGACCACGCTGCATCTGCGCGACGCCGTCTCGACACCTTATTTAGATATGACGATCGCCGCCGCCGACCGCTTCGGCGCCGCGATCTTCCAGCGCGACTACGCCGAGTTCTACATCCCCGCGCGCCAGCGCTACCGCTGCGCCGACTATGCCGTCGAGGGCGACTGGAGCGCCGCGGCGATGCTGCTGGCCGCCGGCGCCGTGGCGGGCGAGGTGACCGTGCGCGGCATCTCGCGCCTCTCGAAGCAGGCCGACACGCGCTTCTGCGAGGCGCTGGTCCGCGCCGGCGCCGCGGTGGTCGACGAGACCGACGCCGTGACGGTGGCCAGCCGTCCGCTGCGCCCCTTCGAGTTCGACGCCACCGACTGCCCCGACCTCTTCCCGGCGCTCGTCGTCGTGGCGGCCGCAGCCGACGGAGCGAGCGTGCTGCGCGGCGCCTCGCGCCTCGAACACAAGGAGTGCAACCGCCGCGACGCGCTCGGCGAGGAGTACGGCCGCCTGGGCATCGCGATCGAGACGCCCGACCCCGACACGATGGTCGTGCGGGGCGGCGCCATCCGCGGCGGCGTGGAGGTGCAGAGCCACGGCGACCACCGCATCGCCATGTCGCTCGCCGCATCGGCCCTGCGCGCCGACGCCCCGGTCACGATCGCCGGCGCCGCGTGCGTGGCCAAGAGCTACCCCGGATTCTTCGAGGAGCTCGAGCGGCACGTGGCGCCGCGGGGCTGAAAAGGGGCCGCCGGGCGGGTCCGGCAAAGGGCCGAGGCCGGGAGTTTCGTCTCGTTCCGTCGCATCAAGGCCGCCCGGACGTGCACTCCGCAGCCAGCGGAGGAGCTCGGACGAGGCCCCACCGCGAACGAGCAGCCCTCCGCCGGGGGTGGCTGCGGGCTGCCGAAGCCGCAGGCTTCGTCCCTTTGCCTATCTCGTGCTTTTAGCGCGACCGCCCCGGCCGGCAAAGAGCCGGGCTGACAGCCCCGAACAAATTGCGGCTCCCGAAGGAGCCGGCGGGCCGCAGCCTCCGGCGGCGAAGGCCCGCAACTCCGTTGCGCCCTTCACAGGCTGCGACCCGAAAAAGGAGAATACAACCAGACATCGAATGAACCGTTTCGGACATAACTTCTGCCTCGCGCTCTGGGGCGAATCCCACGGACCGCAGATCGGCCTTGCGATCGACGGCCTGCCGGCCGGCATCCCGCTCACGGAGGAGGATTTCGCCGCCGACCTCGCGCGACGCCGCGCCGGGGCGACGGGCACCACCGCCCGTTGCGAGGAGGACCGCCCCCGCATCGTCTCGGGGCTCTACCGCGGCCATACGACCGGCGCGCCGCTCACCCTCTGTTTCGACAACGCCGACACGCGCCCCGCCGACTACGCCGCCACGGAGGCGGGTCACGACCGCCCCTCGCACGCCGACCGTGTCGCCGCCGAGCGCTTCGGCGGCTGGAACGATCCCCGCGGCGGCGGCCACTTCTCGGGCCGCCTGACCCTCGCGCTGGTCGCCGCCGGGGTCGTCGCCAAACGGCTGCTGCCGCCCGACGTGCGGTTCGGCACCCGCATCGCCGAGATCGGCGGCTGCGCCGACCCCGCGCGCTTCGAGGCCGTGCTGGCCGAGGCCAAGGCCGCGGGCGACTCGATCGGCGGCGTGGTCGAATGCCGCGTCGAGGGGCTTCGCGCAGGGCTGGGCGAACCCTTCTTCGACTCGGTCGAGAGCCTCGCGGCCCATCTGCTCTTCGCCATCCCCGGCGTCAAGGGGGTGGAGTTCGGCAGCGGATTCGCCACCGCCCGCATGCGCGGATCGGAGCACAACGACCCGATCGTCGACGCCGCGGGACGCACCGCCACCAACCACGCCGGGGGCATCGTCGGGGGGCTCACCAACGGCAACCCGCTCGCCGTGCGCGTCGCCTTCAAGCCCACGGCGAGCATCGCCCGCGAGCAACACACCTGGAACCGCGCGACGGAGCGCATCGAGCCGCTCCGCATCGCCGGGCGCCACGACACGTCGATCGCCCTGCGCGGCGCCGTGGTCGTCGAGGCCGCCCTGGCCATCGTCTTAGCCGACCTCTCGTTATGACCGACACTTCACCCATGACCCGCCGCCAGGCCGTCGAGCGCATCCGCGCGGCCGTCGAGCCGCTCTACGACCCGCGCGAGGCGCTGGCCGTGGCCCGCACGGCCGTCGCCGACCTGGCCGGCATCGCCCCCGCGGCGCTGCTCACCGACCCCGGGGCCGAAGTGGCGATCGAGGCGTTCGACCGCGCCGTCGGGCGCCTCGCCGCGGGATGGCCCGTGCAGTACGTCACCGGCCGCGCCGACTTCTACGGCCGCCGCTTCGCCGTGGGCGAAGGGGTGCTGATCCCCCGCCCCGAGACCGAGGAGCTCGTGGCGCTCGTCCTGCGCAACGAAGCCCCCGACGCCCGGATCCTCGACGTGGGTACCGGCAGCGGCTGCATCGCCGCCACGCTCGCCCTCGAACGGCCCGCGGCCCGTGTCGCCGCAGCCGACATCGCCCCCGCGGCCCTCGCCTGCGCCGAAGCCAACTGCCGCGCGCTCGGCGCCCGCGTCGCGATCCGCCGTGCCGACGCGCTGGGCGACCTCGCAGAGGTCTTCCCCGGCCCGTTCGACGCCATCGTCTCGAACCCGCCCTACGTCCCCGCCTCGGACCGCGCGGCGATGCACCCCAACGTCCGCGACCACGAGCCCGCCGGGGCGCTCTTCGTCCCCGACGACGATGCGCTGCGCTTCTACCGCGCCATCGCCCGCGCCGGGCGGCGGATGCTCCGCCCGGGCGGCAGCCTCTATTTCGAGATCTACCACCGCGCCGCCGAGGCCATGCGCCGCATGCTCGCCGACGAGGGCTACGCGGACATTCGGATCCTCGACGACCTGAACGGAAAACCCCGCATCGCATGGAGCCGAAAGCATTGAAACCCAAGCGCGCCAAGACGCCCGACGAGGCGCTCGCGGCGCTCATGCGCCTCTGCGCCCGCGCCGAGAAATCGGCCTCCGACGCCCGCCGCCTCATGCGCGGCTGGGGTCTGGCCGACGCCGACGCCGAAGGGGTTCTCCGCCGGCTCCAGGCCGACCGGTTCATCGACGACGCCCGCTATGCCGCCGCCTTCGTGCGCGAGAAACTGCGGCTGAGCGGCTGGGGCGCCTACAAGATCCGCGCGGCGCTCCAGCGCAAGGCGATCGCCCGCGCGACGATCGACGAGGCGCTCCGCGAAGCGCTCGCCCAGAGCGACCCCGACCGCCTGGCCGGGCGCCTCGAAGAGCAGCTGCGCCGCAAGGCCCGCACCGCGAAGGCCGCCTCGCCGCGCGAACTGAAAACCAAACTGATCCGCTACGGGCTCTCGCTGGGCCACGACTACGAAGCCGTCGCCGGGACGGCCGCGCGGATCGTCACCACCGACAACGACGACACACCATGCGACGACCTTCTCTTCTGACCCTGCTCGCCACCGCCGCGCTGTTTCACGCCGCCGCGCTCCGCGCCGCCCCGCCGCGCGACTACGCCTTTCCCGTCGGGGAGGTGGCGCAGCGCTACGCCGCCAACTTCGGCGAGATGCGCCCCGCCCACTTCCACGCCGGCATCGACATCAAGACCGACGGCGTCGAGGGCAAACCCCTCGTAGCCGCCTCCGACGGCTATATATCGCGCGTGACGATCACTCCGGGCGGCTACGGCCGCGCCCTCTACCTCACCCTCGCCGACGGCACGACGGCCGTCTACGGCCACCTGCTCCGCTTTCCCGACGCGCTCGAACGCCTCGTCGACACCGAGCGGCGGCAGCGGCGTTCCAACGACATCGACCTGCGGTTCGGCCCCGAGCGTTTCCCCGTGCGGCGCGGCGACAGCGTGGGTCGCTCGGGCAACACCGGCTCGTCGATGGGGCCCCACCTCCACTACGAGCTGCGCGAGGCGGGCAGCGGCCGCCGCCTCAACATCGTGCGCGAGGGGATCGTCCGCCCCCACGACGACCTGCCGCCCCGCATCCTGAGGCTCCACTACGTCGAGATCGACTCGCTCGACGGGATCTGCATGCGCCGCCCGCTCCAGACCTACGCCGTGCTCCGCTCGGCCGACGGAGGCTACCGCCTGGCCCGCAACGAGGCCGTCGAGGTGGGGCGCCGCGGCTACTTCATCGCCGAGGTCACCGACCGCCGCAACGGCGTGAACAACACCTTCGGCATCTGGCGCATCACCGCGTCGCTCGACGGCGAGCCCTGTTTCGAATACCGCATGGACGGCTTCACGCCCGACCTCTCGCGCTGCTGCGACGCCGTGAGCTGCTATGCGCTGCAACTCGGCGCCCGCTGCGAGGCGATCCGCCTGGCGCAGATCGACCGCGCCCCCGCGTGCTTCTACCCCACGCTGCGCGAGCGCGGTCTGGTGCGTACCGAGGCGGGCCAGACCCGCCGCCTGCGAATCGAGGTCGAGGACGACTGCGGCAACCGCTCGTCGATCGAGATCGCGCTCCACGGCCGGCCGACAGCCTTCGAGGCCGCACGCCCCGAAGGGGCCGTCCCGCTCTATCCCGGCCGCACGGCCCGCCTGGGCGTGGCCGACCGCGCCACGGCCCGCATCCCCGCCGGAGCGCTCTACGAACCGCTCTTCGTCGCCCCCTCCGAGCGCCCGGCGCCCCGGGCGCCCCGCGGCGTGGTCCTCCTCTCGCCCGCCTACCGGTTCCTCGACGCCTCCGTCCCGCTCTACGAGGCGATGCAGCTCTCCGTCGCGGCCGACGTCCCGAAGCGCTGGCGGCTCCGCGCGGCGCTCGCCCGCCGGACCCACAAGGGACAGCTCGCCTTCGTCGGCGGCCACTACGCCGAGGGGCAGGTCACCGCATCGAGCCGCACGACGGGCGATTTCGTCGTCGTGGCCGACACCCTCCCACCCTCGATCAGCCCGCTCTTCGACCAGGGCGCCGACCTTACGCACTCCGCCGACATGCGCTTCCGCGTCGGCGACAACTTCTCGGGGGTCGCCGCCTGCACGCTGCGCATCGACGGCGAGTGGGTTCCCTGCGACCGCTACCCCATGCAGGGGCTCGCGCTCCACCGTTTCCCGTCCCCCGGAGCGGGCCGCCGCCACCGCGCGGAGCTCACCGTGACCGATGCGTCGGGCAATACGGCACGGTGGAGCGGCGTATTTTTCCGATGAAAATGCGTTCGATCCGTGAAAAATGATTATCTTTGTCGAACCAAGAATCCGTCGAACGTCATGAACGAGCCCGAACAACAGCCCCGCCGCGCGTTGATTCTCATCGCCGACGATGTGGAGAGCAACTACAAACTGCTGGAGATCATTCTGCGCAAGCACTACGATCTGCTGTGGGCCAAGAACGGGCGCGAGGCTGTCGATCTGGCGCTCGAACGGCATCCCGACGCCGTACTGATGGACATCAAGATGCCCGTGATGGACGGAATCGAGGCGCTGCGCGAGATCCGGCTCCACACGAGCGACCTGCCCATCATCATGCAGACGGCCTACGCCTTCGACTCGGACCGCCGCATCGCCGAGGAGGCCGGGTGCAACGGATTCCTCACCAAGCCGGTCCGTCCGCGCGAATTGCAGGCCTGCCTCGAAAGCAGCCTCCGCCCGCACGCCGAAGCCGCCGGAGCATAGCTCCGAACACTCCATACGGTCTCGTAGCTCAGTTGGATAGAGCAACGGCCTTCTAAGCCGTCGGTCGTGGGTTCGAATCCCGCCGGGATCACCAAAGGGTCGCCCTCGCGGCGGCCCTTTTCCATGTTTTTTTTTGGGGGGGGGTGCCGGAAACCGGCTCGCCCCGTCGCCCCGCCGGCTGCACCCGGCCCCGGTCACCGGCACGCTTCGTCGCCGACATCCTTTTTCCGGTCATCCCGGCCGGCACACGCCCACCATCCGACAACCCGTCCGCCCTCCGCCCGCTGCCGGCCCGCCGACAAAAGCCGCCCGGCACGACCGCATCCGTCCCCGAAGGGCGAACCCAAAGAGCGGGGCCTGGCTCCGCCGCTCATTTTCCCCGCGAAAAGTTTGGCCGCACGGGATATTTTGCCTACATTTGCAGGCTTTTTATCCCGAAAGGGTTGAGCGTAAAGAATCATTCACCAAAATTTTAAAGCGAAATGGCTGTTAAAATTCGTCTGGCACGCCACGGCAAGAAGGGCTACGCCTTCTACCACGTCGTTGCCGCAGATAGCAGAGCGCCACGTGATGGTAAATTCATCGAGAAGCTGGGTACCTACAACCCCAACACGAATCCTGCTACGATCGATCTGGACTTCGAGAAAGCCCTGAATTGGTTGCTTAAAGGCGCACAACCCACGGATACCTGCCGTGCCATCCTCTCCTACAAGGGCGTGCTGATGAAGAAGCACCTGCTGGGTGGCGTAGCGAAGGGCGCATTCACCGAGACCGAGGCCGAGGCCCGCTTCAACAAGTGGCTCGAGAGCAAGAACGGTCGCATCGAGGCCAAGACCAACAAGCTCGCGACCGACGCCAAGTCGGCCGAGAAGGCCCGTCTGGCCGCCGAGGCGAAGGTGAACGAGGAGCGCGCCAAGGCGATCGCCGAGAAGAAGGCCGCAGCCGAGGCTGCCGCCCGCGAGGCCGCCGAAGCAGCTGCCGCAGCCGAGGCTCCGGCCGAGGAGGCTACGGAGACCGCTGCCGAATAGCGCTTTCCCGCCGATCCGATCCAACGGCAACCGCAACCCTGCGGTTGCCGTTTTTCGCATACCCGCCCCCAGATATCCGGTCGCGGCCGCCGCACGGCAAAGTCCAGCCAAGACAGCGCACGGCAAGGTCCGCACGCATCCGGTCCCGCAGCACCGCACCGCAAAACAGGCGCCCGGGAATTCCGCAGAACCGCCCGCAAAGGACACCGCACGGCAAGGTCCGGTCGCGGCCGCTGCACAGCAAGATCCGCACGCATCCGGTCCCGCAGCTCGCACCGCAAAACAGACGCCCGGGGATTCCGCAGAACCGCCCGCAAAGGACACCGCACGGCAAAGCCGGGCCGAGGCACCGGAACGGACAGCCCAGCCAGGACACCGCCCAGCAAGGTCCGGACAGAACACCGGGACGGACGACCGACTGCGATCTTTCGACGCGCCATTTTCGGTCTCCTATTTTCAACTTTTTACTACCTTTGCAGCAAACTTCCCCGCGCATGAAAACTCCCGCAGGCAGAATCAACAAACTCTTCGGCACCGAGGGCGGCGTGATGCTCTCGCTCTACGCCCCGTTCCCCGACGACTTCGATCCGGCAAAAACGCCCTTCCTCGTCGAGATCGACGGTCTGGAGGTTCCGCTCTGGTGCAGCCGTTTCGAGCGACGCGGCCGGACGGGCGCCGTCGCCGCATTCGACGACCTGGACACCGAACGCCGCGCCACCGAGCTGCTCGGGCTGGAATTCTCCATAGCGCTCGATGACGAGACGGCCGACGACGACGAATTCTACCTCGAAGATCTGGTCGGCTTCGCCGTCGAGGCCGAGCAGATCGGCGCGTCCGAACCGGAAGCCGGCGGCCGCAGGCTTTTCACGGGGACCCTCGCCGACTACTACGACAGCGAGGCCAACCCGCTCTTCGAGCTGACGATCGACGGCCGCGAGGTGTTGGTCCCGGCCGTCGAAGCGTTCATCGCGCATATCGATTTCGAGGCGCGGCGCATCAAGTTCATCCTGCCCGAAGGGCTGCTGAATCTGTAAGGGAATGGCACGCGTAGTGATCGGACTCTCGGGCGGCGTCGACTCGTCGGTGGCCGCCTACCTGCTCAAGCGGCAGGGCCACGACGTCGTGGGGCTCTTCATGGTCAACTGGCACGACACCACCGGCACGCTCGAGGGCGACTGCCCGTGGCACGACGACCGCCTTTTCGCCGAGCTGGTGGCCAAGCGGCTGGATATCCCGCTGCACGTGGTCGATCTTTCGGCCGACTACCGCCGGCGGGTGGTCGACTACATGTTCGCCGAGTACGAGCGCGGCCGCACGCCCAATCCCGACGTGCTGTGCAACCGCGAGATCAAGTTCGACGTCTTTCTCAAGGAGGCGTTGAAGCTGGGCGCCGACTACGTCGCCACGGGCCACTACTGCCGCAAGGCCGAGGAGAGGAGCGCCGACGGCAGCGTCCGCTACCGCCTGCTGGCGGGCAGCGACCCCAACAAGGACCAGAGCTACTTCCTCTGCCAGCTCTCGCAGGAGCAGCTGCGCTACGCCCTCTTCCCCGTAGGCGATCTGCTCAAACCCGAGGTGCGCCGCATCGCCGAAGAGCAGCACCTGGCCACGGCCCGCCGCAAGGATTCGCAGGGCATCTGTTTCGTCGGCAAGGTCGACCTGCCGGTCTTCCTCCAGCAGAAAATAGCGGCCCGCACGGGCAACGTCCACGAGATCAAGGCCGAATGGCCAAAATTCCGGCGGCGGCTTCCCGACGGCGGCGAGGAGACGGCCGCCCCCTCCACCGCCCTGCTCGCGGCGCTCGCCGCACCGTGGCGCTACACCGTGCGCGACGGCAAGAAGATCGGCACCCATTCGGGGGCCCATTTCTACACCGTGGGCCAGCGCAAGGGGCTGGGCATCGGCGGCCGGAAGGAATCGCTCTTCGTCCTGGCCACCGACGTCGAAGCCAACGTCGTCTACGTGGGCGAGGGCGACGCCCACCCGGGGCTGTGGCGCGAGGCGCTGCGCATCGACCCGGCGGAGATCCACTGGCTCGATCCCGCGCAGGCGATGCGGCCGGGCGAAAGCCGCCGCTATGCGGTCCGCATCCGCTACCGCCAGCCCTTGCAGGGGGCGACGCTCTACCGCCGCGACGAGGGGCTCTTCATCCGCTTCGATGCGCCCCAGCGCGGCATCGCCGCCGGGCAGTTCGCCGCCTGGTACGACGGCGATGTGCTCGCCGGATCGGGAACGATCGCCGAATAGCGGCCCGGGCACGCGGCACGACCCGCCCGTCTCCCGTCCCCCGTCCCCCGTCCCCCGTTTCCCGTTTCCCTCTTTCAACTTTCAATTTTCAATTTTCAACTTTCAACCTCCGATGCTTCTGCCGCTGCTCCTCGCCCTGCTGCTCCCGGTGCCCCGTGCCGCGGCGCAACCCCGCGCCGCAGCGGCCCCCACGGGCATCGCCTACTACGACATCGACCACCTCTACGACACCCTCCCCTCGCCCTTCTACGCCGACGACGACCGCACGCCCGCCGGACGGCTCCGCTGGACCTCGGAGCGCTACCGCCGCAAGGTCCGCGCCGTGGCCGCCGTCGTCGACTCGATGGCCATGCCCGTCACGGCGCTCTGGGGCGTCGAGAACGAGTCGGTCGTCCGCGATCTGGTCGCGGCCGCCGCAGGCGACTACGTCTATCTCCACCGCACGCTCGACAGCCGCGACGGCATGGACTTCGCCCTGCTCTACCACGGCGACCGCTTCTTTCCCCACTACGACGAGACGGGGCACCGCTACCTCTATGTCGAGGGGACGCTCCGCCGCGCCGCCCGCCGCGACACCGTGGGGCTGCTCCTTTGCAGCGACCCGCGCATGGTTCCGCCCATAGTGGAGGCCCTGCGCGACGAACGCCGGGGCATCCCGCTGGTGGTGCTGGGCCGCAGCGAAGGGGTCGACGCCGAGGCCCTCGGGCTCGACGACGTCACGGCCCGCGCCGCGGCCGCCGGTCGGGGCACCGTCGCCGCGCGCACCGGCTGGCGCATGCGCGACCGCATCCTGGCCGACCCCGCACTCGGCCTCGCCGGCGGCGATGTCTACGCCCGCCCCTTCCTCTTCGACCCCGCCACGGGCCGCCCCTCGCCCACCTACGACCGCCGCCGCTACCTCGGCGGCACGAGCTACGCCCTGCCCCTCTTCGCATACTTCCCGTAGGATTTTTTGGAAGTATGGAAAAATTTCGCTATCTTCGTTCTTCCGAAGGTCGCGCGGCGATTTTTAATATCGACAGCGCGCGAAACAGAAACTTTTAACAACTCTCAACAATAAAACACTATGGCAGACGTAAAACGAGTCTACACTTTCGGCAATAAAGAGGCCGAAGGCAACGGCAAAATGCGTGAACTGCTCGGCGGCAAGGGTGCCAACCTCGCGGAGATGAACCTCATCGGCATCCCCGTACCCCCGGGCTTCACCATCACCACGGAGGTATGCACCGAGTACTACGCACACGGCAAGCAGGCCGTCATCGAGATGCTCCGTCCCGAGGTGGAGCGCGCGGTGAAGAACATCGAGCGGCTCACCGAGCGCCAGTTCGGCGGCAAGGAGAAGCCCCTGCTCGTGTCGGTGCGTTCGGGCGCCCGCGCCTCGATGCCCGGCATGATGGACACGATCCTCAACCTGGGTATGAACGACGAGGCCGTCGAGGCCGTCTCGAAGCTCTCGGGCAACCCCCGCTTCGCATGGGACTCGTACCGCCGCTTCGTGCAGATGTACGGCGACGTGGTACTGGGCATGAAGCCCGTATCGAAGGAGGACCACGATCCGTTCGAGGTGATCATCGAGGAGCAGAAGGCGCAGCGCGGCATCAAGAACGACACGGACCTGACGACCGACGACCTGAAGGAGCTCGTCGTGAAGTTCAAGGCCGCCGTCAAGGCGCAGACCGGCGAGGACTTCCCCACCAACCCGTGGGACCAGCTCTGGGGCGCCATCTGCGCCGTCTTCGGCTCGTGGATGAACGAGCGCGCCATCCTCTACCGCAAGCTCAACAACATCCCCGCCGAGTGGGGCACGGCCGTCTCGGTACAGGCGATGGTATTCGGTAACATGGGCAGCAACTCGGCCACCGGCGTAGCCTTCTCGCGCGACGCCGCCACGGGCGAGAACATCTTCAACGGCGAGTACCTCATCAACGCCCAGGGCGAGGATGTCGTGGCCGGTATCCGCACCCCGCAGCAGATCACCGTCGAGGGTTCGAAGCGCTGGGCCAAGGCGCAGAACATCTCGGAGGAGGACCGTGCGTCGAAGTACCCCTCGCTCGAGGAGGTGATGCCGACGGTCTACGCCGAGCTCAACGAGATCCAGCACCACCTGGAGCAGTACTTCACCGACATGCAGGACATCGAGTTCACGATCCAGGACGGCAAGCTGTGGATGCTGCAGTGCCGCAACGGCAAGCGCACGGGCGCCGCGATGGTCAAGATCGCCATGGACATGCTGCGCGAGGGGCTCATCGACGAGAAGACCGCCGTGCTGCGCTGCGAGCCCGAGAAGCTCGACGAGCTGCTCCACCCCGTCTTCGACAAGGAGGCGATCAAGCACGCCCAGGTCATCACCAAGGGTCTGCCCGCCTCGCCCGGCGCCGCCACGGGTCCCGTGGTCTTCTTCGCCGACGACGCCGAGAAGGTCTTCGCCCAGACGGGTCAGAAGGCCGTGCTGGTGCGTATCGAGACCTCGCCCGAGGACCTGAAGGGCATGCTCGACGCCGCGGGTATCCTCACCCAGCGCGGCGGTATGACCTCCCACGCGGCGGTCGTCGCGCGCGGCATGGGCAAGTGCTGCGTGTCGGGTGCCGGCGAGCTGGAGATCGACTACAAGGCCCGCACGATCAAGGTCAACGGCTTTACGGTGAAGGAGGGCGACTGGATCTCGCTCAACGGTTCGACCGGCGAGGTTTACCTCGGCGAGGTGGCCACCAAGGCAGCCGACCTGTCGGGCGACTTCGGCAAGCTGATGGAGCTGGCGGCCAAATATTCGGTGCTGAAGGTCCGCGCCAACGCCGACACGCCCAAGGACGCCGCCCAGGCCTTCGCCTTCGGTGCCGAGGGTATCGGTCTGTGCCGCACCGAGCACATGTTCTTCGAGGGCGACCGCATCAAGGCGATCCGCGAGATGATCCTCGCCGACGACGAGGCGGGCCGCCGCGTGGCCCTGGCCAAGTTGCTGCCGATCCAGCGCGGCGACTTCGAGGGGCTGTTCAAGGCGATGAACGGCTATGCCGTGACCGTCCGCCTGCTCGACCCCCCTCTGCACGAGTTCGTACCCCACGACGAGAAGGGTCAGCAGGAGATGGCCGAGGAGATGAACGTGCCGCTGAAGAAGATCGTGGCCAAGGTCGAGGCGCTGGCCGAGTTCAACCCCATGCTGGGTCACCGCGGCTGCCGTCTGGGCAACACCTA
>CANASP010000027.1 GCA_947364365.1 uncultured Alistipes sp.
CGGGGAACTTCGTGCGCAGGTCGACGAGCATCAGGTGGTTGTCCGTGCCGCCCGAGACGATCTTGTAGCCGCGCTTGACGAAGGCTGCGGCCATCGCCTGGGCGTTCTTCTGCACCTGGCGCTGGTACTCCTTGTAGCTCGGGTCGAGCGCCTCGCCGAAGGCCACGGCCTTGGCGGCGATGACGTGCTCGAGCGGTCCGCCCTGGATGCCGGGGAAGACGGCCGAGTTGAGAATCTGCGACATCATCTTCACGACGCCCTTGGGCGTGGTCTGGCCCCAGGGATTCTCGAAATCCTTGCCCATGAGGATGATGCCGCCGCGCGGACCGCGCAGGGTCTTGTGGGTCGTCGAGGTGACGATGTGGGCGTATTTCACGGGGTTGTCGAGCAGCCCTGCGGCGATCAGACCGGCCGTGTGGGCCATGTCGACCATCAGCAGCGCGCCCACCTTGTCGGCGATCTCGCGCATGCGCTTGTAGTCCCATTCGCGCGAGTAGGCCGAGGCGCCGCCCACGATCAGTTTGGGCTTGCACTCCAGCGCCTTGCGCTCCATGGCGTCGTAGTCGATCGTGCCGGTGGCTTCGTCCAGCTGGTAGCCGACGGCCTTGAAGTATTTGCCCGACATGTTGACCGGCGAACCGTGCGAGAGGTGGCCTCCGTGGGCCAGGTCGAGTCCCATGAAGGTGTCGCCCGGCTGCATGCAGGCGAAGAAGACGGCCATGTTGGCCTGCGCACCCGAATGGGGCTGCACGTTGGCGTACTCGGCGCCGTAGAGCTCGCAGATGCGCTCGATAGCCAGCCGCTCGACCTGGTCGACGACCTCGCAGCCGCCGTAGTAGCGCGCTGCGGGATAGCCCTCGGCGTATTTGTTGGTCAGTACGGAGCCCATGGCCTCCATCACCTGGTCGCTCACGAAGTTCTCCGAGGCGATCAGCTCGATACCGTGCGTCTGACGGCTGCGTTCGGCGGCGATCAGATCGAAAATGCGGGTGTCTCTTTCCATATATATTATTACGGGTTTGTATGCTCAATCGGCGGCGGGAGGGGCGGAAAGCGTTGCGGAGCCCCGCGTCGCTTTCATACCGTAAGCCGTTTCGCCCATTCCGCTTACGGAGCGTAAATATAGCGAATATTTACCGAACGCTGCACCGAATCCGATTTATTTTCGTAACTTTGTTGTCGAAACGCCGGAAATATTCATCTTAAAATACAGATTGCTATGAAATTACTCGAAGGAAAAGTCGCTGTCGTGACGGGCGCCGCCCGCGGCATCGGCAAGGCCATCGCTCTCAAATTCGCTTCGGAGGGCGCCGACGTGGCGTTCACCGACCTTACGATCGACGAAAACGGCAAGGCCACCGAGGCCGAGATCGCCGCGCTGGGCGTCAAGGCCAAGGGCTATGCCTCCAACGCTGCCGACTTCGCGCAGACGCACGAGGTGATCGACCAGATCCTCAAGGATTTCGGCCGTATCGACATCTTGGTCAACAACGCAGGCATCACCAAGGACGGCCTGATGATGCGCATGTCGGAGGCCCAGTGGGACGCCGTGCTGACCGTAAACCTCAAGTCGGCCTTCAACTTCATCCACGCCGTGACGCCCGTCATGGCGCGTCAGAAGGGGGGCTCGATCATCAACATGTCGTCGGTTGTGGGCGTGAGCGGCAACGCCGGCCAGTGCAACTACTCGGCCTCGAAGGCCGGCATGATCGGTCTGGCCAAGTCGATCGCCAAGGAGATGGGTCCCCGCGGCATCCGCGCCAACTGCATCGCTCCGGGCTTCATCATCACCGACATGACCAACCAGCTTTCGGACGAGATCAAGGAGAGCTGGGCGAAGCAGATTCCGCTGCGTCGCGGCGGCACGCCCGAGGACGTGGCCAACGTCGCCCTGTTCCTCGCCTCGGACCTCTCGTCGTATGTCAGCGGTCAGGTGATCCACTGCTGCGGCGCGATGAACTGCTAAACCGCCGTCGTCCGACAAACCTCCGAGCGCCTGCCGACCCCGTTCGACAGGCGCTTGCCGTTTTTTCATTTCAGCACACCTGCGAATGCCTATGAACGCCTCGTCCGCCCCCTTCGCGGCTCGCCTCGCTCGACATCCTGCGCGGCGCCGATCTCTTTCTGCTGGTTTTTCTCCAGCCGGTCGTCATCGCGCTGGGCCGGCAACTCGACATGCCCTGCCTCGACGGCCTGCTGCGCCAGCTCGACCACGAGCCGTGGATCGGATTCCGGTTCTGGGACCTCGTCATGCCGCTCTTTCTCTTCATGACCGGAGCGGCGCTCCCCTTCTCGCTGCGCAAATACGCCCAGGCGCCCGACAAGGGTGCCGTCTATCGCAGGATCGTGCGGCGGGTCGTCGTACTGTTCGTGCTGGGAATGGTCGTGCAGGGCAACCTGCTGGGGCTCGATCCCGACCGTATCTACCTTTACAGCAACACGCTCCAGGCCATCGCCGCGGGTTATCTCATCGCCGCGCTGACGCTGCTCCACGGCTCTGTCCGCACGCAGCTGGCCGTCGCGGCATTGCTGCTGGCTGTCTATTGGGTGCCGATGACCTTCTGCGGCGACTTCACCCCCGAGGGCAATTTCGCCGAGCGGGTCGACCGCTGGGTGCTCGGGCGGTTCCGCGACGGTGCCTGGCGCGGCGACGACGGGGCATGGCATTTCGATCCGGGCTACACCTACACCTGGATCTGGAGCTCGCTGACGTTCGGCGTCACCGTGCTGCTGGGTTCGCTGGCCGGCGGCATGATGATGCGGGGCGACGCCGACCGCCGCCGCACGGCGTTCAAGCTCGCGGCCGCGGGTGTCGCGCTGGTCGCCGCCGGGTGGCTGTGGAGCCTTCAGATGCCGGTCATCAAGCGGCTGTGGACGTGCAGCATGACGCTGCTCTCGGGCGGATACTGCTTTCTACTGATGGCCCTGTTCTATTACGCGGTGGATTGCCGGGGATGGACACGGGGGCTCGCCTGGCTGAAGATCTACGGCATGAACTCCATCGCGGCCTACCTGCTGGGCGAGTGCGTCAACTTCCGCTGCGTCGTCGCCTCGCTGAGCTACGGGCTGGAGCGTTATCTGGGCGATTTCTACGCCGTGTGGCTCACGGCGGGCAACTACCTCGTGGTCTTCGCCCTCCTCGGCTGGATGTACCGGCAGCGGATTTTTCTGAAAATATAGCGCTCCGATCCCGCTCTTGCACTATCTTTGCACCCATGATGCGTATGAACCGATTCGTGACGATCCTGCTGGGAGCCGCAGCGCTGCACCTGCTCCCGGCATCCGCCCAGGAGGCGGTGCTCCCGATGCCCGACGCCAAGTCGATCGGCATGGGCGGCGTGCAGATGACCACCCTCTCGGGCTCCCACGCCCTCTACGGCAATGCGGCGACGGCCATCTTCTCCGAGATGCCCACGCAGGTCTCCACCTCCTACCAGCGGCTGGGCGGAGACGACTACTACGCCGTCTCGGGCATGTGCCGTTTCGACAACATCAATCTGGCGCAGATCGGCTGGCGGCAGTACCTGCGCGAGCGGGGCAACAACGACATGGCCGTCGACCTGGGCTACTCGCGCCGTCTGGGCGGTGGCTGGGCCTTGGGAGCCGTGGGGCGCTACCTGCATGTCAAGCGCCCCGGCACGACGGCCGACGCTCTGGCCGTCGACCTCTCGGCAGCCTGGCGCATGCCGCTCGAAGGATTGGGCCACTACTCCACGCTGCGGGCCGGAGCCAAGCTGGGCAATCTGGGCGGTTACCTGGGCGACAAGGGCTACCGCCTGCCGATGGACATCACGGCGGGAGCAGCGCTGGACACCTACCTTTCCGATGCCCACCAGATCACCGTGGGGCTCGACGCCGGATACTGCTTCACCCCCGCTCCGTTGCGCGGGTTCCAGCTCTCGGCGGGTGTCGAATACAACCTCATGCAGCTCTTCCAGCTCCGCACGGGATACCACTACGGCGAGCGCAGTATGGTCGATCCCAGCTACTTCAGTGCGGGGGCCGGCATCCGCATCTTCCACCTGCGGTTGGACTTCGCCTACCGTCTGGCCGAGAAGGGATCGCCGCTGCGCAACAGCTACGCATTCAGCTGCGGGCTCGATTTCTGACCGTCGCCCGCCATGCAGCGAAGAGGCGCCGCTCCCCCGAAGGAGAGCGGCGCCTCTGTATTCCGGGGCCGAGGTCATGCGTCCGCGAGCGCATCGAGCAGTCCCGCGCAGCCATCTTCCAGCAGGTCCAGCACCAGCGCGAACCCTTCGTGCCCCTCGTAATAGGGATCGGGCACGTAGCTGCGGTCGGCGTGGCGGCGGCAGAACTCCGTCATGCGGTAGATCTTTTCGGCCGCCTCGCGAGACGGCGCCAAACGGTGCATCGCCTCGTAGTTCATGTCGTCCATGACGACGATGCGGTCGAAGCGCTCGAAATCCTCCTCCACCACGCGGCGCGACCGGTGGGTCAGCCGGTAGCCGCGTTCGGCGGCCGCCCGCCGCATGCGCGGGTCGGGCAATTCGCCCGCGTGTCCGCCGTAGGTTCCCGCCGAATCGACGACGATCCGCTCCGAAAGGCCGCGCCGGGCGACCAGCTGCCGCATGACCTCCTCGGCGGCCGGCGACCGGCAGATGTTTCCGAGGCAGACGAACAGGATGCTGTGGTTTTTCATGGTTTCAGGTTTTTCGTGTGTGTTTTCTCAAGGGGCATTCCGTCTCGCCGCATGAAGCGCAGCCCCCCTTCCGCTTGCCGCACAGCGCACGGCGGATCCGGCGAATGATGACAGCGGCGGTCGCCAGTCCGACGCCCCATACGATCCACTCCTGCCACTCCATAGCTTACTGCGAATCAGAGCCACAGGGCCAGATGATAGACTCCCCAGGCCGCAAGCCAGGCCAGCGCGGTGTCGTAGACCACCGCTCCGGCGGCCCAATGCCATCCCGCCTCCGATCCGATGGCCGTCACCGTGGCGATGCAGGGGAAGTAGAGCAGGATGAAGATGAGGAAGGCCAGCGCCGAGGCCGTGGTAAAATCGCCGCTGGCGGCGATGCGCGACGAGAGGCTCGACGGCTCCTCCCCGCCGGTCGTTTCGCGGTCGGCCGTATCGGCATTGTAGAGCACGCCCAGCGTGCTGACGACGATCTCCTTGGCCGGGACGCCCGTCAGCAGCGCCACGCTCGCCTTCCAGTCGAGCCCCAGCGGTTCGAATACCGGTTCGCAGCCGCGGCCCAGCCGTCCGAGGTAGGAGTTCTCGTAGTGGTCGAGCGAATCGGCGGGCAGATGCTCCGTGCGCGGATAGTAGCTCAGGAACCACACGGCGACGGAGGCTACGAGGATCATGCCGCCCATCTTGCGGAGATACTGCGCGCATTTGTCCCACATGTGCGAGACGGTGGCCCGGGCCGTGGGAATGCGGTAGGGAGGCAGCTCCATGACGAAAGGCGTCTCGTCGACCGGGAAGATATGACGGCGCATGAGGCGTGCGGTGAGGACGGCGAAGAGGATGCCGGCGACATAGAGCCCCGTCATCACCAGTCCGGCCCGGGCGGCGAAGAAGGTCCCGGCCATGAGCATGTAGATCGGCAGCCG
Source organism: uncultured Alistipes sp. (assembly GCA_947364365.1). Taxonomy (GTDB): domain Bacteria; phylum Bacteroidota; class Bacteroidia; order Bacteroidales; family Rikenellaceae; genus Alistipes. The sequence continues at coordinate 5,578 of CANASP010000027.1, forward strand.
GGCGCTGCACGACATGAACGGGAGGATCATGATGGTGATGAGCCGGCTGCTGCGGCTCTCGATCGTGCGGCAGGCCATGATGGCCGGCACATTGCAGCCGAAGCCCATGACGAGCGGGATGAACGACTTGCCGTGGACGCCGATGCGGTGCATCACGCGGTCCATGATGAAGGCGGCGCGCGCCAGGTAGCCCGAATCCTCCATGAAGGAGATGAACAGATAGAGGATCATGATGTTGGGCAGGAAGACGATCACCGATCCCACGCCGCCGATCACGCCGTCGACCACCAGGTCGCGCAGCGGTCCGGCCGGCATCAGGCTGTCCACCCCGCTGCCGATCCACCCCACCAGCGTCTCGATCCACTCCTGGGGATAGGCACCGAGCGAGAAGGTGCACCAGAACATGAGCCCCATCAGGGCGAAGAAGATGGGGAAGCCCCACAGACGGTGCGTCACGAAGGCGTCGATGATGGCCGTGGCCGAAGTCGCCTCGCGCGCTCCGGGCGTATAGGTCTCCTTCAGCGCACCCGAGATGAAGCCGTATTTCTGGTTGGCGAAGGCCGTCTCGACATCCTCGCCCAGTGTCTCGGCGATGCGGCGGGCTTCGCGGTCGCGGATCGCGCGCCAGCGGTCGTAACCGGGACAGGCCGCGAGCATCCGCTCGACCTGCTCGTCGCCTTCGAGCATCTTCATCGCGAAATAGCGCGGCGGGAAGTGCTTGGGCAGCTCGTCGCGATGGAGTCCCATGTCGGCATTGAGCCGGCGGAGCCCCTCCTCGACGACCGATCCCATGCCGATATGGATGTGGCGCACGCGTCGGTCGCGGTTCTCGTAGACGGCGATCACCGTGTCGAGCAGCTCGTCGATCCCCACGCCGTTGCGCGCCTCGACGGGCACCATCGGCACGCCGAGCATGCCCCCCAGGCTCTCGAAGTCGAGGCGGGCGCCGCTTGCGGTCAGCTCGTCGAACATGTTCAGCGCCACGACCATGCGCGGATTGATGTCGATCAGTTCGGTCGTCAGGTAGAGGTTGCGTTCGAGGTTCGACGCCACCACGGAGTTGATTACCACGTCGGGCATCTGCCGTTCGAGGTGGCTGCGCACGTAGCGCTCCTCGGGCGTGTAGGCCGACAGCGCATAGGTCCCGGGCAGGTCGGTCACCTCGAAGCGGTAGCCGCCGTAGGTGCGGTAGCCGCGCTTGGCACCTACCGTGACGCCGCTGTAGTTGCCCACATGTTCGCGGCTGCCCGAAATGGCGTTGAAGAGCGACGTCTTGCCGCTGTTGGGGTTGCCGACGAGCGCCACGGTGATCGTCCGGGTGTGGCGTTCCACCACCTCGTCGAGCGTGCGGCACTCCGCAACCCGTTCGGCGGCCACCGCCTCGGGCGTTTCGCGGAGCCGGCCGGCGAGGTGTTCGCGCGCCTCCTCGTCCGACATCACGACGACCATGTCGGCTTCGCTGCGCCGCAACGAGATGTCGTACCCCATGACCTTGTATTCGATGGGATCCTTGAGCGGAGCGTTGAGCACCACGGTCACGCGCTGCGACCGCACGAACCCCATCTCCATGATGCGCCGGCGGAATCCGCCGTGGCCCATCACTTTGATGATCGTCGCCGATTCGCCGGTCTTGAGTTCGGATAGACGCATCTTGTTTCTGTTTTAAGGACGTAAAGATAGAGATTCGGCGCGAAAAGTCCAATCCTTATTGTTAGGTATTTTTCGGCGGCCCCGTGCCCTGCGGGGACACCGACGTCGCAGGGAGCTCCTTTTTCGGCAAAAAAGCGATCGCTGACAGACGATTATCGGATTTTTTGTTTATATTTGCCCCCAAACAACCCAACCAAATTCAAAAAGAGATGAAAGAGTTAGTAGAAAAGATCAACGCCGAGTTCGAGGTGTTCGCAGCCAACGCAGCTGCTCAGGTAGAGAAGGGTAACAAGGCTGCCGGTACGCGCGCCCGCAAGTCGGCGCTCGAGCTGTCGAAACTCATGAAGGAGTTCCGCAAGGAGTCCGTAGAGGCTGCGAAATAATCGTATCCCGACTTGGAATAAAGGGAAGCCCGCTCATGCAGAGCGGGCTTCCCTTTTTATTTTATCGGCCGGCACGTTCACGGGCGGCGCACTACCCCGCCGCCTGCGCCGGTTTTTCAGGGGCGTTCCAGGGCGACTCCGCCGCGGGCGAAGACGGCCGCATCGCGCTCGTCGAGGCCGGTTTGCCAGTGCGGCACGGCTTCGTTGTGGTCGTTGAGATAGCGGCGCGGAGCCCGGCGGTCGTAGAGCGAGTCGACCAGCGACGCCTCGCGCGACACGTAGTCGCCGCGGATCGACGCCATGCCGGCCATCGTATGGAAAAGCGCGTGGGTGGTGGCGGGAGCGTCGGCATTGCGGCAGGCTGCGGCGGCCTGCCCGGGGAATTGCCGCCGGTAGGCATCGGAAAACCAGGCCAGCGCCGCGACGTGGAGCTGATAGGCCGTCGTCGTGGGCGAGGCGTGGAGAAAGCGGCGGCGGTCGTCGTCGAGCAGATCCTCGCCGTGGTCGGCGCAGTAGAGCAGCGCCGAGCAGACGCCGTCGAGCGAGCGCAGGTAGCCGATCGTCTCCGCGAGGAAGTGGTCGGTGTAGAAGACCGAGTTGTCGTAGGCGTTGCGGATCCGGTCGATGTTCTGCTCCGAGATGGCCACGTCGTCGTCGGGAACGAAGCGGGCGAATTCGCGCGGATAGCGCTGGTGGTAGCTGAAGTGCGAGCCGTAGCAGTGGAGGATGAAGAGGAGCTTGCGGGCGTCGCTGCCGGCGATCGCGCGTTTCATCGAGTCGAGCAGCTGTCCGTCGTGGCGCGGGGCCCCGAGGTATTCGATATGCTGCGCGTCGTGGGCCAGGTGGTCGATCATGGCACCCTGGGGCGCCTGGTTGGAGATGAACCACGTCTCGAAGCCCGCCTCGTTGAACAGCGCGGGAAGTCCCTTGCGACGGTAGAGTTCCTCGTGCTCGTCGGTGGCTACCGACGAGAGGATCATCGGCACGCTCTTGTGGGTCGTGTTGCTCTGCGTCAGCACGTCGCGGAAGAGCACCAGATCCTCCATCGCAGCCAGCCGCGGTGTGGTTTCGCGTCCGTAGCCGTAGAGCTGCCAGTTCATCGCCCGCGACGCTTCGCCGATGACATAGACGTAGATCTCGCGTCCGGGAGCCTCGGCCACGCGTCGGGCACGGTAGGTGAAGTCGGCCGCGGTCTGCCCGAAGGCGCTCGCCTTGCGGAACTCCGAGGCGCAGAGCCCGACGTTGTACATCACGTTGACGGGAAAGATCTCGTCGCGCAGCACGTGGCGCGTCTCGCTGGCGCGATAGGCAGGCCAGAGCAGCAGCGTGCCGATCGCGAAGAGCGCCGCGCCGCTCAGCCCCACGGTCAGGCGGGCCGTACGGGTGATGTAGCGCCGGTGGGCTATTTCACGCGTGGCGAGCCACAGCAGCGGGATGTAGAGCACGCAGACGAAGATCACCGACGGGTAGATGTTCGAGAGCAGCTCCGACGCCTCGCCCGGATTGGTGGTCAGCACGTTGGTGAACATGTCGGTGGCGATGATCGAGTTGCCGAACAGATAGAGCAGCACGATCTGGAAGGCGCTGAAAAAGATGAACGGGAAGGCGGCCCAGATCATCACGCCCGAGCGGCGCAGCGCCACGCTCCACATCATGTAGAATCCCAGCGGCATGAGGATCAGCACCTCCGTGCTCCACCACCCGTAGTGCTCGGTGTTGGCGAGGATGCAGTTGGGCAGGATCAGCGCCGCACAGAGATAGAGGATCAGCAGCGTCGAAAACCGACTGCGCGTCTTGATCCTGCGGCACCGTTCCCGGTTTTTCGTTTCGTCCATGAAATCCGAAGGTTTCGGCAATGACCGTCATGTCGCTCGGGCGGCGATCGCTCCGGACGGCATGCACCGCCCCGGCGGGCGGTGGCGGCACGACGCCTTATTTATACTTTTCGAGCGTCTCGTAGAACGCCGCCTTGTCGGCCTCCGTCAGTTCGCCCTTGCGCAGGAAAACCAGCTCGCCCTCCTTCGAGACGAGCATCAGCACGAACTGGTTGTTGCAGTCGCCCAGCCCCCAGGCACGGCTCAGGATGCGATCCTGGTCGGCCAGTACCGTGGCGCCGTTCTTCTCCGTGCGCTTGCGGGCCATGTTGCGGGCCATGCCGTTGGGAACGAACGGGGCGTCCTTGAGGTTCATGACGCCGAAGCCGTAGAGGTTGTCGCCCTCGGCCCGGTGGTTGGCCTCGAGCTCCTCGGTGAACTCCTGGTTCTGCTTATGGCGGTCGGGATCGACGTAGAAGATCATCAGGTTCTTTTCGCCCCAGTGAGGCAGCTTGGCGGGCTTGCCCTCCAGATCGAGCACCTCGACGTTATCGACCTTGCGCGGCAGCTCCTGTGCGGCCGCCGTCGTGGCCGCGAACAGGCAGGCGGCCAGGATCATCATCGTTTTCCTCTTCATAATCATTTCTCAATTAGGTCCGTTGCGGACATAAATCGCCGCAAATTTACAACATTTCCTGCAAATCCGGTTCCATACGGACCGAATAATATTGTCCGGCAGGTCGGCGGCTCTCTTCCAAAAGGGAACACAGTCGCCGGAGCGATCGTCCGGCGGCAGCGGTCAGCAGCCGCTCCGCCCCGCGTTCGAGGCGATCGTCTTTTCCATCCGCCCGATCAGCTCGTCGCCCAGGGCGGTCTTCGCGTCGATGTGTTGCAGCACGGCGGTGACGAACGGGTTGCTCTCGAAATCGCCGCGCACCTGCTCGAAATCCAGTTCCTTCTCCAACCGCGAGCCGTCGGCGCCGAATCCGGTCATCGAAGCCATCGAAAACTCCTTTCGGGCATCTTCGTAGACCATCCGGTCCAGTCCGACGACGCACTCCTTCCACCGCTCCACGATGCGGATGACCTCCCGCGCCGTCATCTCCTCGGGCTTCACGCCGTAGAACTCCTCCAGCTTGCCATAGGCCCAGGTCCATTCGTAGGCGTAGTAGTCGGCGTGCATCCGCTCGAATTCGGCGTTGATGGCCTTCAGCCGGTCCACCTCGCCCGTTTCGATCCGGTCGATCAGCCGGTCGATCTCGCTCTTGGGGGCGATCAGTCCGGAGATGTCCACCCACTCGCCCGCGCCGACCGGCGTCGAGGGGCGCAGGCGGGCGCGTATCGCCTCGTCGCTCTCGAAGTCGATGCCCTCCAGCCGTTTGATGAGCGAGTTCCCCAGAAATTTATGGATGGCCGTTTCATAGAAGCCGATCCCCTTTTTCAGGGCCGAGTTGCGGATCTTGGCGCTGTGGAACGAGTAGATGTCGCTCAACTCGCCGCTGGCATAGCGCAGGTTGCGCAGCGTCTTCAGCCCCTTGAACATCTTCTGCACGGTATAGGGGCTCAAGAGATTGTAGTTGATGCAATCCAACCGGTGCGGATCCGTGCGCCGGTCGCGCCGGGGCCACTTCTGCGCATCGCGGATCGTGCCCACGCTGCGCAGATTGACGCCGGGGACCAGATAGGTCGTGTTGTTCTGCTCGATCAGGTAGGAGAACGGCAGGTTGGTCGTGTCGGAATGGTTCACGTGGCGGCCCATCACCAGCGAGAAGGCCCCCACGCGGGCGGGCCAGAGGATATAGGAGTCGGAGGTGGTCTTGGCTCCGCGCTCCAGGGTGCCCTGGTGGATGGGGCCCAGCTTGTACATGTGGTTGCTCTGGTTGGAGCCCGATCCGGCGTTCATGAACGAGAACATGCCGGCGATGAGCAGCGTACTCTTGTGGTGCGTCACCGTGAACGGCCCGGCGAAGATGGCGCACGCCTCGCCGTTCTCGCCCTGGCAGTTGCTGAAGAAGAGCGAGTCGCTGGCCGAATAGTTGTGACCCAGCCGGCAGGCCTGCCCCACGAAGCAGCGGGCGATCATGGCCCCGTCGTCGATGCGCGAACCGCTCGATACGATGAAGTCGTCCATGACGACCCCGTGGCCGATATGCACCGGCGCCTCGCGGTTGCCGTTGATGCTGCCGTTGCAGAGCCTGCCCGCGCCCTCGACGGTCGTGTATTCGCCGATACGCACGTTGCGGATGGTGCCCGTGTTGCATATTCTCGCATGGGAGCCTATTGTGCCCACGCTCGACGCGTGCTTTTCGGCATAGTAATCCGTGATCGCACGCATGCGGGCGATCAGCCCGGGACGGTGGCGATAGAGGGCCATGATGTAGGCGAAGTGGGCCGACAGCTTGTCGGTGATGGGCACCTCGCGGCCGCCGGTTTCGTTCAGCACCGAGACTTCGGTGCCGTTGCCGAAGCGCGACACTCCGTCGACCAGTATGAGGTCCGCGTTCGCGATGAAGGTGTCGTGCCCGATCTCGTAGTTGGCTATGTAGTTGCGGATGTTTTCGATGCGGCAGTCGTCGCCCACGGTCACGTTATGCAATGCGGCATGGTGCAGGCCGGCGTGCCGCGTAATGCCTCCGGGCAGGATGAATTCGCGCCGGAACACGCCCAGCTTCACCTCGCCCGAAAAACGGACGTGGTGCACGTGGTCGGGCTCGAACGCCTCGGCCACCCGCACCCGGTTCCAGTCGTCGGCCAGGCACCCCTGGCGCTCCAGCCGCTCGATCTCGACTTCGGTCAGATTTCTGAATGTATCCATCGTTCGTTCGCGTAAAATCCGTCGTCGGAAAGGAGCGCCCCTCCCGCTGCTGCGCCGCCTCCGCGAAAAGCGCGGAGCGGTCTGCGCGGTAAAGGTACGAATGTTTCACCGAATCGCCAATTGTCCGGACGAAGTCGCTCCGATTCCCACCGCCGCGGCTTGCATTTCCCTCTCCGGCGCGCTATCTTTGCTCCCCGAAAACACGCAATCATGATCGGCATTCTCTGCATTCTGATCTGCTGGCTCGTCGGCAACGGCCTGAGCCAGCTCACAGGCAACTACATCTCGGGCAACATCATCGGCATGATCCTGCTCTTCGTGGCCCTCAGCCTGGGGTGGGTCCGGGCCGAGCAGGTCCGCCCGGCCGCAAAATTCCTACTCGGCGCCATGGCGCTCTTCTTCGTCCCCTACGGCGTGGGGCTGATGGACTCCTACCGGGTCATTCTCGACAACCTCGCGGCCGTCGTCGTGGCATCGGTCGTCTCCACCGTCGTCGTTCTCCTCGTCTGCGGCTGGACCTACCAATCGTTAACCAAACACAAGAGATAACCGATGGAACCGTTTATCGCTTCGGATCTTGCCCTGCTCACGCTCACCGTATCGCTCTACTGCCTGGGCGGGATGCTCTACCGCCGCACGCGGCTGATGATCCTCCACCCCGTGCTGCTCACCTTCGTCGCCGTGATCGTCTTCCTGCGTGCGGCCGGCATCGACTACGCCCGTTACGAAGAGGCCACCGGCATCCTGCGCTTCGCCCTGGGCATGTCGGTCGTGGCGCTGGGCTACCTGCTCTACGAACAGGTCGAGCGGCTGCGCGGCAGCCTGCTCCAGGTTTCGGTCTCGACGCTCGTGGGGTGTCTCGCGGGCATCGGAAGCGTCCTGCTCATCGCGGGCGCGCTGGGCGCCGACCGGCAGCTGCTCACCTCGCTGGCCCCCAAGTCGGTCACCATCCCGATCGCCGTGGCGGTGTCGGAACCGCTCGGCGGGATTCCACCCGTGACGTCGGTGGTGGTCTTCTGCGTCGGCATCTTCGGCAACATCTGCGGCGAGCAGATCCTCCGCCGCTGCGGCGTCGCCGAGCCCGAGGCGCGGGGGTTCGCCCTGGGCGCCGCGGCACACGGCATCGGTACGGCCCGGGCGCTCGAACTGGGTGCCGTCGAGGGGGCGTTGAGCGGACTGGCGATGGCATTGATGGGATTCGCCACGGCGCTCCTGCTGCCGCTGATCGAAAAATACCTCTATTAGTTTTTATAATTCTTAAATAAGTGCTACTTTTGCACGATCGAACGCGCATCGCTGGAAAATGCGCAAAGTAAAACATCATTTCCCTTTCTATGGAGTGGCTATACACCCTCTTTTTCGGTAACGGCATCGCACACGCGGTGCTGACCTTCGCGCTGGTCATCACTTTCGGCATCCTGCTCGGAAAGATCAAGATCGGCGGCGTATCGCTCGGTATCACCTGGATTCTCTTCGTCGGTATCTTCCTGAGCCATTTCGGCATGACAGTGGATAACGAAGTGCGCCATTTCGTGCAGGAATTCGGCCTGATACTCTTCGTCTTCTCGATCGGTCTGCAAGTGGGCCCGGGATTCATTTCGGCCTTCAAGCACGGCGGCATCACGCTGGTGGGATGCGCCACGGCCATCGTGCTGCTGGGCGTCGCGACGACCTATGTCATCCATCTCGTGACGGGCACCCCGATCCCCACGATGGTCGGCATCCTGTCGGGAGCCGTGACCAACACGCCCGGTCTGGGTGCCGCCCAGCAGGCCTATGCCGACGCTTCGGGCATTCAGGACCAGACGATCGCCATGGGCTACGCCGTGGCCTATCCGCTGGGTGTGGTGGGTATCATCCTGACGATGATCCTCGTGCGCTTCGCCCTGCGCATCAAGTTCGAGAAGGAGGACGAGGGGCTGGCCGCCCTTTCGGCCGAGCGGAAGCTCGCCGACAAGGTCTCGGTAGAGTTCACCAACCAGATGCTCGACGGCCGCACGGTCGAATACATCCGCGACCTGATCAACCGCCAGTTCGTCATCTCGCGCGTCATGCACCCCTCGGGCGAGATCGTCATGGCCGACGGCGACACGGTGATCCGTATGGGCGACCGCCTCTGCATCATCGGCCAGGGCGAGGACATCGAGGCGATCGTGGCCTTCTTCGGCCACACGGTGGAGATGGACGACGAACAGTGGGGCAACAACACGCCCAACTCGGAGCTCATCTCGCGCCGCATCCTCATCTCGCGTCCCGAGATCAACGGCAAGAAGTTCTCCGACCTGCGCCTGCGCACCAAATACGGCATCACCATCTCGCGCGTCAACCGTGCGGGTATGGATCTGATCCCCTACCAGGGTCTCGAACTCCAGGTGGGCGACCGCGTGATGGTCGTCGGATCCGAGAAGTCGGTGGCCAAGGTCGCCGACCTGCTGGGCAACTCGCTCAAGAAGCTCGACCACCCCAACCTCATCACGATCTTCATCGGCATCGCGCTCGGCGTGCTGCTAGGCTCGATTCCGCTGCTCAACGTGCCGCAGCCCGTCAAGCTGGGTCTGGCCGGCGGTCCGCTGATCGTCGCCATCCTGATCGGCCGCTTCGGCACCCACTTCCGTCTGGTGACCTACACGACCACCAGCGCCAACCTCATGCTGCGCGAGATCGGCATCGCCCTGTTCCTCGCGGCGGTGGGTATCGGCGCCGGCAGCGGCTTCGTCGACGCCATCGCCGACGGCGGTTACCGCTGGATCGGCTACGGCGTAATCATCACGATGCTGCCGCTCGTCATCGTCTCGCTGGTGGCCCGTCTGTGGCTCAAGATGAACTACTATACGCTCATGGGTCTTATCGCCGGCTCGATGACCGACCCCCCGGCACTGGCCTACGCCAACGCCACGGCCGGCAACGACATGCCCGCCGTCGGCTACTCGACGGTCTATCCGGTCGTGATGTTCCTGCGCGTGCTTACGGCCCAGATGTTCATCCTTTTCGCCCTCTAATCCCCTGCCGATCATGACTGCGAAAAAGAATCTTGCCACCGCCTCGCGCCTGCTGCACACCGATTATCCGGCCCGCGACGCCTACCGCTCGCTGTCGATGCCCGTCTACCACACGGCCGCCTACGAGTTCGACGATGCCGCGCAGATGGAGGCGGCCTTCACGGGCCGCACGGCCGACTTCGCCTATTCGCGTCTGACCAACCCGACGGTCGCGCACTTCGAAAACGAGGTCAAGGCCGTCACGGGGGCGCACGACGTCATGGCCTTCAGCTCGGGCATGGCCGCGATCAGCAATACCTTCCTGGCGCTCGCCCATGCCGGATCGAACATCGTCGCATCGCCCCACATCTTCGGCAACACCTACTCGTTTTTCCGCTCGACGCTGGCCGACTTCGGGGTCGAGACGCGCCTCTGCGACATGACCGACCCGTCGGCCGTGGAGGCCGCGATCGACGACGCCACGGCCGGCGTGTTCCTCGAGGCGATCACCAACCCCCAGCTGGAGGTGGCCGACCTCCGGGCCCTCTCGGCGATCTGCCGCCGCAAGGGGGCGCCGCTCGTCGTGGACACGACCGTCATTCCCTTCACCCACTTCCGCGCCGCCGACTGCGGCGTCGACATCGAGGTGGTGTCGAGCACGAAATACGTCTCGGGCGGCGCCACGTCGCTGGGCGGGCTGGTGATCGACTACGCCACGTTCGACTGCTCCCGCTCCCGGCGGCTCGCGCCGCTGGCCGCGCAGTTCGGCAACGGCGCCTTCACGGCGAAGATGCGCCGCGAGATCGTGCGGAACCTCGGCGCCTACATGACGCCGCACGTCGCCTACATGCAGACGCTCGGTCTGGAGACGATGCAGGTCCGCTACGAACGCGCCTCGTCGACCTGCCTCGCGCTGGCCCGACGGTTGCAGTCGTTGCCCGGCATCGTGCGCGTCAACTACACGGGGCTCGAGGAGAACCCCTACCATGCGTTGAGCCGCTCGCTCTTCGGCGACAAGGCCGGCGCGATGATGACCGTAGACCTCGCCTCGCGCGAAGCCTGCTTCCGCATGATCGACCGCCTGCGCCTAATCCGCCGCGCGACGAACCTTTTCGACAACAAGTCGCTGGCCATCCATCCGGCCAGCACGATCTTCGGAACCTTCAGCGAGGAGGAGCGCCGCAAGATGGATGTCAGCCAGCAGACGGTCCGGCTGTCGATCGGGCTGGAGGATCCCGACGACCTGTTCGAAGATATCCGCCAGGCTCTCAATGACTGAAAACCATGACATACGATTTCGATAAACCCGTGGATCGCCGGGGTACGGGGGCGATCAAGTTCGATGTGCTGAAGGAGCGCTACGGCCGCGACGATCTGTTGCCGCTGTGGGTCGCCGACATGGATTTCGAGACGCCGCCGTTCGTCGTCGAGGCGCTGCGCCTGCGGCTCGACCACCCGGTTTTCGGCTACACGACCGAACCAGCGGAGTACCGTCCGGCCATCGTCGACTGGCAGCGCGAGCACCACGGGTGGGAGATCCGTCCCGAGTGGCTGAGCTATATTCCCGGCATCGTCAAGGGGATCGGCATGGCGATCCAGGTCTTCACCCGGCCCGGCGACAGGATCGTCGTACAGCCGCCCATCTACCACCCGTTCCATCTCGTGCCGCAGGCCAACGGCCGCGAGGTGATGTGGAACCCGCTGCGGCCGACGGCCGACGGCTATGAGATGGATTTCGGGCAGCTCGAACCGCTGCTCTGCGACGAACGGTGCAAGCTGCTGCTGCTCTCCAATCCCCACAATCCGGCCGGCATCGTCTGGGACGAGGCGACGTTGCGCCGTCTCGCCGAGTTGTGCGCCGCGCACGGCGTCGTGGTCGTTTCCGACGAGATCCATGCCGACATGCCCCTCTTCGGCAGCCGGCACCGGCCGTTCGCCACGGTTTCCGACACCGCCGCGCGCAACAGCATCACCTTCGCGGCCCCCTCGAAGACCTTCAACATCGCCGGCATCGTCAGCTCCTATACCGTCGTGCCCGACGACGGGCTCCGCAGCCGCTTCTTCGGCTGGCTGGAGGCCAACGAATTCGGTGCCCCCGATCTTTTCGCCCCTATCGCCACCGTCGCCGCCTACCGGCAAGGCGATGCGTGGCGCCGGCAGATGCTGCGCTACGTCGAGCAGAACGTCCTCTTCGTCGAGACCTTCTGCCGCGAGCGCCTGCCCGCGATCCGGCCGCTCCGTCCTCAGGCGTCGTTCCTCGTCTGGCTCGACTGCCGCGCGCTGGGCCTTTCGCACGAACGGCTCGTCGGTCTGTTCGTCGACGAGGCCCGTCTGGCGCTCAACGACGGAGCGATGTTCGGTCCCGGCGGAGAGGGCTTCATGCGGCTCAACGTCGGCACGCGCCGCGCCGTGCTGGAAGAGGCGCTCGGCCGGCTGGAAGAGGCTATCCATCATTTGAAATAAGAACCCCAAAACCTATCGACAATGGCAAAAGCAGTCAGCATCGCCCGCTCGCACCGCATGGACGGAATCGGAGAGTACTATTTCTCGCGCCGCCTGCGCGAAATCGCCGAAACGGAGGCCGCGACGGGCCGACAGATCGTCAAGCTCGCAATGGGAAGTCCCGACCTGCCGCCCCACCCTTCGGTCATCGACCGGCTGGCCCGGGAGGCACAGCGCCCCGACGTCCACAAATACATGTCCTTCCAGGGCGAACCGATCCTGCGCAAGGCTTTTGCCGACTGGTACGCCCGCTGGTACGGCGTGGAGCTCGACTATCGGTCGGAGGTCTATCCGCTCATCGGGTCGAAGGAGGGCATCATGCACATCTGCATGACCTTTCTCAATCCCGGCGACAAGGTGCTCGTCCCCAACCCGGGCTACCCCACCTACTCGGCAGCCGTGCGGCTGTCGGGAGGCGTGATGGTGCCCTACGCGCTCAACAAGCAGAACGACTTCTACCCCGACTTCGAGGCGATCGAGCGTGCCGGGCTCGACGGCGTGAAGATCATGCTGGTCAACTACCCCAACATGCCGACGGGCCAGGTGCCTACGCGCGAGCTCTTCGAGCGGATCGTCGCGTTCGGCGCCCGCCACAACATCCTGATCGTGCACGACAACCCCTATAGCTTCATCCGCAACGCCGAAGCACCCATCTCGCTCATGGCCGTGGAGGGCGCGCGCGACGTGGCGATCGAGATGAACTCGCTGTCGAAGGGCCACTCGATGGCCGGCTGGCGCGTGGGTGTCGTCGTGGGCAAGGCCGAGTGGATCCGGTCGATCATGTCGTTCAAGTCCAACATGGACACGGGCATGTTCTACCCCATACAGGCCGCCGCCGAGACGGCCCTCGGACTGGGCCGCGAGTGGTTCGACGAGCTCAACGCCGTCTACTACCGCCGCGAGCGTCAGGCCTATGCGCTGCTCGACGCGCTGGGCTGCCGCTACCGTCCGCACCAGGCGGGTCTGTTCGTCTGGGCCGAGCTGCCAGAGGAGTACGAGGGCGACAGCTTCTCGTTCTCCGACGAGGTGATGGAGCGTTGCGACGTCTTCCTCACGCCGGGCGGCATCTTCGGTTCGGAGGGCAACCGCTACATCCGCATCACGCTCTGCTGCCCCGAGGAGCAGCTCCGTCGTGCGACCGACAACATCGTGGCCCGGTACGGCAAGTAACCCTTTCCCGAAGGGATGCCGGCGAAAGAGGACTTTTCTGCAAAAGTCCTCTTTTTTTGTAACCTTCGCCCACAAGCCGCGTCAAAATAACGAGCAGAGCCGAAACGCATGGAACAACCCACCGACAACGAGATCGTGCAGCGCGTCGCCGCGGGCGACACGGAGGCCTTCGGTATCGTCGTCGCGCGGTATTCCGAGCCGATCTACCACCTCGTCGCCGGCATCCTGCGCAACGAGGCACGCGCCGAGGAGGTCACGCAGGAGACCTTCGTCCGCGCCTACGAACACCTCGACCGCTTCCGCGGCGGCTGCTCGCTCTCGACCTGGCTCTACCGCATCGCCTACAACCGGGCGGTCGACAGCTGCCGCCGGCGTCGCTTTTTCGGCTTGCTACCCGCGCACGAGACCTTGCCCGAACCCGACGACCGCCCCCGCTACGACGACGAGACCATCGACCGCATGCGGCGGGCCCTCGGGCGGCTCGCGCCCCGGGAGCGGGCGCTGATCGCACTCTTCTACGAGGAGGAGCGCCCCATAGCCGAGGTGGCCGCGATCACGGGGCTCTCGCCCGCCAACGTCAAAGTGAAACTCCACCGGACGAGGCAACTCCTCCGCAAATACATGGAAACGCAATGAACCGTTACACCGACGAAGAACGGCAGCTCGACGAACTCCTCCGTTCGGCATCGCCCCGCCGGACTGTTCCCCCGGGACTCGACACCCGCATCATGGCCCGCATCGCCGCGCACGAACGGCGGCGGCGCGAACGACGGGCGATCCGGTCGATGGCCCTCACGTGTCTTGCGCTGTCGGCCGTGCTGGCCGTGGTGGGCGGCATCGCCGTCCGCTCGCTCGATGTCGTGCACCGGCCCGAGACACTCGTGCTGCTGCTCGCCGGTATGGGCTGCATGGCCCTGACGGTCGGCGGCGACCGCATCGGCGAGATCATGCGGCGTTTGTAACCTTTGCGCCCCGACGGCGTCTAAAAAGCGAATCGGCAAACCTTTAAAACGATAGAGACATGAATTTTTGGTACGGACTCAGGAACATCCTCGAGCAGCTGACCTGGATGGGTATCGCATTCGGAATCATCGGGTATTTCATCTACCGCGAGTGGAACCGTTTTCAGGAGAAGATCCGGATGCTGGAACGGCTGACGCCCGAGCAGCTGGGCGACATCCGCCGGCTGGATGCCGAAATCGAGGCCGAACGCAAACGGCACAGCGCCGGCAACCTGTGGTTCCTCCGCTTCGGCTCGGCCATTTTAGGCGGCGGCATCGGCTTCCTCTGCGGCATGCAACTCTTTCTCAATGGCATCACGCGCATGATGGACGATCTGACCATCGCATCCAATGTCGCAAAAATCGTGGCGATAACCATCATAGGTATCGGCCTGTTCATCTTCCTGGAATTTCTCGTCGAGCTCAAGCTCCGGCGGATGCAGGAGACTGCGGCCAAGCAGGGCGAGCAGAAGCGGTAAGTAACCGCTCGTTGGTCGCACGCTTCGGGTTCTCCCGAAGCGTGGCGGCCCGCAGCCACTCCGGGCGGAGGGCCGCTTCGCTTGCATCCGCTCG
>CANASP010000028.1 GCA_947364365.1 uncultured Alistipes sp.
AGTACCTGCTCAAGCCGATGAACTGCCCCCACCACTGCGAGATCTACCGCTCGAAGCCCCGTTCGTACAAGGAGCTGCCGGTGCGCCTGGCCGAGTTCGGCACCGTCTACCGCTACGAGCAGTCGGGCGAGCTCCACGGACTGACGCGCGTGCGCGGCTTCACGCAGGACGACGCCCACCTGTTCGTGCGTCCCGACCAGCTTCTGGAGGAGTTCGAGCGCGTGATCGACATCGTGCTCTACATCTTCAAGACGCTCAAGTTCGACAACTACACGGCGCAGATCTCGCTGCGCGACCCCAACAACCGCGAGAAGTACATCGGTTCGGACGAGAACTGGGAGAAGGCCGAGTCGGCCATCATGCAGGCCGCCGAGGAGAAGGGGCTCAACACCGTCGTCGAGTACGGCGAGGCGGCCTTCTACGGCCCGAAGCTCGACTTCATGGTCAAGGACGCCATCGGCCGCAAGTGGCAGCTGGGCACGATCCAGGTCGACTACAACCTTCCGGAGCGTTTCGACCTTACGTACAAGGGCGCCGACGATCGTCTCCACCGCCCGATCATGATCCACCGCGCGCCGTTCGGCTCGATGGAGCGATTCGTGGCAGTATTGTTGGAGCATACGGGCGGCAAGTTCCCGCTGTGGCTCTCGCCCGACCAGGTGGTCGTGCTGCCGATCTCGGAGAAATACAACGACTACGCCTACGAGGTGGTCGAGACCCTCAACCGCGCCGACGTGCGCGCCCAGGTCGACGACCGCAACGAGAAGATCGGCCGCAAGATCCGCGACAACGAGCTCAAGCGCGTGCCCTACCTGCTGATCGTCGGCGAGAAGGAGCAGGCCGAGCGCCTGGTGTCGGTCCGCGCCCAGGGCGAGGGCGACAAGGGGCAGATGACCCTCGCAGCCTTCGGCGACTACATCACGGGGCTGGTCAAGCAGGAGATCGAAGCCAACAAGATGGAAAAGAGATAAGGAAACAATAACAATTTAATACGTACAACTATCGCAGCACCGAAACCATTCCCGCCGCGGCCGTTCAACCCCGGGAATAACAGACCAAAACCGGCAGGCGCCCCCAACCGCTTCGGGCGCCGTTTGCCCGAGAAGGAGAATCCCCACCGGATCAACCAGCAGATCACCGCACCCGAGGTGCGCGTGGTGGGAGACAACATCGAGCAACCCCAGGTGATGTCGATCCGCGATGCGCTTCGGCTGGCCGACGAGCTGGAACTCGACCTGGTCGAGATCTCGCCCAAGGCCGATCCCCCCGTATGCCGCATCGCCGACTACCAGAAGTTCCTCTACCAGCAGAAGAAGAAGGCCAAGGAGCTGAAGGCCAACCAGACGAAGATCGTCGTGAAGGAGATCCGCTTCGGACCGCAGACCGACGACCACGACTACAACTTCAAGCTCAAGCACGCCACCAACTTCCTCAAGGAGGGGGCCAAGGTCAAGGCCTACGTCTTCTTCCGCGGCCGCTCGATCGTCTTCAAGGAGCAGGGCGAGATCCTGCTGCTGCGCTTCGCCAACGATCTGGAGGAGGTAGCCAAGGTGGAGATGATGCCCAAACTCGACGGCAAGAAGATGAACATGATGCTGGCGCCGAAAGTGAAAAAATAGCGGCGCACGAAACCGTAAAAGCCGAAAGGCGGTCGAACGATCGACCGCCTTTCGCATTTGTCGGGAGATGGTGCCGGACAATACGTCCGGCCGGAGCGGCACCGAAGGGCCGGGCTGCCGGAGGGCGCAAAGCCGCGCGGCGCAGGGCGACCGGACCACACGGAACGACCGGACCGGGGCCGAACCGGGAAAGCGAGAGCCGCCGAAGGGCGCCGCTGCCCGACTACGGGGCGACCGAACCGCACGGAACGACCGGACCGGGACCGAACCGGGAAAGCGAGAGCCGCCGAAGGGCGCCGGGCTGCCCGACTACGGGGCGACCGGGCAGCACAGGACGACCGAACCGCACGGAACGACCAGACCGGGACCGAACCGGGAAAGCGAGAGCCGCCGAAGGGCGCCGGGCTGCCCGACTACGGGGCGACCGGGCAGCACCGGGCTACCGGACCGCACGGAACGACCGGACCGGGACCGGACCGGAAAAGCGAGAGCTGCCGAAGGGCGCCGCTGCCCGACTACGGGGCGACCGCGCGGCACCGGGCTACCGGACCGAGGCGTCGACGGGCTGAAGCACGCACGACAGCTCCTCCTCGGCGATGTACTCCGCCGAGGTCCAGACGACGGTGGTCGGAGCATACCCCTCCATCGAGAAGCAGACCTCGAAACGCGTGCTCTTGCGGGCCGATTCGTCGCGCTCCGCACGCGTCAGCTGCTGCTTGGACTTCGCAAGGTTGGGGTTCCAGTACCGGTAGGTCAGCACGACCTCGAGCGGCGTGGTGCCGCAAGGCTTGCCGTCGATGGCCACCGTGGCTCCCCGGGGTTGGCTGTCGAAGGTGAACCGCGCCCGCGTGGGTGCATAATAGTATTGGGCCGTCGCCGCAGCGACACCCGCGAAGAGCGTCGCCAGGAGGGCGACGGCCAGAAGGCGGAGCGATGCTTTTGTCATATCAGGTGTGTTTTATGTTATATGCGGATGCAAAAAAAAACGCGGACAGATTTCCCTTATCCGCGCGTGAGGTACTGGACGACCTGCAATGCAGAATAGAAGAAATGCCCGCGCCGGAAAGCAGCGCGAACATCAACTTTAATCCCTTACATTGCCGAAAGTGTCCAATTTTCACGCGTAAGAAAAAAGCCGATGCGCTTTTTAGTGATATGTAGGTATTAAACGGTCTTACATAGGCATTTACGTCGTTTCGGACAAAGATAGCGGAAAAAGGATGCAATTCAAAATAAAATTTAGCTACATTTGTAAAATGATTGACGACACGCAGATCTTCGGCCTGGCCGACGAGGCGGCATTCGAAGCGGCGGCGCTGGAGACCTTCCACCGCCAGGCCGCGACGTGCGCACCCTACCGCGACTACCTCGCGCTCGCGGGCATACGTCCCGACGCGGTGCGCCGCGCGGCGGAGATCCCCCACCTGCCCATCGCGCTCTTCAAGAGCCACACGGTCTACTGCGGCGACACGGAACCCGAAGCGGTCTTCACGTCGAGCGCCACGACGGGGATGACCTCGTCGCGCCACCCGATGCGCTCGCTCTCGCTCTACGAGCAGGCCTTCCGGGCGTCGTTCCGCACCTTCTACGGCGATCCGGCGCGCTGGAGCCTCTATGCGCTGCTGCCCAACTACCTTAGGCGCAAGGGGTCGTCGCTGGTCTACATGGCCGACCGCCTGATCGCCGACTGCGGATCGGGCGGCTTCTACCTTGACGACTACGACGCCCTGCTCCGCGACATGGCCGCCGACCCCAAGCCCAAGATCCTGCTGGGAGTGAGCTACGCGCTGTGGGAGCTGGCCGAGCGCCACGCGCCGAAACTCTCCGACACGATCGTCATGGAGACGGGCGGCATGAAAGGCCACCGCGAGGAGCTGCCCAAGGAGGAGTTCCACCGCATCCTCTGCGAAGCGTTCGGCGTCGGTGCGATCCACTCCGAATACGGCATGGCCGAACTCACCTCGCAGGCCTACTCCGAGGGGGGCAACCGCTTCCGCTGCCCGGCGTGGATGCGCGTGGCGGCGCGCGACGTCAACGACCCGTTCGACCGCCTGCCCGCGGGCTCGCGCGGCGGGCTCGACATCACCGATCTGGCCAACCGCTGGTCGTGCGCCTTCATCCAGACCGAGGACGTCGGGCGGGTCTTCGCCGACGGGTCGTTCGAGATCGAGGGCCGCATCGACCGGGCCGACATCCGCGGGTGCAACCTGCTGGTGCAGTAGCGGCGGGCTGCTGCTTCGGCCGGGCAAGGCGGCTCCCGGAGCCGCGCGGGCCGCAGCCAGCGGAGGATGCGAGCCTGCGCGAGCAGCCCTCCGCCGGGGGTGGCTGCCGGCTAACGCCGAGAACATATATTTTCGAAAAAAGATAAAGGACATACGATGCAAGACATCGATTTCGTGATCTTCTGGGTCGACGGCTCCGACCCCGCGTGGCTGGCCGAGCGGGCGAAATGGACGGGCAGCCACGACGACGGGCTGCACGACGCCTCGCCGATCCGCAGCCGCGACTGGCGCAACCTGCACTACTGGTTCCGCTCGGTCGAGCGCTTCGCCCCCTGGGTGCGGCGCATCCATCTGGTCACGTGGGGCCACCTGCCCGCGTGGCTCGACACCTCCGCCCCGCGCCTTCGCGTGGTCAACCACCGCGACTTCATCCCCGCGGAGTACCTGCCGACCTTCAACTCGCTCACCATCGGCCTCAACCTCCACCGCATCGAGGGGCTCGCCGAGCAGTTCGTGGTCTTCAACGACGACATGTTCCTCACGCGCCCCTGCCGCCCCGACCACTTCTTCCGCCGGGGTCTTCCGCGCGACATGGCGCGGCTGTGCGTCGTACAGCCCTCGTCGATCGGCCATATCATCTACAACGACCTGGAGCTGCTCAACGCCAAGTGGCGCGCCCGCGAGGTGCTGCGCCGCCATGCCGGCAAGTGGCTCTCGCCGCGCTACGGCGCCGCGAACCTCCTCAAAACGGCCTCGCTCATGGTGTGGTCGTTCTTCCCAGGGATCTTCGATCACCACCTGCCCCAGCCCTACCTGCGCCGCCAGTGGCAGCGCGCCTGGGAGGAGTGGGGCGGGCAGCTCGACGCCACGTGCCGCCACCGCCTGCGCTCGCTCACCGGCATCTCGGACTACCTGGTGCGCTACGACATGCTCTGCCGCGGCGAGTTCGCGCCCATCGGTCTGGGCGACGGGCGGCTCGTGACGCTGGCCGACGACACGCTGGAGACGATCTGCCGCGACATCGAGCGGCAGCGCTGGCGCCTCGTCTGCCTCAACGACAGCGAGCGGATCGCCGACTTCGACGCCGCGAGCCGGCGGCTGCGCGAGGCGTTCGAACGCATCCTCCCCCAAAAGTCGAGCTATGAGCGCTGATTTCTCGGTCGTCATTCCGCTCTATAACAAGGAGCGCGAGGTGGCGCGGGCCGTCCGCTCGGCGCTGGCGCAGACCCTCCCTCCGCGCGAGGTCATCGTCGTCGACGACGGGTCGACCGACGGCGGCGCGGCCGTCGTCGAGGCGCTGGCCGCCCACGAGGGGCGCGGCCTCGTGCGACTCGTCCGCCAGAGAAACGGCGGGGTGTGCGCCGCCCGCAACCGCGGCATCGCCGAGGCGCGGGGCAGCCACGTGGCCCTGCTCGACGCCGACGACGCCTGGCGCGAGGGTTTCCTCGCCGAGATCGCGTCGCTCACGGACGAATGGCCCGACTGCGGGCTCTATTGCACGGCCTTCGACATCCGCTCGGCCGACGGGGTGCTCCACCCCGCACCCACACCCGCCGGGCGGGGCATCGTCGGCGACTTCTTCGCCGCCTCGGCCCACCGCTACGTCGCCATCCCCTCGGCTGCGGTCGTCCCGCGCCGGGTCTTCGACGCGGTGGGCGGCTTTCCCGAGGGGATGAAGCTGGGCGAGGACCAGTGGATGTGGATCCGCATCGCCGACCGCTATCCGGTCTGCTTCTCGCCCGCGAGGGAGGCGATCTACTCGCGCGAGGCATCGAACCGCTCGGCGGCGATCTACACCCCCGAGCGCACGGCCTACTCGTTCGAGGCGCTCTACGACCCGGCGCTCCCGGCCGCACGCAACGAATACGTCGCCCGCGCGGCGCTGGCCCGTGCCCTCACCGTCTGCGTCAAGGGCGGCACGCGCGAGGCGCTCCGCGCAGCGCGCTTTTTCGGCTACACGCGGGTCTATCGCACGACGCTGTGGAAGGTGCGCGTGCTGGGCCGCCTTCCCGTGGCGTGGCGGGGTCCGCTGCTCGACCTCTACAACCGCCTGGCGTGGCGGCTGGCAAAGAAAGGGTTATAATGCGCCGCACCGCAGCCGAAGACGGCGGAGGACCGTTGCCGCTGCATAAGGGGCAGCCCGGCGGCCCGCAGGTCGCTATCGAATGGGCCGTCCGTCAATTTCGGGTCGCAGCCTGCGAAGGGCTCCAACGAGCCGCAGGCGAGATTGCGGACCTTCGCCGCCGGAGGCTGCGGCCCGCACGGCTCGGGAGAGCCGTTAATACCCATCTAAAGGAAAGGCCCGACCGCATCGTGCGGCCGGGCCTTTTCCATAGAGAGACACCAGCGAAAATCAGTTGGCGAACGTGAGTCCCTCGTCCGAGGCGTCGATCGAGATCGGACGCGTGCGGTCGACCTCGCCCGCGAGGATCCGCTTCGAGAGGTCGTTGACCACGTAGCGCTGGATCGTCCGCTTGACGGGTCGGGCGCCGTAGAGCGGGTCGAAGCCCGCCGCGGCGATCCACTCGCGCGCCCGCTCGGTATACTCCAGCCGGATGCCGTTCTCGGCGAGCATGCGGCGGACGATGCCCAGCTGGATGTCGACGATGCGCGCGATGTCGCTGCGCGTGAGCGGCTCGAACATCACGATCTCGTCAATGCGGTTGAGAAACTCGGGCTTGAGGTGGCGCTTGAGCAGCTCGACCACCTCGTCGCGCGTCGCGGCGACGGTCTCCTCCGGCACCTTCCCTCCGTCGAAGGCCGCGGCGAAGCGCTCCTGGATCACCTGGGCTCCCATGTTCGAGGTCATGATGACGATCGTGTTGCGGAAGTCGACCGTGCGCCCCTTGTTGTCGGTCAGACGCCCGTCGTCGAGTACCTGCAGGAGGATGTTGAAGACATCGGGATGGGCCTTCTCGATCTCGTCGAGCAACACCACCGAGTAGGGCTTGCGCCGTACGGCCTCGGTGAGCTGGCCCCCCTCGTCGTAGCCGACGTATCCCGGAGGCGCCCCCACCAGGCGCGAGACGCTGTGGCGCTCCTGGTACTCGCTCATGTCGATACGCGTGAGCATCTGGTCGTCGTTGAAGAGGAACTCGGCCAGCGCCTTCGCCAGCTCGGTCTTGCCCACGCCCGTGGTGCCGAGGAAGATGAACGACCCGATCGGGCGGCGCGGGTCGCTCAGCCCGGCGCGCGAACGGCGCACGGCGTCGGCGATCGCCACGATCGCCGCGTCCTGCCCCACGACGCGCCTGTGCAGCTCGTCTTCGAGATGGAGCAGCTTCTCGCGCTCCGAGGCCAGCATGCGCTGCACGGGGATGCCCGTCCAGCGGGCCACCACCTCGGCGACATCCTGCGCGTCGACCTCCTCCTTGATCATCGAGCCGCCCGACGCGGCGAGGCGGTACTCCTCCTTCAGGGCGCCGATCTGCTGCTCAGCTTCGCGGATACGGCCGTAGCGCAGCTCGGCCACACGGCCGTAGTCGCCCTGGCGCTCGGCCTGCTCGGCCTCGACCTTCATCCGCTCGATGGCGTCCTTCTGCTCCTGAATGCGGCGCAGCAGGTCGCGCTGCCCCTGCCACTTGGCGCGCATCGAGGCGTCGCGGGCCTTCAGCTCCTCGATCTCGCGGGTCAGCTGTTCGATGCGCTCCTCGTCCTTCTCGCGGCGGATCGCCTCGCGCTCGATCTCCAGCTGGCGCACGCGGCGGTCGAGCGTATCGATCTCCTCGGGTACGGAGTTCATCTCCAGACGCAGGCGCGAGGCGGCCTCGTCGACCAGGTCGATCGCCTTGTCCGGCAGGAAACGCGAGGTGATGTAGCGGGTCGAGAGCTCGACGGCGGCGACGATCGCCTCGTCCTTGATGCGCACCTGGTGGTGGTTCTCGTAGCGCTCCTTCAGGCCGCGGAGGATCGAGATGGCGTCCTCGCGCGAGGGCTCGTCGACCATCACCTTCTGGAAGCGGCGTTCGAGGGCCTTGTCCTGCTCGAAGTATTTCTGGAACTCGTCGAGCGTCGTGGCGCCTATGGTGCGCAGCTCGCCGCGCGCGAGGGCCGGCTTGAGGATGTTGGCGGCATCCATCGCCCCCGACGACTTGCCGGCACCAACCAGCGTGTGGATCTCGTCGATGAAGAGCAGGATCTCGCCGTCGCTCGCGACGACCTCCTGCACCACGGCCTTCAGCCGCTCCTCGAACTCGCCCTGGTACTTGGCACCGGCGATCAGCGCCCCCATGTCGAGCGAGTAGATCGACTTCGACCGCAGGTTCTCGGGCACGTCGCCGTCGATGATCCGCCGGGCGATGCCCTCGGCGATCGCGGTCTTGCCGACGCCCGCCTCGCCCACGAGGATCGGGTTGTTCTTGGTGCGGCGCGAGAGGATCTGCAACACGCGGCGGATCTCCTCGTCGCGCCCGATCACCGGGTCGAGCTTGCCCGAGCGGGCCTGCTCGTTGAGGTTGACGGCATATTTGCCCAGCGCGTCGAACTCCTGCGAGGCGGTGGGCGAGTCGACCGTCGCGCCGCGGCGGAAGGTGCGGATCGCCTCCACGAGCTCCTTCTCGGTGGCGCCGTGCCGCTTGAGCAGCTCCGAAGCCGTGCCCCGCTCGGAGAGAAGGCCAAGGAGCAGGTGCTCGACCGAAGCGTACTTGTCGCCGAACTTCTTGGTGGCATCGACGGCGCTCTGGATCGCGCGCGAGCACTCCTGCGAGAAGAACTGGTCGCCCGCCCCCTCGACGCGGGGCAGCCGCTCGACGGCCTGCCGCACCTCGTCGCGCAGCGTGCGCACGTTGACACCCACGCGTCCGAGCAGGAACGTCGCGAGCGAATCGTCGTCGCGGACGAGCACCGCGAGCAAATGGAGCGGCTCGACAGCCTGCTGTCCCCGCTCCCGCGCCAGGGAGAGCGCCGCTTGCAGCGCCTCCTGCGCTTTGACAGTCAAAGTGTTGATGTTCATATTCTATCGATTGCGTTGTTTTCGTTCGAAACGCCCCGCAGCAAAACCCCTGCCAATCGCGCGGCGAACGACAAGCTGGCATACGGTGACAGGAATTGTCACGACACGACTGCCACGCCGACCGACAGAATGACCGGCAGCAGTCCGCCGGAGATACTCCCCGCTCGGCAAACCGCAAACAAGTTTTGGCCTCCTCTCGCTTATTCGGATCTTTGGCTGCGCCGAAGATATTCCCGTTCGGCAAACTGCAAACAAGTTTTGGCGACCTCTCACTTATTCGTATCTTTGGCTTCGCCCAAGATACTCGGCCTCGGCAATGCACAAATAAATTTGGCATTGCCCTCGGCTCTTCGTATCTTTGTCCTACGAAAAAAACGTTCCTATGAAAAAGATCATCGCTTCGCCTCTCGCGCCCAAGGCCGTGGGGCCCTATTCGCAGGCCGTCGAGACCGACGCCGCGCTCTATGTTTCGGGGCAGCTGCCCGTCGACGGCGCCACGGGCACGATGCCCGAGGGCATCGAGGCGCAGACGCGTCAGTCGCTTGCCAACCTGGGCCACATCCTGCGCGAGGCGGGCTACGACTTCGCCGACGTGGTGAAGACCACGGTGCTGCTGGCCGACATCGCCGACTTCGGGGCGATGAACGCCGTCTATGCCGAACACTTCACCGCCGACATGCCCGCACGCGTCTGCTACCAGGTGGCCGCGCTGCCGATGGGCGCCCGCGTCGAGATCGACGCCGTGGCTGTCAAGTAGCGTCCACCGGAAGTCGCCGACCGACCGATCCGCGTCCTGCGAGCCCAGGGCGCGGATTCGTCGTCGTTGTAGATAATTTGTCGATAATTCGCCCTCCGGAAATTGGGTATTTCGGAGGAAAAGCATCAACTTTGTAGAACCGGCTCCGCCGGAAGCACGAATAGAATAAAAACAGATACGTCATGTCAAAAGCCACCAAAGCCGATGCGCCGCAGCGCGTCGACTACAACGATGCGGTCGCCGAGTCGAAGGTCTACTTCGAGGGCGACGACCTGGCCGCCACGGTGTGGGTGACCAAATACGCCCTGAAGGATTCGTTCGGCAACATCTACGAGCGCTCGCCGCGCGAGATGCACCGCCGCATCGCCTCCGAGCTGGCGCGCATCGAGCGCAACTACCCCGCGCCGCTCTCCGAGGAGCAGCTTTTCGAGCTGCTCGACCACTTCCGCTACGTCATTCCCCAGGGCGGCCCGATGACCGGCATCGGCAACAATTTCCAGGTGGCGTCGCTCTCGAACTGCTTCGTGATCGGCCACCGCCACCCCGCCGACTCCTACGGCGGCATCTTCCGCATGGACGAGGAGCAGGTGCAGCTGATGAAGCGGCGCGGCGGCGTGGGCCACGACCTCTCGCACCTGCGTCCGACCAACAGCCCCGTGCTCAACTCGGCCCTCACCTCGACGGGCATCGTCCCCTTCATGGAGCGCTACTCCAACTCGACGCGCGAGGTGGCGCAGGACGGCCGCCGCGGCGCGCTGATGCTCTCGCTCTCGATCAAGCACCCCGACGCCGAGCGTTTCATCGACGCCAAGGTCGACACGGGCAAGGTGACCGGCGCCAACGTCTCGATCAAGATCGACGACGAATTCATGCGCGCGGCGCTGACCGGGAAGAGCTACCACCAGCAGTTCCCCATCGGGGCGGAAAAGCCGCTCTACGAGCAGGATATCGACGCGAAGAAGCTGTGGGACAAGATCATCCACAACGCCTGGAAGTCGGCCGAGCCGGGCGTGCTGTTCTGGGACACGATCCTGCGCGAGAGCGTCCCCGACTGCTATGCCGACGAGGGTTTCGTGACCGTCTCGACCAACCCCTGCGGCGAGATTCCGCTCTGCCCCTACGACTCGTGCCGCCTGCTGGCGCTCAACCTGCTGAGTTACGTCGAGAAGCCCTTCACGCCCGAGGCACGCTTCGACTTCGACAAGTTCCGCGCCCACGTGGGGATGGCCATGCACATGATGGACGACATCATCGACCTCGAGCTGGAGAAGGTCGAGCAGATCATCCTGAAGATCGAGAACGACCCCGAGGACGAGGACGTGCGCCGCGTGGAGCTCGACCTGTGGAAGAAGATCCGCACGATGGCGCAGAAGGGCCGCCGCACGGGCCTGGGCATCACGGCCGAAGGCGACATGCTGGCGGCGCTGGGGCTGCGCTACGGCACCGACGAGGCCACGGCCTTCGCCGTCGAGGTGCAGAAGACGCTGGCGCTGGCCGCCTACGGCGCTTCTGTCAGGATGGCCGCGGAGCGCGGCGCCTTCCCCATATACGATGTCGCCAAGGAGCGCAACAACCCCATGATCGCCCGCATCCGCGAGGCCGATCCGGCGCTCTACGCCGAGATGGAGCGGGTGGGCCGCCGCAATATCGCCATGCTGACGATCGCCCCCACGGGCACCACGTCGCTCATGTCGCAGACCACCTCGGGCATCGAACCCGTCTTCCGCACGGTCTACAAGCGCCGCCGCAAGATCAACCCCTCGGACATGGACACCCACGTCGATTACGTCGACGAGACGGGCGAGAAGTTCCAGGAGTACAACGTCTACCACCACAACTTCGTCAAGTGGCTCGACGCCAACGGCTACGATACCTCGCGGCTGGAGT
Source organism: uncultured Alistipes sp. (assembly GCA_947364365.1). Taxonomy (GTDB): domain Bacteria; phylum Bacteroidota; class Bacteroidia; order Bacteroidales; family Rikenellaceae; genus Alistipes. The sequence goes on from CANASP010000028.1 coordinate 11,437, forward strand.
CGATCTCCGACGAGGAGCTCGACCGCTGGGTGGCCGCCTCGCCCTACCACGGCGCCACGGCCAACGACATCGACTGGGTGGCCAAGGTCAAGATGCAGGGGGCGATCCAGAAGTGGGTCGACCACTCGATCTCGGTGACGGTCAACCTTCCGAACAGCGTCTCGGAGGAGCTGGTGGCCGACGTCTACCGCACGGCGTGGGAGTGCGGCTGCAAGGGGGTGACGGTCTACCGCGACGGCTGCCGTTCGGGCGTGCTGCTCGAAAAGAGCAAGAAGAAGAGCGCATGCGAGGAGCATCCGGGTCAGGCGCCGCGCCGCCCGAAGTCGATCCCGGCCGATATCGTGCGTTTCAAGAACGGCTCGGAGGATTGGATCGCCTTCGTCGGGTTGCAGGACGGCCGTCCCTACGAGGTTTTCACCGGCAAGATCGAGGAGGATGCCATGTACATCCCGCGTAAGATCAACAAGGGCTTCATCATCAAGGTCCGCGAGGCCGACGGGACGAAGCGGTACGACTTCCAGTATAAGGACCGCTACGGCTACACGAACACCATCGGCGGCATCTCGCGTCTGTTCAACGAGGAGTTCTGGAACTACGCCAAGCTGATCTCGGGCGTGCTGCGCCACGGCATGCCGATCGAGAAGACCGTTTCGCTCATCGAGTCGCTGCACCTCGACAGCGAGTCGATCAACACCTGGAAGACGGGCGTCTGCCGCGCGCTGAAGCAGTATATCGCCGACGGCACCCGCTCGAAGGGCAAGTGCCCGCAGTGCGGCCAGGAGACGATGGCCTACCAGAACGGCTGCCTGACGTGCATGTCGTGCGGCTACTCGAAGTGCGGTTGATCGGGGCCGGCGAGTGAACGAGGCTGGCGAGTGAACGAGGCCGGCGGGTGAACGAGGCCGGCGGGTGAACGAGGCCGGCGAGTGAACGGGGCCGGCGGACGAACGGGCGCGGAGGCTGCTTGCGGAAAATCGAAGCCTTCGGCTTCGGCGGCCCGCAGCCACCCGGCGCGGAGGGCCGCTCTTCTCGCAAGGCTCGAAAAGCCGCCCTTCCGCCGGCCGCGGACCGGGGCCGGAAAATAAAGGTGAGGGGGGGGGCTTCGGGCCCTGCTCCGATATGAAAAACGCGCGATCTCCGGCAGGAGGTCGCGCGTTCGTTCTTCAGGCTTCGGGTTGCCGGCCCGGCCGGCGCTATCGGATGATGACCGCATTGACCAGACGCAGGCCAGAGCGGCGGTTGAGCTCGTCGCGCAGGGCGTCGCGCTGGTAGAAGAGCTCCTGTCGCAGGACGCTCGACTGGATGCGGACATGGAGGATATGGCGTTCGAGCCGCAGCTCGGCCGTCAGGTCGGCGGCGCGGTCGCCCACCACCGCGCGCCACGTCTCGGGCAGCTTGCCTTCGGCCACCTTGGCCGCGATGTAGGGGCGGCGGAAGAACTCCTCCAGCAGGTCGCCCATCAGCAGGGTCTTGGTCCGTCTCATCGCGCTGTCGTGTTGTCGGCGACGGCGTCCCCGTCGCCGGGTGTCGTCGTCGCCCCGTCGTTCGCGGCGTCCTTCCCCTTCCCGTCGGTTCCGGCCTCCGTCACGCTCGCTGCGGCCGCGGCGGCGGGTTGCGCGTCGTCGTCCGTCGCGGCGTGCACGGCGCCGTCGCTGACGGTGAACAGGGCGTAGTCGTCGCCCGCCCGGTCGAGGATCGCCCGCAGGCGCGAGGGGTTGCAGTCGGTGATGAAGATCTGGCCGAACCGCTCGCCCGAGACCAGCCGCAGCAGCTGCTCCACGCGCCCGGCGTCGAGCTTGTCGAACAGGTCGTCGAGCAGCAGGACGGGCCGCTCGCCGCGCGCCTCGGCCACCAGCACGTACTGGGCCAGCTTGAGGGCGATGAGGAACGACTTCTGCTGCCCCTGCGACCCGTACCTGCGCAGCGGGTAGCCGCCGATGCGCAGTATGAGGTCGTCGCGGTGGATGCCCGCGGTGGTGAATTCGTTGACCAGATCCTTCTGCCGCGCCGCGAGCAGCAGCTCGTCGAACGGGCGGTCGTTGAGCTCCGAGCGGTAGGCGAGCTCGACCTGCTCGCGGTCGCCCGAGAGCAGGCGGTAGAACTCGCCCACGAGCGGTTGCAGCCGAGCGACGTACTCCTGCCGGCGGGCGTGGATCGTCGTGCCGTGGTCGGCGAGCTGGCGGTCGTAGATCGAGAGCATCGTCTCGTCGGGGTGCATCTTGAGCAGGCGGTTGCGTTCGCCCAGGACGGCGTTGTAACGCATGAGCGCCGCCAGGTAAGGGCGGTCGAGCTGCGAGATGAAGGCGTTGAGATAGCGCCGCCGCTCGTCGGCCGCATCGCTGATGAGCGCCGCGTCGGAGGGCGAGACGATCACCGCGGGCAGCAGCCCCACGTGGTCCGACAGCCGCTCGTATTCCTTGCCGTTGCGCTTGAGCTGCTTGCCCCCGCGCCGCGAATAGGAGCACACGACCCCCTCGCGCCGTCCCGCGTCGGTGAGGTATTCGCCCTCGATCATGAAGAAATCGGCCCCGTGGCGGACGCTCTGCGCGTCGGTCATCCGGAGGGCCGACTTGCACATCGCCAGAAAGTAGACCGCATCGACGATGTTGGTCTTCCCGGCGCCGTTGTCGCCTACCAGACAGTTGATTCCGGGGCGGAACACGAGCTCCTCCCGGGCGATGTTCTTGAAATTGAGCAGCGATAATTTCTTCAGGTACATGCCGCAAAAGTACAAAAATAACCGATACGGCCTTGTACATTGTGAATAGTTTTGTATCTTTGCTCGCTAATGTACGCGATTACAAACTAAAACACAACAATAAGCTATGGCAAAGGAGAATGTCGCCGCACCCGAAACGCTCGGCGAAGCTATGAACCGCACGGAACTCTTTTTCGAGCAGAACGGCCGCAAGGTGGTCTGCATCTTCCTCGGACTGCTGGTCGTCGCGGCCCTCGTCTTCGGCTACCGCTCGCTCGTCGTCGCCCCGCGCGCCGAGAAGGCCGCCGAGATGATCGCCGAGGCGCAGTACCGTTTCGAGGCCGAGACGCCCGACTATGCGCTGGCCCTGGAGGGCGACGCCAACGGCGCCGGCTTCCTCGAGGTGATCGAGAAGTACGGTTCGACCCCCGCCGGCAACCTGGCCAAGCACTATGCCGGTATCTGCTACCTGCACGAGGGCGATCTGGAGAAGGCCGCCGCCTATCTGGCCAAGTATTCGCCCGTGAAGGGGCTGCCCGGCGCGATCGTCAACGCCCAGAACCTGGGTCTTCAGGGCGACGTGGCCGTTGAAATGCAGGACTACGCCCGCGCGGTGAAGTTCTATGAGAAGGCCGTGGCCGCCGCCGACAACAACCTCACGGCGCCGATGTTCCTGCGCAAGGCCGGTCTGGCCGAGCAGGCTGCCGGCAACACCGCGAAGGCCCGCGCGCTGTTCGAGCGCATCCTGGCCGACTATCCCGCCTCGATGGATGCCCGCGAGGCCGAGAAACTCATCGGCGGTCTGAAATAGTCGGAAGGATGGCGACCCGCAATCACAACCTTTCCCGCTTCGACTCGCCGTTGCCGTCGGCTTCCGACATGCGTTTCGGCATCGTCGTGGCCGAGTGGAACCGCGAGGTGACCGAGGCGCTGCTCGAGGGTGCCGTGCGCACGCTGCGTGCCGCCGGATGCCCCGACATCAACATCCAGATCAAGTACGTCCCCGGCACGTTCGAACTGACGCTCGGCGCCCAGTTCTTCGCCGAATACACCGACGTCGACGCCGTGATCGCGCTGGGCTGCGTCGTGCAGGGCGACACCCGCCACTTCGACTTCATCTGCCAGGGGGTGACGCAGGGCATCACGCAACTCCAGATCCAGTGGAACATGCCCATCGCCTTCGGCGTGCTGACCGTCGAGAACATGCAGCAGGCCCTCGACCGCTGCGGCGGGCGCCTGGGCAACAAGGGCGACGAGGCCGCTGCCGCCGCCATCAACATGGTGAAGTTGCAGATCGAGATGGACGCCGCCTCGCCCGACAAGGAGCCCGATCGGCGCAACATCAACTGATCCGGCCGTCCGGAGCCGATAACCGATAGAAGAGAGCCCTCTTCCCGCATTGGGAGGAGGGCTCTTTCTTTGATGTTCGGGACGGGTGCCAATTGCGGGGAGGTCACTTTTGAAGAGACACTCTTCGGGCTTCCCGAAGAGTGGCGGCCCGCAGCCACCCCCGGCGGAGGGCCGCTCTCTCGCATCCGCTCGACGGGCGCCTCCGCTGGCAGCGGCCCGCGAAGGAGGCTACGACACTGAAATTCCGCACGCCGATTCTCCGCAATGCGGCCTTCTCGGTCGTGCCGTCAGGCAGTCTCCGGCATGGAGCGTAACGTGCCCGGCGGGCGCCCCCTTTCGCGGCAGAGGAGATTGTACCGTATGTCGCGGGCCTGCCGCTGCTCCGTCAGAAGACCCCCAGGCTGTCGAGGAAGACCAGCAGCATCAGTACCGGGCATACCCACCGCACGAGGAAGCGGAGCAGGGGGTAGATGCGCCCCGCGAGTTTTCCGTCGTTGGTCAGCTGCGCACGGAGCAGCCGCTTGTCGAACCGCCAGCCGACGAACAGGCAGGTGAAGAATCCGCCGGCGGGCATCAGGATGTTGGCCGTGACGAAGTCGAGCGAGTCGAAGAACGACAATCCGGCGATCGTCCACTCCCGGAGCGGGCCGAGCGAGAGCGAGGCGGCTGCGGCCAGCACCAGCGTCGAGGCGGTCGTGACGCGGGCCGCCGCGCGGCGGCCGAGGTTCCACTCCTCGTGGAAGTAGGCGGTGACCACCTCGTGGAGCGAGATCGTCGAGGTGAGGGCCGCGACGACCAGCAGCAGGAAGAAGACCGTCGACCAGACCATCCCCAGCGGCATGCCGTTGAAGATCGCGGGCAGCGTGATGAAGACCAGCGAGGGGCCCGCCGAGGGCTCGATGCCGACGCTGAAGACCGCGGGGAAGATCATGGCGCCGGCCAGCAGGGCCACCAGCGTGTCGAGCAGCGTGACGTGGAGCGCCGTGTGGCGCAGGTTCGCCTCCGGGCGGAAGTAGGAGGCGTAGGTCACCATCGTGCCGACGCCGATCGACAACGAGAAGAAGGCCTGCCCCAGCGCCACGAGGAGGGTCGAGGGGGTGATCTTCGAGAAGTCGGGGCGGAAGAAGAAGCGGATGCCTTCGCCGCTGCCGGGCATCAGCAGCGAGTGGATCGCCAGGGCCGTGAGCACGACGAAGAGCAGCGGCATGAGCAGCTTGGCCGACCGCTCGATCCCCTTCTGCACCCCCCGGGCGATGATGAAGTGGGTCGCCGCGACGAAAAGCGCCGTGTAGAGGATCGGCCGCCACGGCGAGGCGACGAACCGGTCGAACATCGCGCGGTAGTCGTCGGCCGAGGCGCAGCGGGCCAGGTCGCCCGTCAGCGAGTGGATCATGTATTCGGCCGTCCAGCCCGAGACGACGAAATAGAATCCCAGGATGAGAAAGGCCGTCACGACGCCGTTGTAGCCCACGAAGCTCCACCGGCGGTCGAACGTGCGGTAGGCGCCCACGGCATTGCGGTGGGCGGCGCGCCCCACCGAGAACTCGGCCAGCATGAGCGGCAGCCCCAGCACGACGACGCAGAGGACGTAGACGACCAGAAAGGCGCCGCCGCCGTTGTCTCCGGCGACGTAGGGGAAGCGCCAGATATTTCCCAGCCCTACCGAGCTTCCGGCCGCGACGAGCACGGCACTCAGGCGGCCGCCCAGCAGGGCGCGGCCTTGCGGATGATTCGACATAGATGTAACCTAACTAACCTTAACCTTCCTATTGCTCCAGCGTGACGCTCACGCTGCGGAGCTTGCCGCCCAGCGGCGGCGCGAGCTTGGCCACGGTGCAGCGCACGCGGCCGATCTGCGGGAACGCCGTGCGGAGCGCACCGATGATGTTCGCCGCCACACGTTCGATCGTGTGCTGCGTCACCTGCATCTGCTCGCGCACGATCGCATAGACTTCGAGGTAGTTGACCGCCTTGGTCACGTCGTCCTCGGCGGCCACGACGCCTAACCCCGTCGTGATCTCCAGGTCGACCGTGAAGCGGTTGCCCACCTTGCGTTCGAGTTCGTAACAGCCGTGGAACGCACGGAATTCCATGCGTTCCAGGCGGATCGTGTAGTCCATCCTACTCGGCGATTACGAGGTAGTAGTTCTTCTTGCCGCGCTGGACGAGCAGGTACTTGCCGGCGATCAGATCGGCTTCGGTCACCGCGCGCATCGGGTCGGCGACCTTCTCGCGGTTGAGCGACACGCCGCCGCCCTGCACCATCTTGCGGCACTCGCCCTTCGAGGGGAAGATCTGCGTCTTGCCGGCGCAGAGCTCGATGAAGGGCAGATCCGCGAGCTCCGCGCGGGCGATGCGGAACTGCGGCACGCCCTCGAAGACCTGCAACAGCGTCTCCTCGTCGAGGCGGTGCAGCGCCTCCGACGTCGCGCCGCCGAAGAGGATCGCCGAAGCCTCGACGGCCTTCTCGTACTCCTCGCGCGAGTGGATCATGCAGGTGATCTCCTCGGCCAGGCGCTTCTGCAAGGCGCGCAGGTGGGGCGCCTCGCGGTGCTCGGCGATGAGCGTCTCGATGGTCGCACGGTCGAGCAGCGTGAAGATGCGGATGTAGCGCTCGGCATCCTCGTCGCTCACGTTGAGCCAGAACTGGTAAAACTCGTAGGGCGACGTGTAGCGCGGATCGAGCCATACGTTGCCGCTCTCGGTCTTGCCGAACTTCGTGCCGTCGGCCTTGGTGATGAGCGGGCAGGTGATGGCGAAAGCCTCGGCCTCCGGGCCCAGCTTGCGGCGGATGAGTTCGGTGCCGGTGGTGATGTTGCCCCACTGGTCGGCGCCGCCGAGCTGGATCTTGCAGCCCATCGTCTCGTAGAGGTGCAGGAAGTCGTAGCCCTGGACCAGCTGGTAGGTGAATTCGGTGAACGACATGCCGTCGCCCTCGCCGTTGAAACGCTTCTTGACCGAGTCCT
>CANASP010000029.1 GCA_947364365.1 uncultured Alistipes sp.
TCGGTGAACGACATGCCGTCGCCCTCGCCGTTGAAACGCTTCTTGACCGAGTCCTTGGCCATCATGTAGTTGACGGTGATGCACTTGCCGATGTCGCGGATGAAGTCGAGAAACGAGAAGTCCTTCATCCAGTCGTAGTTGTTGACCATGCGTGCGGCGTTGGGGGCGTCGGAATCGAAGTCGAGCAGCTTGGCCAGCTGCGCCTTGATCGCCTCCTGGTTGTGGCGCAGCGTCGCCTCGTCCAGGAGGTTGCGCTCCTGCGATTTGCCGCTCGGGTCGCCGATCATGCCCGTTGCGCCGCCCACGAGCGCCAGCGGACGGTGGCCGCACAGCTGGAAGTGCTTGAGGATCATCACGCCCACCAGGTGGCCGATGTGGAGCGAGTCGGCCGTGGGGTCGATACCCAGGTAGGCCGTCGTCATCTCCTTTTCGAGTTGTTCCTTCGCGCCGGGCATGATCGTGTGGATCATGCCGCGCCATTCGAGTTCTTCGATGAAGTTTTTCGTTGCCATATCGTTTTGTTTTTTGTCTTTCAATCGGTTATTCCACTTCCAGATCGAGCGCGCGGCGCAGCTCGGTGAGCTGCGGGTTGCGTTCGGTGAGGAACTTTACGCGGTCTTCGAGCTTGATGGGGCGTGCGGCCCGCACCTCGGCGTCGACCGTGATCTCCAGCTCGATCGCTCCCGCGACGCCCGCCAGCTCGGCGATGCGCATCAGCATGCCCGTCTTGCTGCGCAGCATCTCCTCGCGCAGCTCCTCTGTCGGCACCCTGAGGCGGATCGTGTGGTCGGCGAGCTCCATCTGCTCGAAGGCCGCCACGAAGCGCGGACGCCGCTCCTGCATGAGCCGGAGGATCGCGCCGCGCGCCCGGTCGAGCTTCTCGGCGCAGGCGGGATCGTAGTGCGGAGCTGCCGCGACCGATGCCTGGGGCTCGTCGGCGGAGGCTGCGGCGGGCTGCGCCGCGGCGAGCAGTTCCGAGAGCGAGGCGCCCATCAGCGGCCGGCGCGTCGGGGTTCCCTGCGCCGCGTGGCCGGCGGATGTCGCCGGGGCGGGTGTCGCCGGAGCCGCGGACAGCGTCTGCGGGGGTGCCGATGCGGCGGCAGGTCGAGTCTCCGCCGGTGCGGCCATCTGCGGCGGGAGTTGCGTCGGAGTCGCCGGGGCCGCCGGACTCTGCGCCGTCGATGCCGCCGGACTTACGGGGGCAGCAGCTGCCGGTGCGGCCACAGCCTGCGCCGTTCGTGCCGTCGTCGCTACGGCCGGTGCGGTGGGAGCCTGCGGCGTCTGCGGTGTCGTTGCGGCCGGCGCGGCGGCCTGCGGAGCCCCGATGTCGGGCAGCGGATACTCCCCGGGGGCGATCAGCGTGTCATTTTTTTTTTGACCGAGCCCGGCGATCTTCATCAGGCCCAGTTCGACGAGCAGTCGTTGGTTCGACGACTGCCGGATTTTTCCGTCGAGCTCCGTGAGCAGCGCGATGGCGCCGAACAGAAACTCGACCGTGCAGGCCCCGGCCTGCGCGCGGTATCGTTCGAGCAGCGTGCCCGTCATCTCGATGAGCCGCAGCGTCGCGGCATCGCGCGCCATCATCAGGTCGCGCATGTGGCGGTTGAGCCCCGCCATGAAGGTCTGGCCCGAGAAGCCTTTGGAGAGGACCTCGTCGAAGACCACGAGCGCCTCCGTGTAGTTGCCCGCGAGCAGCAGCTCGGTGATGCCGAAATAGGTGTCGTAGTCCAGCACGTTGAGCGTCTGGGCGACGTTGCGGTAGTCGAGCTTCGCGCCGCAGAACGAGACCGCCTTGTCGAACATCGACAGCGCGTCGCGCATGCCGCCGTCGGCCTTCTGGGCAATGAGGTTGAGCGACTCCTCGTCGGCCTCGACCCCCTCCTGCCCCGCGATGTAGCGCAGGTAGTCGACGGCGTCCTCAACGCGGATGCGGTTGAAGTCGTAGATCTGGCAGCGCGAGAGGATCGTGGGGATGATCTTGTGCTTCTCGGTGGTCGCCAGGATGAAGATGGCGTGGGCGGGCGGCTCTTCGAGCGTCTTGAGGAAGGCGTTGAAGGCCGCGGCCGAGAGCATGTGGACCTCGTCGATGATGAAGACCGAGTAGCGGCCCACCTGGGGGATGATGCGTACCTGCTCGATGAGCGAGCGGATGTCCTCCACCGAGTTGTTCGACGCGGCGTCGAGTTCGTGGATGTTGAGCGAGCGCCCCTCGTTGAACGAGCGGCACGACTCGCAGGCGTTGCACGCCTCTGCCCCCTCGGGCTGCAGGCAGTTGATCGCCTTGGCGAAGATGCGGGCGCAGGTGGTCTTGCCGACGCCGCGCGGACCGCAGAAGAGGTAGGCATGGGCCAGCTGCCCGCGCTCGATGGCGTTCTGGAGCGTCGAGGTGATGTGCTTCTGACCCACGACCGAACGGAAGGTCGCCGGGCGGTATTTGCGTGCGCTGACGATAAATTCACTCATAATGGGTCAAAGATACGAATAAGTGAGGGCAAACGCAAACTTGTTTGCAGTTTGCCGAACGTGAGTATCTAAGACGAGGCGAAGCCGAAGCCGAAGTCAAAGATACGAAAAGTCGAGCGCAGAAGCAAGCGATAGCTTGATTATGCCGAGACGGAGTATCTTGGGCGAAGCCAAAGATACGAATAAGTGAGAGGTCGCCAAAACTTGTTTGCAGTTTACCGAACGAGAGTATCTTCGGCGAAGCCAAAGATACGAATAAGCGAGGGCAAGCGAGCTGCGGGCCTTCGCCGGGAGGAGGCTGCGGCCCGCACGGCTCCCGAAGGGCCGAATGCGCAAGGGAAAAAGCGGCAGCCCCGCACTTCCGTGCGCAGAAAAGATCGGAGGAAGCGCCAGGAGACAGCCAACGATGCGAAATATGCACTATCTTTGCACCCGCACAACACCATACATCATGAAAACCCCGCTGAAAATCCTCTTTCTGGCCGCCGTGGCGGCACTCGCGGCCTCGTGCTGCGCCTGCCGCTCCTACCAGAAACGCACGCGCCGCCCCTTGGAAGGGACCCTCTGGCAGCTCGTCCAGCTCGACGGCCAGGACGTCCGGTGCGCCCCCGACACCTTCACCCTCACGCTCGACGCCGCCACCGGGACGCTGTCGGGCTCGGGCGCCTGCAACCGGCTGCGGGGCTCCTACACGACCACCGACCGCCGCGAACTGAAGATCGGCCCGGTCGGCGCGACACGCATGGCCTGTCCCGACATGGAACGCGAGCAGAAGTTCGTCCGCACGCTCGAAGCGACGACCCACTACGACATGGACGGCCCGCTGCTGCTGCTGCTCTGCGACGGCGAGGTCCGGGCCGTACTCCAGGCGCAGCCCACCGAGGCCGAGTAGGCTCCGGCACCGGAGATCGCCTCCGGCCGCAGCCGGCTGCGGGGCGATGACGGCGCAGCCGACGGAGCGCCCCGCAACGCCGGGTGGCTGCCGCCCGCCACGTCGGCGAAATCCGAAGCGGGTTCCCTTCAGGCCCGGCCCGCACACGACAAGAAAACCCCGCACCTTTCCAGGTGCGGGGTTTTTTCTATAAGGCTCGTGCCGCAGATCGCTTACTTGATGTGCGGGTTGAGCGTGTGCCACTCGGCTACGGGCGGGATGATGCCCATAGCGATCACCTCGTCGCGCAGCGTGCAGAGGTGCTTGTAGCTCTCGGCCAGCTTGGCGTGCTCCTCGGGGGTGCCCTCCACGGTCTTGAACTTCACGCCGTCCTTAGTGATCTCCGACTCCATGGCCATCAGGATGTGGCTGAACTCGGCGTTGTCGACATAGACACCGGCGGGATAGGTGAAGGGCTTGCCGCCCATGGCAGCCGCGATCATGCAGATCGAGACATAGGCCGGGCTCTGGAACGACGAGCGGCCGCGCAGGTCGATGATGTTCTTGCCGCCCTGGATCACACGCTGCTGGAGCGCCTTCCAGTCCTCCTCGGGCATCTCCTTACCGATAAGCTCCGACAGGGGACGGCCCGCGACGAGGGTCGTCGAGGCGAAAACGGCCATCTGCTCGCCGTGGCCGCCGTAGGTGCGGCTGTTGCGGATCTCGTCGGGCGAGATCTTGAAGTACTTGGCCAGCTCCGAGCGCAGACGGGTCGAGTCGAGCGCGGCGAGCGTCGATACGCGCGAGGGCTCGATGCCGGCGTGGATCAACGTCACCAGACCGGTGATGTCGGCCGGGTTGAAGATCACCACCACGTGCTTCACGTCGGGGCAGTAGGCGCGCAGGTTCTTACCGAAGTCGGCTGCGATCTCGGTGTTGCCCTTCAGCAGGTCCTCGCGCGTCATGCCGGCCTTGCGGGCGGCGCCGCCCGACGAGACGACGTACTTGGCACCGGTCAGCGCCTCCTTGATGTCGGTCGTCCAAGTGAGGTTCACGCCCTCGAAGGCGCAGTGGAAGAGCTCCTCGGCCACACCCTCCAGTGCGGGGGCGAAGGGGTCGTAGAGGCAGATGTTGGGCGTCAGACGCATCATCATCGCCGTCTGGGCCATGTTCGAGCCGATCATGCCGGCCGCGCCCACGATCGTGAGCTTCTCGTTGGTCAGAAATTCCATAATTCGATAGGGTTTAATGGTTTTCGTTTATCGTCGTCTTATTCTATCTCGCGGCGGTTGCGCAGCGCATGGGTGATCGTCAGCTCGTCGACATACTCCAGCTCGTCGCCGAAGCCGATGCCGCGGGCGATCGAGGTCACCTTCACCCCGGCGTACCGGCGGATGCGGTTCATCAGGTAGAAGAGCGTCGTCTCGCCCTCGACCGAGGTCGAGATGGCGAGGATCACCTCCTTCACGTCGCCCCGCTCCAGCCGCTCGCACAGCAGGTCGATCTTCAGATCCGAGGGCGCGATGCCCTGCATGGGCGAGATCACGCCCCCCAGCACGTGGTAGAGCCCACGGTACTGGCGGGTGTTCTCGATCGAGAGCACGTCGGCCACCTGCTCCACGACGCACACCGTCGAGCGGTCGCGCTCCCCGTCGGCGCAGATCGGGCAGACGGCCTCATCCGAGAGGTTGTTGCACCGCTCGCAGTGCTTCACCTCGGTACGGAAGCGGTCGATGCTCCGCGTCATGTCGGCCACCGACTCCGGCTCCATGCGGAGGATGTGCATGGCCAGGCGCAGGGCCGTGCGGCGTCCCACGCCCGGGAGCTTCGAGAGCTCGTCCATCACGTTCTGCAACAGCTGCGACATGGGTCAGATCGTCTCTATTTTCGAGGCTTCGATCCACCCCCGCTTGCCGTCGGCGATGGCCACCTCGCACCATGTGTCGAGGCGGTCGGTGATCTCGACCGTCGTCCCCTCGTGCAGCACGAACAGGTCGGTCGACGCCTTGTCGGGCGAGCTCTTGACCGAGACCGAAGCCGCCATGACCACGGCCTGCGTATCGTCGAGTATCTCGCGCCGCTCGCCCAGGGCGAAGCAGGTGGTGACGATCACGAGCAGCGCTCCGCACGCCATGCCGTAGAAGCCCGCCTTGCGCAGCGCGAGGCGCGCCGAAAGCAGGTAGACCATCACGCAGCCGAGCGTCGCGGCCAGCAGCGCCAGCGACAACAGGCTCCACGCCGTACACCCCAGCAGGTGACGCACGGCGCGCACCCAGGTCGTGAGGCCGAACTCGGGGATGCGCTCGATGGTGTCCTTCGTGCGGGCCTCGGCCACTCCGAGGTTGTAGCGCGCATCCTCGTTGCCGGGTTGCAGACGCAGCGCACGGCGGTAGTAGAGGATCGCCTCGCCCAGGCGGTTCTCCTTGAAGCAGGCGTTGCCCAGGTTGTAGTAGAGACGGGCCGAACTCTCGCCGCGCGCGAGCAGTTCGCCGTAGCGGTTCGCCGCCAGGCCAAAGTCGCCCTCGACATAGGCCTCGTTGGCACGCTCCCACAGCTGCGACGGCGTCGTCTCGCCGGAGGTTCCCGGCTCGGCCCCAGCGACGGCCGGGAGCGGCTCCTCCTCCGCGACGGGCGACACTTCGACCGGATCCTGTGCCCGGAGCGCCCCTACGCCCGCCGTCAGCAGCAGCAATAATATAAGGTATCTTTTCATGCTTGCACGCTTGTCGTTCGTTACGCCTTATCGTTTGATCGCCCCTTCGATGCGCGACACGAGGTCGACGCCCTCGGTGTAGACCTCCGACATCCGGACCGTCGCCACGGGGGCGTACTGCGCCTCGTCGCAACGGGTGATGATCGCCGTGAAGCGCTGCTGCAGGTCGGCCTCGGCCCCCCGCTTGTGCAGCTCCTCGCGCACGTTCTCCTTCGTGAGGTTGGCCACGGGGATGTTGAAGCGGTCGCTCATGTAGCCCCACAGCGCCCGCAGCATCTCCTCGTAGAAGGCATGGCGGTTCTCCTCCTCCATGTACTTGCGGGCGGTGCGGAAACGCTGTACGGCCACCTTGTTGGCCCGTCGTCCGCGGACGAGCGCCACGTTCTGCGACTCGCGGATCCGCTTGCGCAGCAGCGCGTAAGCGGTGCCGAAGGCCGCGAGGATCGCCCCGAGAATCGCCCAGTAGCCGCCGCTGAACAGGAACGGCGTGCGCTCGGGCCGCAGGCGCGGGGTGCCCAGACGGATGAAGCGAATGTCCTGCCCCAAGAGGCGCACCTCCTCCTTCGACATGCCGCGCCCCTGCACGACCACCGCCTCGCCGCCGCCCGAGCCGTCGGGCGTGATCTCGATCGCGAGGGGTTTCGAGCGCAGCGTCTCGTAGCGTTTCTGCGCGGGGTCGAAATAGGTGAACTCGACCGGTTCGAGGTCGTAGCTGCCCTCGGCGCGCGCGATGAAGGGGTACTCGAACTGGCGGTACCCCGTGATGCCCGAAGCCGTGGGGTTGATCGACTCGATGGTCTTGACGTTATACTGCTCGAACGATCCGGGCAGCGCCAGACGGGGCGCCTGCACGAAGGTGAGGTTGCCCGTGCCCGCGATCTTCACCGTGTAGGTAGCAGCCGAGTTGGCCGCCAGCCGGTCGGGCGGCAGCGTGGCTTCGAGCGTGAAGCGCCCCACGGCGCCGCTGAAGCTCTCGGGAGCCCCCGCGGGCAGCGGCAGCACCTCGACCTCCGCGCGCTGGCTGTGGACCTTGCACGGCACGTTGTAGACCTCGTGGCTCGGTCCGAAGAAGGGGTCGATGTTGCGGCTCTGCACCACCACCTGCGCCACGGCGGTCAGCTCGGCGGGATCGATCGTCAGCCGGCCCGCCTGCTGCGGATAGAGCAGAAATTCGCGGGCCACGAACGACTCGTAGACCTTGCCGTTGAAGGTCTCGCGCTGGCGGCGCGGGGTCCCCTGATCGAGTTCCTGGGCCCAGAAGCCGTTGAACGACGGGAACTTCACGTCGTTGTAGCCGGCCACCGGCACCCGCTCGTAGAGCTTGAAGGTCACCCGCAGCGGCTCGCCCTTGAAGACCGACGCGCGCGAGACGACCGCCCGCAGCAGGATGTCGTCGTCGGCCACCTGGCGTTTCGCTCCGGCCTCGCCGTGCCGTTGGTCGCCCCCCGCACCGGCGTTCCCGCCCGGTCCCGCGGCGGCTCCGGGCTCCTTCACCGCCTCGATCGCCAACGGCTGCGTGCGGTAGGCCTTGCCGTCGACCTCCACCTCGGCGGCGCCGACCGTGACGGTTCCCTCGGCCTGCACGCGCACCACGTAGGTGATGACGAGCTGGTAGCTGCTGGTCCTCGTTCCGTTGACCACCTGCATGGTGGTACCCTCCGAAAGCGACGGCCCGGCCAGCACCTCGAATCCCTCGAACGAAGGGGCGCGGAAGGTCTTGTCGTCGGGGTGGGTGTTGAGCGTGAACTCCACGCGGAACATTTCGCCCACGGCCACCACCAGCGGCGACGAGGCTTCAAAAGTGACCTTCTCGGCACCTGAGGCCGAGAAGGTTCCCGCCGCCAGAAGCAGCAGACACGTTATTCGAGCGACAAAATTTCGCATACGGTTTATCGAATGTTCTCTTTGCCGATTGTAACGCAAACCCGAAGGGTTTAGTGTTTGAAATCGGCGAAAAAGTCGTTGCCCTTGTCGTCGACGATGACGAAGGCGGGAAAGTTCTCCACGTAGATCTTGCGCACGGCCTCCATGCCCAGCTCGGGGAAGTCGACCACCTCGACCGACTTGATCGAGTTCTTCGCCAGGATCGCCGCCGGACCGCCGATCGAGCCCAGATAGAAGCCGCCGTTGGCCTTGCAGGCGTCGGTCACCTGCTGCGAGCGGTTGCCCTTGGCCACCATCACCATCGAGCCGCCGTGCTTCTGGAACAGGTCGACGTAGGGGTCCATGCGGCCTGCCGTCGTCGGGCCGAACGAGCCCGAGGCCATGCCCTGGGGCGTCTTCGCAGGACCGGCGTAGTAGACCGGATGCTTCTTGAAGTAGTCGGGCATGGGCTTGCCCTCGTCGAGCATCTGCTTGATGCGGGCGTGGGCGATGTCGCGCGCCACGATGAGCGTGCCCCGGAGGTTCAGGCGCGTGCGGATCGGGTATTTGGTGAGGATCTCGCGCACCTTGTCCATCCCCTCGTCGAGGTCGATCTCCACGGCGGGCGACATGGCCGGCGCCTCGGCGGGCAGGAAGCGCGCGGGGTTCTTCTCCAGCTCCTCGATGAAGATGCCCTCGGGGGTGATCTTCGCCTTGATGTTGCGGTCGGCCGAGCAGCTCACGCCGATGGCCACGGGGCACGAGGCGGCGTGGCGCGGCGCGCGGATCACGCGCACGTCGTGGACGAGGTACTTGCCGCCGAACTGGGCGCCGACGCCGCTCTCGCGGCAGATCTTCAGCACCTTCTCCTCCCACTCCAGATCGCGGAAGCAGCGGCCGCCCTCGTTGCCCGAGGTGGGCAGCTCGTCGAGGTAGCCGGCCGAGGCCTTCTTGACGGTCGCGAGGCACATCTCGGCCGACGTGCCGCCGATGCAGAGGGCCAGGTGGTAGGGCGGGCAGGCCGACGTACCGAGGTCGAAGATGTGCTGCTTGATGAACTTGGTGAGCGACTCTTCGTTGAGCAACGCCTTGGTCTGCTGGTAGAGGAAGGTCTTGTTGGCCGAGCCGCCGCCCTTGGTGATGAAGAGGAACTCGTACTCCATGCCGGGCTTGCCGCCGTAGATGTCGATCTGCGCCGGGAGGTTGGTCGCCGAGTTCTTCTCGTCGGTCATGGTGAAGGGGACGACCTGCGAGTAGCGCAGGTTACGCTCCTTGTAGGTCTCGTAGACGCCGCGCGAGATGCACTCGGCGTCGTCGGCGCCGGTCCACACGTCCTCGCCCTTGTGGCCGATGCAGATCGCCGTGCCGGTGTCCTGGCAGGTCGGCAGCTCGCCCTCGGCCGCCACGCACTGGTTCATGAGCATCGTGTAGGCCACGAACTTGTCGTTGTCGGTGGCCTCCGCATCGTCGAGGATGTCGCGCAGCTTCTGCAGATGCGCCGCGCGCAGGTAGAACGACACGTCGCTGTAGGCGGCCTTCGACAGGAGTTCGAGCCCCTTGGGGTCGACCTTGAGGATCTTGCGGCCGTCGCACTCGACCACCTTGACGTAATCTTTGGTCAGCAGACGGTACTGCGTCTTGTCCTCGCCGACGGGAAACGGCTCCTGGTAAATGAAATCTGCCATAATCGTTATCTGTTTTTGTGTGTTCTCTCGGTTCGTCCCGCCACGCCGCTCCGGCTACGCCGGCCGCCCGCGCAGGGAAATCCATGCAAATTTACGAAAACTATCGGGATTTACGCAACGGTTCGCGCCCCGGCTGTTATTTTTTTCACAAAATAGAGCCGCTCTCGATATTTTTTCGTAATTTTGCCCCGGAAAAGATCGCAACGACAATTCTTCTTACACTATAACAATTATGGTATCGTACAAAGAACTCGGCCTGGTGAACACCCGTGAGATGTTCGCCAAGGCAATCAAAGGCGGCTATGCCATCCCGGCCTTCAACTTCAACAACATGGAGCAGATGCAGGCCATCATCTCGGCTTGCGTCGAGGCCAACTCGCCCGTGATCCTCCAGGTATCGTCGGGCGCCCGCAAGTACGCCAACCAGACGCTGCTGCGCTACATGGCCCAGGGCGCCGTGGAGTACGCCAAGGAGCTCGGCCGCAACATCCCCATCTGCCTGCACCTCGACCACGGCAACTCGTTCGAGCTGTGCAAGAGCTGCATCGACATGGGCTTCTCGTCGGTGATGATCGACGGTTCGTCGCTGCCCTACGAGGAGAACGTCGCCCTGACGAAGAAGGTCGTCGAGTACGCCCACCAGTTCGACGTGACGGTCGAGGGCGAGCTGGGCGTGCTGGCCGGCGTCGAGGACGAGGTCGCTTCGGAGGTGGCCCACTATACCAAGCCCGAGGAGGTGATCGACTTCGTGACGAAGACCGGCGTCGACTCGCTGGCCATCTCGATCGGCACGTCGCACGGCGCCAACAAGTTCAAGCCCGAGCAGTGCACCCGTAACGAGGAGGGCATCCTCGTTCCGCCCGAACTGCGTTTCGACATCCTCGCCGAGATCGAGAAGCAGCTCCCCGGCTTCCCCATCGTCCTCCACGGCTCGTCGTCGGTACCCCAGGAGTACGTCAAGATCATCAACACGCACGGCGGTGCGCTGAAGGATGCCGTAGGTATTCCCGAGGAGCAGCTGCGCAAGGCCGCCAAGAGCGCCGTGTGCAAGATCAACATCGACTCGGACGGCCGTCTGGCCATGACCGCAGCCGTTCGCAAGGTCTTCGTCGACAACCCGGCCGAGTTCGACCCCCGCAAGTACCTGGGTCCGGCTCGCGACGAGCTGAAGAAGCTCTACATCCACAAGTGCGAGAACGTCCTCGGTTCGGCCGGCAAGGCTTAATCGAAGATCGCCCGTTTCAATGAAAACCCCCGGAGGCTTCCCGCCTCCGGGGTTTTTGCGTGCGACGGCCCGCTCGGGCGCGGCTCGTCGGAGCTGCGGAGCTGCTGGGGCGAGGGACCGCAGCATCCTCCGGATGAAGATACGCCCTCCTTCCCGCAAGTCGCGGCCTTTCAGGCCGCACAGCCCGTAGCCGCCCCGGGCGGAGGGCCGCTGTTTCTCTTGTGAATTGCGGCTCGTCGGAGCCGGCGGGCCGCAGCATCCTCCCGGCGAAGACCCGCGACTTCGTCTTCGGCTCGTTGCTTTCCTCCGCCGGCTACGGACCGAATCATTCCGCCCCTACATAGCGCTCCACGAACTCCGCCACGCGACGGGTGTACTCCTCAGGATAGTCGCGATAGGAGAGGGCGTGGGCCGCACCCGGCACGATCCACAGCTCCTTATCGCCCGGCTTGGCCTCGTAGAGCGGATAGACCATCCACGTGGGGACGAACGTGTCGGCATCGCCGTGGATGAAGAGCATCGGCAGCCGGCACCGCGCCACCTGATCGAGCGCCGACGCCTCGCCGAACCCCCACCCGTATTTCAGGCGGCACAGCGCGCTCGCGGCGGGAAGGAGCGGAAAGGCGGGCAGCGCGAACTGCTCGCGCAGCTCCTTGCGGAACTCGTCCCGGACGCTCGTGTAGCCGCAATCCTCGACGAAGCAGCGCACGCAGGGCGGCTGCGGCTCGCCCGAGACCATCATCGTCGTGGCAGCACCCATCGAGATGCCGTGGACGACCATGCGCGTCGCGCCGCCGAAACGCCGGTCGGCCACCTCCATCCAGCGCAGCACGTCGAGCCGGTCCTTCCACCCCATCTGGATGGCGCGGCCGTCGCTCAGGCCGTGGTAGCGCAGGTCGGGCAGCAGGATATTGAAGCCCAGACAACGGTGATAGAGGTAACCGATCATGAGCATCCGCACGGCGCAGTCGGTGTAGCCGTGGACGATGACGGCCGTGCGCGGCGTAGGCTCCGCCGCCTCGGCATAGAGGGCGTGGAGGCGTGCGCCGTCGGAGGCGACGATGACCGTGTCGCGCAGCGCCCCCGCCCGTTCGAGGCTGTCGAGCCAGGGGGCGATCCAGGGGTAGGCGGCCCGCATCTCGTCCGGGGCCGTGGCGTTCTTCTCGGCGACGACCGCCGCGGGAGTCAGGGCATAGGAGAGCATGTAACGCGCTCCGGCCCATATCGCGACGCCCCACAGCAGGACGAAGGCGACGAGGGCGAGGATCCATCTTTTCATAGGTATCGATTTTTCGGTTCGGACTGTCGGGATATCGTGCCGCAAATTCGCTGCCACGCACGAAACGAAATGCCGCCGCCGGAGGATCCGGCGGCGGCATCGTTTCCGGCGCAGACGCGCGGACGGGCTATTTCGCGCCCAGCTTGACGCGGATGTGCTCCAGCATGTCGTCGGTCATGCGCGAGAGGTCCCACTCGGGCTTCCAGCCCCACTCCTCGCGGGCGCACGAGTCGTCGAGCGAGTTGGGCCAGCTCTCGGCGATCGCCTTCTTCACCGGATCGACGTCGTAGTCCATCGTAAAGTCGGGCATGCGCTTCTTGATCTCGGCGCAGATGATCTCGGGCGTGAAGCTCATCGAGGCAATGTTGAAGCTGTTGCGGTGGACGAGCTTCGAGGGGTCGGCCTCCATCAGCTCGACGCAGGCGCGCAGGGCGTCGGGCATGTAGATCATGTCCATGTAGACGTCCGACGGCACCGGGCAGGTGAACTTGCCCTGGCGGATCGCCTCGTAGTAGATCTCCACGGCGTAGTCGGTCGTGCCGCCGCCGGGGAGCGTGACGTTGGAGATGATGCCCGGGAAGCGCACCGAACGGGTGTCGACACCGAAGCGGTGGTGGTAGTAGTTGCTCAGCAGCTCGCCCGTCACCTTGCAGACGCCGTAGATGGTCGTCGGCTGCATGATCGTATCCTGCGGGGTGCCGTCCTTGGGCGACGTGGGGCCGAAGGCGCCGATCGACGAGGGGGTGAACAGGGCGCAGTGGTGCTGGCGCGCCACTTCGAGCGAGTTGTTCAGCGCACCCATGTTGACCTGCCAGGCCATCTGGGGATTCTTCTCGCCCACGGCCGACAGCAGCGCCACGAGGTTGAAGATCGTATCTACGTGGTGGCGCGCCACGACCGAAGCCATCGCCGTAGCGTCGAGGGCGTTGAGCACCTCGAACGGCCCGGCTTCGCCCAGCGACTTGCATTCGCGCATGTCCGTGGCCACGACATTGTGGTCGCCGTAAATCTTACGCAGGTAGACCGTCAGCTCCGAGCCGATCTGGCCACCCGCCCCTACGATGAGTATCTTTTTCATAGTGTGAAGTGAAATTTCCAACGCGAAGATAGAAAATATTCGGGAATTATTCCTTTTTTTTTGGTTTTTTCATTTTTCCTGCGTACTTTTGCATCGCTCAAACGAGGAAAATGCTGTCTTAGCTCAGTGGTAGAGCACTTCCTTGGTAAGGAAGAGGTCGTGAGTTCAAGTCTCATAGACAGCTCGGAAGGCGATTGCGGAAACGCAGTCGCCTTTTTCGCATAGGTGGGTGGGGCACCCGAAGAGCGCCCCCGAAGAGCGCCCCGAGACGGCGAAATCGCGAATAAATACCTATCTTTGTCCCGCTTATTCCCCGCATCATGAAACAGCCATTCATCGGTCTCTGCGCCCTGCTGCTCGCCGTCTCGGTCCCGTCCGGCGCATCCTGCGGGCCGGAGCGCCCGACAAGCGGCTCGCCCGACGCTCCGCTCTACCTCGCGGTCGGCAGCTACGCCTCCGCCAAGCAGGAGGGCATCCGCATCTACCGCTTCGATGCGCAGCGCGCCACGGCCGACTACGCCGGCGGCCTGACGGGCATCGCCAACCCCTCCTACCTGGTCGCCTCGTCCGACGGCGACCACCTCTACGCCGTGGCCGAGAACGGCGCGGGCGACTCCTGGCTCAACCACCTGCGCTTCGACCGCCGCACCGGCACGCCGACCTTCGCCGACCGGCAACCGGCCGGCGCCGCCCCCTGCTACGTGGCGCTCGACCCCGCCGGGCGCTTCGCCGCCACGGCCGATTACATGGGGGCCGGCATTTCGCTCTTCGCCCTCGCCGCCGACGGCAGTCTCGCCGGAGCGCCGCGCACGATCCGCTTCAAGGGGCACGGCCCCGACCGCGAGCGGCAGGAGCAGCCCCACCTCCACTCCGTCGTCTTCACGCCCGACAACCGGACCCTGCTGGCCTGCGACCTGGGGCTCGACCGCATCCACTGCTTCCCGCTCGACCCCGAAGCCCGGGGAACCGCGGCCGTCGACACCGACCGGTGTTCCGATCTGGCGATCCGCCCCGGCGCGGGTCCGCGCCACCTGCGCTTCCGCCCCGACGGCCGTTTCGCCTACCTCATAGGCGAGCTCTCGGGCGAAGTGACGGTGCTCGCCCACCGCAGGGGAGCGCTCCGCCCCGTCCAGTACATCGCCGCCGACACGACGGGGGCCCGCGGCAGCGCCGACATCCGCATCGCACCCGACGGCCGCCACCTCTACGTCTCCAACCGGCTGAAGAACGACGGCCTGGCTATTTTCTCGATCGACGCCCGCCGCGGCACGCTCACCCCGGTCGGCTACTGCCTCACGGGCCCCCATCCGCGCAACTTCGTCCTCACGCCCGACGGCCGCTTCGTGCTGGTCGCCTGCCGCGACGAGGACGCGATCCGGATTCTCCGCCGCGACCCCTCCACGGGGCTGCTGCACGATACGGGCCGCACGATCCGCACGCCGCAAC
The DNA here is from genome assembly GCA_947364365.1 of uncultured Alistipes sp. GTDB lineage: Bacteria > Bacteroidota > Bacteroidia > Bacteroidales > Rikenellaceae > Alistipes. Next base: position 14,624 of record CANASP010000029.1, read on the forward strand.
CCGTCTGCCTCGAATTCGTCCGTTAAACGTCCCGATCCGATGAACGATCTGCAACCGCTCTTTCCGTCGCTCCCCGCGACCGACACCCCCCTCTTCATCGCCGGCCCCTGCAGCGCCGAGACCGAAGAGCAAACCCTCGCCACGGCCCGGGCCCTGGCCGACGCCGGCGTCGGAATCTTCCGCGCCGGGCTGTGGAAACCCCGCACCCGTCCCGGCGGCTTCGAGGGGGTCGGCGCCGAGGGGCTCCCCTGGCTGCGCCGCGTGCAGCGCGAGACGGGCATGCGCACGGCCACCGAGGTCGCCACGCGCGAACATGTCGCCGCAGCGCTCGACGGCGGCGTCGACCTGCTGTGGATCGGAGCCCGCACCACGGGCGACCCCTTCGCCATGCAGGAGATCGCCGACGCCCTGGCCGGGCACGACGTCCCCGTATTGGTCAAAAACCCCGCGAGCCCCGACCTGGAACTCTGGATCGGAGCCCTCCAGCGGCTCTACAACGCCGGCGTGCGCCGCCTGGGCGCCATCCACCGCGGGTTCTCGTCGCTCGACCGGGGCGACTACCGCAACCCGCCCCTCTGGGCGCTGCCCATCGAACTGCGCCGCCGGATGCCCCGCCTGCCGCTCCTCTGCGACCCGAGCCACATCGCCGGCCGCCGCGAGCTGGTGGCACCGCTCGCCCAGCAGGCCCTCGACCTGGGGTTCGACGGCCTCGTCGTCGAGGCCCACCGCGCCCCCGACCAGGCCTGGAGCGACAGCGAACAGCAGCTCGCCCCCGCGGCGCTATGCGACCTGCGCCGCGCACTCGTCGTCCGCCGCACCGACACGACGGCCGAGCCGCTCGCGACGCTGCGCGAACGCATCGACCGCACCGACGACGAACTCGTCGCCCTCATCGCACGCCGCATGGCCATCGCCCGCGAGATCGGCACGCTGAAACGCGCCCGCGGGCTGGCCGTGCTACAGCCCCGGCGCTACGAGGAGCTGCTCGCCCGCCGCGCCGCCCAGGCCGAAGAGCGGGGCATGAGCGCCGCCTTCATGCGCCGGCTCCTGCAAGTCATCCACGAGGAGTCGATCCGCCAACAGATGGAGGAGTAGCAGAGCGGCCACCGACGGTCCGTCCGCCGCGCCGGCAGCTCTCTCCTCCGGGCGACCGGCCGGCACGCCACGACGGGTTCCGCCATCGGAGGGCAGCGTCCGCACAATACGCCGCAGCCCTCGGCCACGACCAGCCGGTCCCGATCATACCCCCGGTCGCAGCCCCGATCACGACTATCCGGTCGCCCTCCGATCATGGTCGCGACTCCGGGTAGAGTCCTCCGGTCACAGCCCCGATCATAGCCCCCGGTCGCAGCCATCCGACCCCAGTCTCTCCGTCACCGCGCCGCCCGCCCGGCTGAAAAAAAGTTTCGCCGCCGCCATCGGTCGAAAAGCCGTTGATACATACCCGCTTCTCGCCCCGGAGGCCCCGCGCATGTCATATACGATACTGTATTTGCAGCCATAAATCACTATCATTGCATATCCAAACTTTGGATTCCTATTTTTCGAGGAGGGGATATTTCGTGAGTTATCAAGAAGAAATCGAGGCAATTGCGAGGAAGATAAAACTGTACAGACAGCAACGCAACCTCACGGTACAGGAACTTGCATACCGCTGCAACATCGAACGTTCGAACTTGAGCCGCATCGAAGCGGGACGCTCCAACTGCACCGTCAAGACACTGGTCGTCATCTGCGAAGCCCTGGGCATCCGGCTGCCCGATCTCTTCCAAACCTCGTCCGACACACCCGCCGCTTACACACAGCCCGCCGCACCCGAACAGCCGCGATGAAAGGCGGACCGTCGGCAATCCCAAATAACGAAAGAACAGCCCGGATGGGGCTGTTCTTTCGTTTTGCGGCGGCAAGCAGAGCGCTTCCGCGCCGCACGTGATATTCCACCGCGACTTATGTTGGCACCCGACCCCTTTCAGGGGTGTTTGGGCTCGCCCGGATGTTTCGCACACTTTACCGACACCCACCTCGTCCGGCGCAACGCCCCCGAAAGGGGAATTAGGATCGCCCGGGCGAAGTCCTCTGCCCGTCGACAAAAAAAAGGATAACCTTTCGGCTATCCTTTTTCGTCGAGCGGAAAACGGGATTATGGTAGCAATTCAAAGCAATGATGCGTTAATGAATTGTAAAATAACCGCTTATGCTTTTCATTGCTGTGTTTTGCAAGCGGGCGATTCAGCGGTTTCGAGCATCGAAAAGCAGGAGTTCGGTTAACAAATCGTTAACGGCGATTCATTGACTGACAGAACGGCGGGATAATCGTTGTTTTTAGCTGCAATGTATTCTTATTCACGATTTTGCGCAATTCTTCATATTGATTCTGAACTCATAACGACTTAACTTTGCAACCTGTAAAACCGTTATGAGAAGAAGCACGTTCAAAATCCTGTTCTATGTAAACAAACAGCGCATGAAAGAGGGGCGCATCCCCGTCTATGCCCGTCTGACGGTGAACGGCAAAAGCACGTTCGTCAACTGCCGCGTAACCCTGCCGCCCGCCCTGTGGAATTCCAAAGCCAACAAGGCCGTTGGAAAGAGCCATGAAGCGCAGGATGTCAACCGCAAGTTGGAGCATGTCCGCGCGCAAATCGAACGCCACTATCAGCGGATCGCCGACCGCGACGCCTACGTTACGGCCGAGCGGGTAAAGCTGGCCTATCTTGGCATGGGCGAGGAGTACGAAACGTTGTTGGAGGCGTTCGACAAGTTCAACCTCGACTTCAAACAGCATGTCGGCGTAGATCGGGCGCAGTCCACCTACCGTAAGTACGACAACGTACGCAAGCGACTGGCGGAGTTCCTTGCCGAGAAACTGCATCGCGAGGATATTCTGTTGAAAGAGCTGACCGAAACCTTCATTACCGACTACGATCTCTACCTGCGCAGTGAAAAGGGTCTGACACCTTCGTGCGTCTGCATCTACACCAAGCCGTTGAAGATGATCGTTACGAAAGCCCACAACGCCGGGATCATTGCCCGCAATCCGTTCGCCGACTACCACCCGAAGAAAATAACCAAAGAGCGCGGCTACCTGATCGAGTCGGAGTTGCAGGCGTTGATGAATCACAAATTCGCGTTCGACGGTTACGGCAAGGTACGGGATATATTCGTTTTTTCGTGCTTCACGGGGATGGCCCATGCCGACGTCAAGAGCCTGACGCAGGAGATGATTCAGCGTTCGTTCGATGGCGATCTATGGATCGTCAAGCGACGGCAGAAAACCGACACGCCGTTCAAAATCAAATTGTGCGGCATCACGAAGCGCCTCATCGCCCATTACAAACGCGAGGTCTCAGGAACGAACCTCGTGCTGCCCGTGCCCGACATTGCCTACTGCAATCGGGTGCTGAAAAAGATTGCAGCAGAGGTCGGCATCGACAAGACGATCACATTCCACATGGCGCGTCATACTTTCGCCACGACCAATGCGCTGGCGCAAGGCATCCGCATCGAGGTCGTCAGCCGGATGCTGGGACATACGAATATCAAGACGACCCAGATTTACGCCAAAGTAACGGACGACATGTTGGCCAAAGGATTCGACGAGATGGCCGACATCTATTCCGCCAAATACAGTCTTGCGCGAT
>CANASP010000030.1 GCA_947364365.1 uncultured Alistipes sp.
CGGAGGGCCGCTTCGCTTGCATCCGCTCGAAAAGCGCCCTCCGCTGGCTGCGGTCCGAAAGATAAGCAAACGGGCCGGAATCCTTTCCTCGGATTCCGGCCCGGTCTGTCGTGGGCTGAAACAGCCGTGCTACTCCTCGACGATGCGGATCGAGAGGATCCGATCGCCCGGGCGGATGTCGTCGATGACGTCGAGCCCCTCGACCACCTGCCCGAAGCAGGTGTGGCGGCCGTCGAGATGCTGGGTGTTCTCGCGGTTGTGGCAGATGAAGAACTGCGAGCCGCCCGTATCCTTGCCGGCATGGGCCATCGACAGCACGCCGCGGTCGTGGCGCTGGCGCGGTGCCGAGGTCTCGCACTTGATCGTGTAGCCAGGACCGCCCGTGCCGTCGCCGCGCGGGCAGCCGCCCTGGATGACGAAGTCGGGGATGACGCGGTGGAAGGTCAGCCCGTCGTAGAAGCCGTGCTCGGCCAGGTCGACGAAATTTTTCACGGTGCCGGGCGTGGCATCGGCATAGAGTTCGGCTTTCATATCGCCTTTCTCGGTGGAAATGATTGCGTAGGTCATGGTTCTTTTTTGTTAGAGCAACGGCTTTCGAAACCGCATGGCTGCCGCTTTAATTTTTAATTCTTAATTTTTAATTTTCAGTAACCTCGATCTTCGCGGCAGCGGATTTCACCCGGTCGCGCAGCGCGTCGAGGTCGGTGCCGTGGGGTGCATACCCCACCACGACGCCCATACGGCGGTTGACACGCGCCGAGGGTTTGCCGAACAGCCGCACGTCGAGCCGCGGATCGGCCGCCAGGGCCTTCTCCACCCCCTCGATGCGGGGCTCCGTCGAGCAGGCCACGGGCGAGAGCACCACGGCGCTGGCACCCTGCCGCTCGAAGGTCACCTCCGGGATCGGCAGCCCGAGCACGGCGCGCAGGTGCAGCTCGAATTCGTTGAGATTCTGCGTTCCGGCCAGCGTCACCATGCCCGTATCGTGGGGGCGCGGCGAGAGTTCGGAGAAGTAGACGCCGTTTTCGTGGCTCAGGAAGAACTCCACGCCCCAGATTCCGGCGCCGGTCAGCGCCTCCGTAACGGCTGCGGCCATGCGCTGCGCCTCGGCCAGGTGCTCGGGGGCGATGGCGGGCGACTGGAAGCTCTCGCGGTAGTCGCCGCCCTTCTGCACGTGGCCGATGGGCGGGCAGAAGAGCGTGGGGCCGTTCTTCTGCGTCACGGTGAGCAGCGTGATCTCGCTGTCGAAGCGAATGAACTCCTCGACGATCAGCTCGCGGATGTCGCCGCGCGACCCCTCGCAGCCGTAGTGCCAGGCGTGTTCGAGCTCCTCGGGGCCCTTGACCAGCGACTGGCCCTTGCCCGACGACGACATGAGCGGCTTGACGACGCACGGGAAGCCCACCTTCGCGGCCGCCTCCTTCAGTTCGTCGAGCGACTTGGCGTAGAAGTACTTCGCCGTCTTCAGTCCCAGCTCCTTCGCCGCCAGGTCGCGGATCGCCTTGCGGTTCATCGTGAAGTTGACGGCCCGGGCGCTCGGCGTGACCTGGATGCCCTGCCGCTCGAAGTCGTAGAGCCGCTCGGTGCGGATCGCCTCGATCTCGGGCACGATGATGTCGGGACGGTGCTTCTCCACGGCGGCGGCCAGCGCCTCGCCGTCGAGCATCGGGAAGATCTCCGCAGCGTCGGCCACCTGCATCGCAGGGGCTCCGGCATACGAGTCGCACGCCACGACGGTCTGTCCCAGCCGCTGGGCGGCGATCACGAACTCCTTACCGAGCTCTCCCGAGCCCAAAAGCAGAATCTTCTTTTTCATCGATCTATCCTTTAGTTGTTATGTTGTATCGCATCCATTTGTAGAGCAGCAGCCACGCCTCGATCCGCAGCGGATGCCGCACGAGCATCCCGGCCGCAGCCCGCAGGCTTTCGCCGCGTCCGCACAACCGCTGCCGCATCAGTTTGCGCCACCACAGCGCCTCGGCCCGGCGTTCGAGCGCCGCCACGACCCGCGCCGGCGGTCTCGGACCGGCGAAGCAGGGCAGCCGGTCGCACCATTTGGCATGCACGGCCTCCAGCGCCTCGCGCCAGGCTGGCGAGTAGCACCCCGCCGAGAGGTGGTCGATCTCCACCGTATGGCACACGCGGTTTTCGAAGCGCTGCGCCGCGGCGAGCGTGAAATCGAGGTCGTAGCCGTGGAAGCCGCCGAGCAGCCGCTCGTCGAACGGCGCCGCCTCCCACACCGCACGACCCACGACCAGGCAACAGCCATCGAGGCAGACGACGCGCGAGAAGGCCTCGTCGGCCGGGTTGTCGCGGTGGGAACGCATCGCACCGCGGGCGTCGGGCTGCACGTAGCTGGTGCGGGCATCGCGCCCGTCGAGGCACCATCCCGTCACCTGGCGGAGCTTCATCACGCCTCCGGCGAACCCGATGACCCCGCAACGCGGCCTGTCGAGCTCGTCGGCGAGGCGGCGCCCCCACCCCTCGGTGCGGAACCGCACGTCCTCGTGGACGAAGCAGAGCCGATCGTAGCGGGCCCGGCGGGCCAGGTCGTTGTAGACCGCGCAGATGCCGCGCGGCGAAAGCCGGTTGTCGCATACGAGCCACTCGAACGCCGTGCCGATCGTCTGCGCGACATTCTCGCGCAGTGCCGCGGCCTTCGCCGGGTCGACCGAACAGACGATGACGGAAAACATGGGGTAAAGATACGAATAAGTGAGGGCAAACGCAAACTTGTTTGCAGTTTGCCGAACGTGAGTATCTAAGACGAGGCGGAGCCGAAGTCAAAGATACGAATAAGCCGAGAGGAAACCAAAACTTGTTTTGAGTTTCCCGAGGCGTGGCGGCCTGCAGCCACCCGACGCGGAGGGCCGCTCTTTCTCGCATTCGCTCGAAGGCGTCCCCCGCCGACTGGGGCCCGACCGAGGCTGCGACGACATGAAAACCGATGCGCCGTGCCGGACGGAAGAGGCGACGAAGCGGCTTTTTTCGTACCTTTGCAACCGACAACACCGGTTTTCGCATCTATGGCAGACAACTACCTGGGCCGTAAAATGGAGGAGTACATGGCCCGCTCCGCCTCCCCGGCGCCGCAACGCCCCGCCCCGTCGCTCGGACGGCTGTTGCGCCGCAACCGCAGCCACCGCAGCTACGACACCCGTTTCGTCGTGCGCGAGGACCAGCTGCGCCGCATCATCGCCGTCAACGAACTGCTCCCGTCGGCACGTAACCGGCAGGTGCTGCGTTTCCGTCCCGTGCTGTCGGACGAGGCTCCGGCGCTGCTCCCCCTGCTGCGGTTCGGCGCGGCGCTCCCCGAGCTCCGTCTGCCGCCGCAGGGCGGCGAACCCAACGCCTTCATCGTCGTCTGCTCGACCGTCGGGGAGAGCCGCGAGGTGGACATCGACCTGGGCATCTCGGTCCAGAGCATGCTGTTGCAGGCGGTGGAGATCGGACTCAACGGTCTCTGCATCGGGGCGTTCGACCGCCAGGCCGTAAGGCGCACGCTGGGTCTTGACCTCGAACCGCTGCTCGTCGTGGCGATCGGCAAAGGGACGGACCGGATCGAACTGCTACCCGCCGACGAAGGCCGAAGCCTCGCCTACTACCGTCGCGACGGCATCCACTACGTGCCCAAACTGCGGGCGGACGACCTGATAATCGAGAAATAAGCCATGGCCGAATCCCCGATACGTCTCGAACTCTTCGCAGCCGACACCCGCACGGCGACCGAGGTGCCGATGGCCGCGAGCGGCGTGGCGGCGGGATTTCCCTCGCCCGCCGACGACCACCCCGCCATGTCGCTCGATCTCAACCGCCTGGTCGTGCGCAATCCTTCGTCGACCTTCTTCGTGCGCGTGGCGGGCGACTCGATGCGCGATGCCGGGATCGACGACGGCGACCTGCTCGCGGTCGACAAGTCGCTCGAAGCGCACGACGGCTCGATCGCCGTGTGTTTTCTCGACGGCGAGTTCACGCTCAAGCGCGTGCGGATCGAGGGCGGAAAGCTGCAGCTGGCTCCCGCCAACGACCGCTACCGCCCCATCGAGGTGCATCCCGAGGAGGATTTCGCCGTGTGGGGCGTGGTGACCTATGTCATCAAGAAACTCGGATAGGACGATGTACGGGCTCTGCGACTGCAACAACTTCTTCGTCTCGTGCGAGCGGGTGTTCCGCCCCGAACTCGAGGGGCGGCCGGTGGTCGTGCTGTCGAACAACGACGGCTGCGTCATCGCCCGGTCGAACGAGGCCAAGGCGCTCGGCATCCGCATGGGGCACCCCTACTTCCAGCTGCGCGAGCTCATCGAACGCCACGACGTGGCGGTCTTCTCGGGCAACATGGCCCTCTACGGCGACATGTCGCGCCGTGTGATCGGCCGCCTGCGCCAGCTGGTCCCGGCGGCCGAGGTCTACTCGATCGACGAGGCCTTTCTCGACTTCGGCGGCATCGCCGCCGGGCGGCTCGGCGAACTGGGGCACCGCATCGGCCGCACGATCCGCCGCGACACGGGCATTCCCGTGAGCATCGGCATCGCCCCGACCAAGACCCTGGCCAAGATCGCCTCGCACCTCTGCAAGCACTACCCGAAGTTGCGCGGCGCCTGCTTCATGCACCGCCCCGAAGATATCGAAAAGGTGCTGGGCCGCTATGCGATCGGCGAGGTGTGGGGCATCGGACGCCGCCACCGGGCGATGTTGCAGGCGGCGGGTGTCGCCACGGCGCGCGACTTCATCGCTCACAGCGAGACGTGGGTGCGCCAGCGGATGGGCATCACCGGCGTAAGGACCTGGCGCGAGTTGCAGGGAGAGGCGTGCATCGATTTCGAGACGGCCCCCGCGGCCCGGCAGCAGATCTCCTACTCGCGCAGCTTCGCCCGCGAAGTCGAAACGTTCGATACGCTCCACGCTTCGATGGTCGCGTTCGCCGCAAGCTGTGCCGAGAAGCTCCGGCGACAGCGGTCGCTCTGCGGCAGCGTCACGGTCTACATCCTCACCAACCGCCACCGCGACGACCTGCCCCAGTACTACGAGAGCGCGACGCTCCACCCGCCGGTGGCGACCGACGACACGCTGGAACTGACACTTCGGGTCCGCGAAGGGCTGGAGCGGATCTTCCGCCCGGGCTACGGCTACAAGAAAGCCGGGGTGCTGCTCTCCGACATCGTGCCCCGCGAAGGGGCGCAGACGGACTTGTTCGATCCGGTCGACCGCGCGCGGCGCAGCCGCCTGATGGAGGCGCTCGATGCGGCCAACGGCCGGCTGGGCGGCCGCAAGATCGTCGTCGCAGCGCAGACGCTCTCGCCCGCACCGACCAACCGGGCCCACCTCTCGCCCGCCTACACCACCGACTGGGACCAGCTGCTGGTGGTCAAGGCCTGAAGCAAGCCTTATGCCGTGAACTCGCGCCCGCGAAGGAACGTGCGGCGGATGAACGGCGTGGTGTAGGCATAGAGCAGGAACTCGACCGACGGCATCGGCGCCGTGAGGAAGAAGTTGGCCACCTTGCCCACCGTGATCGACCCGAAATCGTTACTCAACCCCATGGCGCAGGCGCCGTTGAGCATCGCGGCGTGGAGCGCCTCGGCAGGAGTCATCCGCATGCGGATCGAGGCCAGCGCCGCGACCATGCGCATGTCGCCCGAGGGCGACGAGCCGGGGTTGTAGTCCGAAGCCAGCGCCACGGCCAGCCCCGCGTCGATCATCCGCCGGGCGGGCGGATAGCTCATCCCGAGGAAGAAGGCGGCACCGGGCAGCATCGTCGGCATGGTCGAGGCGCCGCGCAGCGCCTCGATCTCGGCGTCGCCCATCCGTTCGAGGTGATCGACCGACAGGGCCCCTTCGGCCACGCCCAGCTGCACGCCGCCCGAGATGTCCAATTCGTTGGCGTGGATCTTGGCCCGAAGGCCGTGGCGCGCCCCCTCGCGCAGGATGCGGCGGGTCTCCTCGACGGTGAAGAATCCCTTGTCGCAAAAGACGTCGACGAAATCGGCCAACCCCTCGCGCGCCACCGCGGGCAGCATCTCGCGGCACACCAGATCGACATACTCCGCCTGCCGACCCGCGTAGGCCCGCCCCACGGCGTGGGCCCCGAGGAAGGTGGCGCGCACTTCGAGCGGAACGGTCTCGCGGATGCGACGGATGACGCGCAGCATCTTCAGCTCGTCGTCGGTCGTCAGTCCGTAGCCGCTCTTGATCTCCACGGCGCCCGTACCCTTGAGGGCGATCTCCGTAATGCGCTCCATCGCCTGACGGTAGAGCTCCTCCTCGGAGGTGGCATGCAGCCGGTCGGCCGAATTGAGGATGCCCCCGCCGCGGCGGGCGATCTCCTCGTAGCTCAGGCCGTGGATCTTGTCCAGAAACTCCTGCTCGCGGCTCCCGGCATAGACCAGGTGGGTGTGCGAGTCGCAGAACGACGGGAAGAGCATCCCGCCCCCGGCGTCGACCACCTCGTCGGCCGCGCAGTCGCCGGGAACGCACGACATCGCGCCGAACGCGGCGATGCGCTCCCCGTCGCAAAGGAGCCAGGCGTCGGAGAGCGTCTCCAGACGGTCCATCGCCTCGCCGGCGACACGGTCGCGACCCGAAGCATCGATTCCGACAAGCGTTCCTATGTTTTTGATCAGCAGTTTCATGATCGGCTCTCGATGAATCGGATCGACGCTTCGATCAGGGGATACAACACGCGGTCCTCGTCGACGAACGGAACCTCGCGCCGGTAGTCGGCCACGAGCCGCTCGAGCACATCCGACGTGCGGGCCGGACGGCGGAATTCCAGGGCTTGGGCGGCGTTCAGGAGCTCGATGGCCAGCACGCGGCGGGTGTTGAGCACCACGCGGGCGAGTTTCGTGGCGGCGTTGGAGCCCATGCTCACGTGGTCCTCCTGCCCCTGCGACGAGGGGATCGAGTCGACCGAGGCGGGCATGCAGAGCCCCTTCGACTGGCTGACGATCGACGCGGCGGTGTATTGCGGGATCATGAAGCCGCTGTTGAGCCCCGGCTTGGCCACCAGGAAGCTGGGCAGGCCACGCGAGCCGGAGATGAGCTTGTAGGTGCGGCGCTCCGAGATGTTGCCCAGCTCGGCCAGGGCGATCGCCAGAAAATCCATCGCCAGGGCGATCGGCTGGCCGTGGAAATTGCCGGCAGAGACGACCGTATCCTCGTCGGGGAAGACCGTGGGGTTGTCCGTCGCGCTGTTGATCTCGGTTTCGAGCACCGAGCCGACGTAGGCGATCGTGTCCTTCGTGGCGCCGTGGACCTGCGGGATGCAGCGGAACGAGTAGGGATCCTGCACGTGCTGTTTCTCGCGGGCGATGAGCTCGCTGCCCTCCAGCAGGGTGCGGAACGCCCGGGCCGTGGCCAGCTGCCCGGCGTGGGGACGCACGAGGTGGACGGCGTCGCAGAAGGGTTCGATCCGCCCGTCGAAGGCGTCGAGCGACAGGGCGCCGATGCGGTCGGCCCACGCGCTCAGGCGCTGCGCCTCGAGCAGCGACCAGACGCCGTAGGCGCTCATGAACTGCGTGCCGTTGAGCAGCGCCAGCCCCTCCTTCGAGCGGAGCTCGATCGGCTGCCACCCCTTCGCAGCGAGCACCTCGGCGGCGGGACGCACGCGCCCCTCGTACTCGACCTCGCCCAGTCCCAATAGCGGCAGGCTCATGTGGGCCAGCGGAGCCAGGTCGCCCGAAGCGCCGAGCGAACCCTGCTGATAGATAACAGGTAACACGCCGCAATTGAAGAAGTCGACGAGGCGCTCGACCGTGGCCAGCTGCACGCCCGAATGGCCGTAGGAGAGCGACTGGATCTTGAGCAGCAGGATAAGCCTTACGATGTCGGAGGGGACCCGTTCGCCCGTGCCGCAGGCGTGCGACATGACGAGGTTCTTCTGCAACTGCGCCAGTTCGTCGCGGCCGACCGAGATGTTGCACAGCGAGCCGAAACCGGTCGTAATGCCGTAGATCGGGCGCTCGTGATTTTCCATCTTGCGGTCGAGGTACTCGCGGCAGCGGTCGATGCGCTGCCGGGCGTCGTCGCTCAGGGCCAGCGGAAGATGCTTTTCGAGGATTTCGCGGACACGGTCGATCGTCAGACACTCCGCCGAGATATGATGGTATTCCATAGGGGTGGTTTTTCGGTTGTTCGGTTCTGTTTTCTTATTCGTTCAGCGCGGCGCGCACCGTGGCTTCGTCGGCCAGGTTGGGCAGGGTGACCTGCAACCCGGGCGTGCGCTCCATCTCGCGGCGGATGGCCGCGATGGCTCCCTCGTTGCGGGCCCAGCTGCGGCGGGCGATGCCGTTGTTGACATCCCACAGCAGCATCTCGCGGATTCGGCGCGCCGAATCCTCCGACCCGTCGATCACCATGCCGAAGCCACCGTTGATGACCTCGCCCCACCCTACGCCGCCGCCGTTGTGGATCGAAACCCACGTGGCGCCGCGGAACGCATCGCCGATGACGTTGTGGATGGCCATGTCGGCCGTGCGGTTGGAGCCGTCGTAGATGTTGGAGGTCTCGCGGTAGGGCGAGTCGGTGCCCGAGACGTCGTGGTGGTCGCGGCCCAGCACCACGGGGGCAGAGAGCCGCCCGTCGGCGATGGCCCGGTTGAAGGCCTCGGCGATCCGGGTGCGCCCCTCGCTGTCGGCATAGAGGATGCGGGCCTGCGACCCTACGACCAGGCGGTTGCGTCCCGCCTCGCGGATCCAGTGGATGTTGTCGTCGAGCTGCCCGGCGATCTCGTCGGGCGCCGTGCGGCGGATCTCCTCCAGCGCCTCGGCCGCCAGGCGGTCGGTGAGCGCCAGATCCTCGGCCTTGCCCGAGGTGCAGACCCAGCGGAAGGGCCCGAAACCGTAGTCGAAGAACATGGGACCCATGATGTCCTGCACGTAGGAGGGATAGCGGAAGCGTCCGCCCTCGCCCGCCACGGCGGCCCCGGCACGCGAGGCTTCGAGCAGGAAGGCGTTGCCGTAGTCGAAGAAGTACATGCCGCGCTGCGTGAGGATGTTGATGGCATCGACCTGACGTCGAAGCGATTCCTGTACGCACTCGCGGAAGCGCACGGGCTCCTCGGCCATCATCTTGTTCGACGCCTCGTAGCTCAGCCCCACGGGGTAGTAGCCGCCCGCCCAAGGGTTGTGCAGCGAGGTCTGGTCCGACCCCAGGTCGACGCGGATCTCGTCGGCAGCGAGCCGTTCCCACAGGTCGACGACGTTGCCCACGTAGGCCATCGAGACCACCTCGCGGGCGGCGACCGCCTCGCGGATACGGGGGATCAGTTCGTCGAGCGACGTATGGAGCTCGTCAACCCACCCCTGCTCGTAGCGTTTACGGGCCGCAGCGGGGTTGATCTCGGCCACGACGCTCACCACCTGCGAGATGTTGCCCGCCTTGGGCTGGGCCCCCGACATGCCGCCCAGGCCCGACGAGACGAAGAGCATGCCCCGCGCGTCGGTCTGCCCCGGGGCGAAGCGCTTGCGCGCGGCGTTCATCACCGTGATCGTGGTGCCGTGGACGATGCCCTGCGGACCGATGTACATGTAGGATCCGGCGGTCATCTGGCCGTATTGCGATACGCCCAGCGCATTGAAGCGCTCCCAGTCGTCGGGCTTCGAGTAGTTGGGGATCACCATGCCGTTGGTGACGACCACGCGCGGCGCGTCGGGGTGCGAGGGGAAGAGCCCCAGCGGGTGGCCCGAGTACATGACCAGCGTCTGGCGGTCGGTCATCTCCGAGAGATACTTCATCGTGAGGCGGTACTGCGCCCAGTTCTGGAAGACGGCGCCGTTACCTCCGTAGGTGATCAGCTCGTGGGGATGCTGCGCAACGGCCTTGTCGAGGTTGTTCTGAATCATGAGCATGATGGCCGCGGCCTGGCGCGAGCGGGCCGGGTAGTCGTCGATCGGCCGGGCGTGCATCTCGTAGTCGGGACGCAGGCGGTACATGTAGATGCGGCCGTAGCGGCGCAGCTCCTCGGCGAACTCGCGGGCGAGCAGGGCGTGGTGCTTCGCGGGGAAGTAGCGCAGGGCATTCTTCAGCGCCAGCACCTTCTCGTCCGCCGTGAGGATCTCCTTGCGCCGGGGAGCGTGGCTCACCGTGCGGTCGTAGGGCTTGGCGGCGGGCAGGCGGTCGGGGATGCCCGCGCGGATGTCGTTCTGAAACTCCTGAAGTGTCATGGTCTATCCGATTTTGCGTTCTACGATTTCGAGGATCTCGCGCTCGGCACGTTCGGCCTCGGCGGCGATCGCATCGGCCTCGGCCGTGAGTGCGTCGGCCGCCGTGCGGTCCTTGAGCCCGGCGGCGTTGATCCTTACGTTGAGCCGCGCACCCAGCACGGCGCTGCGGGCCGCCAGAGCCCCTACGCCCGCGTCGGACACGGAGTTGGGGTTGCCCTGCTCGGCCATCGCGCGAAGCAGCGGAAAGACCTCCGCGGCGGTCTTCATCGTGCGCAGCGGCACCTCGGTGGCATAGAGCGTGGCCTCCTGCAATGCGGCGCTGCGGGCGGCACGCTCCTCGTCGGTCGTCTTGGGCATCGCGAAGACGCTCATGATGCGGTTGAAAGCCTCGGTATCCTCATCCACCAGATGAAGCAGCCGTGCGAGCGACTGCTGGCCCGCTTCGGCCCAGTCGGAGAACTCCTCCCAACGGTCGTCCCACCCCGCCTTGTGCGACGAGAGGTTGGCGACCATCGTGCCCAGCGCAGCGCCCAGCGCGCCCATGTAGGCCGAGATCGAACCGCCGCCCGGGGCGGGCGATTCGCTCGCCGTCTCCTCGGCGAATCCCTTGCAGGTAAGGTCGATCAGCTGCTTGGGCTTATGTTCGGCTTCAAGCAGGTATTCGATCACCTTCTCTTCGGGCGCGAAGGGACGCAGGTCGTCGAGCCCCATGGACTTTATGGCGATGCGGACGATCTCCTCCTCGGGAAGACCCACCGAGCGGCGCTGCTTGCGCAGGAAATATTTGCCGGCTTCGACCAGCGCCCGCTTGGGCACCAGTCCGACGATCTCGGTGCCGGTGACGCGCACGCCGCGGGCATCGGCCTTGCGGCACACCTCGTCGAAGGCGACGTGCAGCGGCGTCGTGGCGATGTCGGTTATGTTCATCGACACCTGGGCGATACCGTACTCCTCGATATACCAGCCGATGGCCTTCGTCGCCTTGAGCGTACCAGGCTGCATGACGGGGTTTCCGTCGGCATCCTTCACCACCTTGCCCGTGATGGGATTGCCTTCGCGGCAGGGACGTCCCTTCTCGCGCACGTCGAAGGCGATGGCGTTGGCGCGGCGCGTGGAGGTGGTATTGAGGTTGAAGTTGACGGCGACGAGGAAGTCGCGCGCACCGACCGCCGTGGCGCCCGTGCGGGCTACCCCCTCGTCGTAGGGGCGGGCACCGAAGTCGGGCGCCGAGGCCTCGTGCGCCAGCCTCTCGGGCAGCGCTTCGTACTCGCCCTCGCGGCAGACGGCCAGGTTGCGGCGCTCAGGAGTGAAGGCGGCAGCCTCGTAGCAGTAGGTCGGGACCTTCAGTTCGTCGGCGATGCGGCTGGCCAGCGCGCGGGCCAGCTCGGCGCACTCCTCCAGCGTGATGCCCGCGACGGGGACGAGCGGCAGCACGTCGGTGGCGCCCATGCGCGGGTGGGCGCCGTGGTGGCGGCGCATGTCGATCAGCTCGGCGGCGCGCTTCACGCCGCGGAAGGCCGCCTCGACGACCGCTTCGGGGGCTCCGACGAAGGTGACGACCGTGCGGTTGGTCGCCTCGCCCGGGTCGACGTCGAGCAGTTTCACTCCCTCGACGGCTTCGATCGCCGCCGTGATCTGGCCGATAACGGCCTTGTCGCGCCCCTCGCTGAAGTTGGGGACGCACTCCACGATACGTTGTGTCATATGGGGTTTCGTTGTTAGGTTTCGTTTGTTACAAAAATAACAAACTTTTCGCAATAAAGAAACGGCCGACAGAAAATGACAGGCCGAAAATAAAAACGACGCGGCATCGTCGGTCGCTCGGGCACGAGGCCGGGAAGCGACCGACAGACAAAAAAGGCCCGTCGCTTCGGCGACGGGCCCGGATTGCAGCCGGAAAGAGGCGGACGAAGTCCGTTCGCCGTGATGCCGTCACACCGTTGCCGGGCATCTGACCCCGCAACCGGAGGAACGGATCAGCGTCCGACGGTGATCGTCACGCCGGCGGTCACCCACCTGCCGGGCAGCGGAATGCCTCCCATGTCGCAGTAACGGGTGCCGGTGAGGTTCGTGGCGTCGAGGTGGAGGCGGCAGATGCCCTTCTCCCACGCAAGGCGCGCATCAAGCAGGAAGTAGGGCTCGAAATCGCGCACCTCGCTCACCGACGAATCGCCCGGCACGGGATAGTCGGTGTAGCTGCCGTTGCGGTCGTAGAGCGAACCGGTGAGGGCGAGCGACAGCCGGCGCAACAGACGCAGTTCGAGGGTGGCGGCCGCTTTGTGGCGCATGAAGTCCATCGCGCTGCGGGCGATGACCGCATCGTCGCGGTCGGTCGTCACGTAGGCGTAGGAGAGCCCGGCGTGCCGCAGCAGCCCCTCGCCGCGGGTATACCCCACCGCCAGTTCGAGTCCCCAGGTGTCGAGCGCCGAAGTCTGCTCGCTGTGCCACTTGCCCCGCCACTCGGCCACGGGATCGTCGTCGCCGTGCCACACCCAGTCGATGATGTCGCGCCCGGCGCGGAAGTAAGTCAGCGCCGAGGCGTGCCAGCCGCCCCGCCGCCAGTCGGCCCCCAGACGCCACGTCGTGGCCTTCTCGGGCCGCAGATCGAGGTTGTTGATCTGCGCGGGCGAGGTATAGTAGAGGTCGGTGAAGGTCGGCAGGCGCATCGACTGCGAGGCTCCGGTCTCGATCCGCAGCCCCTCGAAGGGGCGGAACCCCGCCGCGAGGCTCCACAGCGCCGCCTCGCCGTAGGGCGAGAAGCTCGCGCCGGCCGATCCCGACACGTCGAACCGGCGCCACTGCTTGAGGTGGCTCACGTAGAGATTGCCCGTGTGGCGCGCATCGGCGCAGAGGTAGTCGCCGTGAGGCACGGCGAGCGGCGTACCGAGGTTGGTCGAATAGATGTGGTTGAAGGCATAGTCGCCGCCCAGGGTCGTCGTCCCGGCCGCCCAGCGGCGCTCGGCCCAGGCCCGGGCCCCGACGTTGTCGGTCGCATGGCGGTTCATCGCCGCGCCGCGCGTCCAGTCGTAGCGGTCGAAATTCTTGCGGTAGCTCGCCGAGGCGCCCATCGACCAGGCGCTCCGCTCCAGCACCCAGCGCAGCGAAGCGAGCGCCGTGGAGGTCTGCTCCCACTGGTCGGGGTTGTAGGCTGCGTAGAAGCCGTTGGAGCCGAACGCACGGTGCTGATAGCCCGCCTGGAGGTCGAACAGCCCCACGCGCCGCGTCTCGTGCGTGGCACGAAGGTAGGCGTTGTAGGTTTCGAAGTCGGTGTTGCGGCGGTAGCCGTCGCTGCGGCGGTAGGATCCCGCGGCCAGCAGCGAACTGCGCTCCGACGAGCAGGCGCCCGAAAGATTGGCATAGGCATAGCCGTGCTCTCCTCCTTCGGCGGCGAACCGCAGGTAGCGCGGGCGCAGCGGCGCCGTGCGGATGTTGACGGCCCCGGCGTAGGCGCCCAGGCCGGGGACGCCGTCGATGAGGTCGACGGCCGAGATGCAGTCGAGGTCGACGGGTAAGGAGTGGGATTGATGCCCGGTGCGGGCGTCGGTGAAGTCGATGCCGTTGAGCAGCACCATCGTCTGGTCGAACGAGCCTCCGCGCAGGGTGATGTCCGCCTGTGTCCCCTTGCTTCCCCGCTCGCGCAGATCGACCGAGGGTTGGAGGCGCAGGGCCGACTCCAGGGTCTGGAGGGGCGCTGCGGTTCCGGCCTTCCGGTCGAAAAGCGGCGTTTGGGCCAACGAGCGGCGCGTGGGAGCGCTCTGGCTCCCGGTGATGCCCACCTCGTCGATCCGGAGGGTCCGGAGGACGGCGGTATCGGCGTTCTGCGCCGAAGCACCTTCGCTCGCAAGCAGGAGAATGGACATGCCCGCCGAAAGCACGCCGATCGTCACCGTCCGGCGCAGGCTCGCGAAGGCCGACCAGCCTTTGCGGTCCCAACGGCGCCAGCGGCACGAACCCGGAGTTCGTTTCGTCTGGATGTGTTCCATCTTGAAAATTTGGTTAATAGATGAATCGGGCGCATGCGGGACGGTTCCGGCGGAGGCGTGCCGCGAAGTCGCTCTTCGGACCGCAGCCAGCGGAGGCGCAATCTTCGAGCGGACGCGAGAAGAGCGGCCCTCCGCCGGGGCGGCTGCGGGCCGCCGCGCTACGGGTAACCCCGAAGCGCGTTCGTTTTCGCGACAACCCCCGAAAGGGATCGTCCCTCATGCAAAGAACGGCGGCCCGAAACGGATCCGGCTGCAAGCCTCCGTTTCGGACCGCGCGAAGATAGTCGTTTTCGACGATTTATGCAAACAGCGCCTCGGTCTTGCCGACCACCTCGTCGACCGAGGCGTCGAGCGGGAAGACGATGTCGGGACGCAGGTGCCAGAGCGTCTTGCCCTCCTGGAGAAGCTCCTCGCCGCCGCCGGTGATGTTGAGCATCACCGTAGCCTCCTTGGCCACCCGCCCGTCGGCCACGGCCTTGACGAGCGACGCCAGCGCCACGCCGGCCGCCGGATGGATGTCGACCCCCTCCAGCTCGCGGAAGAGCTTGCGGGCCTTGCGGGCCTGGGCGTTGGTCACCACCACCACGTCGCCGTCGGTGGCTTTCAGCGCGTCGTACAGCCCGCCGGCGATACCGTAGGGCGGACGCCGGTTGGAGAGCACCTTGGCGTCGATGATCTCGGCGTCGCGGCGCGCCTTGTCGTCTTCGTAGGGCAGCATCTGGCGCGAGCCGGCCCGCCAGGCGTCGTACATGGGGACGAACGGCGCGTTCTGCGACACCATGAGCCGCATGGTGTTCGAGCCGAAGCGGCCGTCCTCCACCAGGCGCTGGTTGGCCTCCCAGGCGGCGATGGCGCCCGTACCGCTGCCGACGGCCTGGAAATAGAAGTCGGGGATGCGGCCGATCGTGGTCACGGCCGAGAGGACCGTGGTGGCCATGCCGTCGCGGCGGGCGACGTTCTTGGCTCCCCCTTCGGCATAGAACTTCGGGCTCTTGAGAGCCAGGTTCGAGAGGTGGATGGCATCGAAGTAGTCGCCGCCCTTCTCGCAGGCGATGAGCTTGACGCAGGGATCGAGCGGCTCCTCGAACCACAGCGCCGCGAGATTGTCGTAGGGCACCGAGAGCAGCAGCGGAATGCGGTTGTCGGAGCAGACCTTGGCGAAGGCGCGGGCCGTGTTGCCGGCCGAGGCCACCACCAGCACACGCTGCTCGTCGTCGGCCGCACGGGCACACACGGTGTAGGCTTCGGTCTCCTTGAACGAGCAGGTGGTCATCGTGGCGCCGATCGCGGGGTTGTAGCCGCTGAAGGTGATCCAGAGGTTCTCCAGCCCCAGGTGGGCGGCTATCCCCTTGCTGCGGTAGGTCACCGGGGCCGACGAGCCGCGGAGCATGCGTTTTACGGGCATCCAGTCGCAGAAGCGGTAGAGGCCGTATTCGGCCGGTTTCAGGTCGAGCTGCCGCGCGGCGTAGCGGGCGCGGACGAGCGAGGGGGTCTTGCACGAACGGTCGTCGAGCATCCACCCTTCGTCGTCGAAGGTACGGCCCGTCGCAACGCATTCGAGCGTGTAGGAGGTAGGTTTGAAATCTTCCATCGTTTTTCCGTTATATCTTTTTCCGTTTGTCTCTGTCAGAGTTTCATTGCCAGTGGGAGCGGCTGCCCGGCCGCGGCGGCGCGGTCGAACCGCAGGGAGGGTCAGGACATGCGGCCCTTGTAATCCTCGTAGCCGAAGCGGCGGACGATCTCCGTGCTCCCGTCGCGGCGGACGATGGCGATCGAGGGGTGCTCGACGCCGTTGAACATCGTGGTCTTGACCATCGTGTAGTGGATCATGTCCTCGAAGACGATGCGGTCGCCCACGCGCGGATCGCGGTCGAAGGCCCAGTCGCCGTAGAAGTCGCCCGCCAGGCAGCTCGTGCCCCCCAGCCGCCAGCGCCGTTCGCCGGGAGCGGGATCGTGCGCCCCGACGATCGCCGGTTTGTAAGGCATTTCCAGGCAGTCGGGCATGTGGCAGGCGAACGAGACGTCGAGCATCGCCGTCGACACCCCCTCGTTCTCGACCAGATCCTCGACGGTGGAGACCAGGTAACCCGTGCGCCAGGTGAAGGCGCTGCCGGGTTCGAGGATCAGCCGCAGGCGGGGATGGCGGGCCCGGAAATCGCGCAGCAGGGCGATGAGCGCGTCGCAGTCGTAGTCGGCGTGGGTCATCAGATGGCCGCCGCCCATATTGAGCCATTTTACCCGGTCGAGCAGCTCTCCGAAACGCTCCTCGACGGCCTCCAGCGCCCGTTGCAGGTGCTCGGGCCGCGATTCGCACAACACGTGGAAATGGAGCCCCTCGATCCCCTCGGGCAGGCCGCCCAGCTCGGCCAGCCGACGGGCCGTGACGCCCAGACGCGAGCCGGCGACGCAGGGATTGTAGAGGTCGGTTTCGACGGGCGAGTACTCGGGGTTGATCCTAAGGCCGCACGAGAGGCCGTTGATGAGCGCCCGCTGGCCGAAGCGCGCGAACTGCGAGAGGGAGTTGAAGGTGATGTGGTCGCTGCAGGCGATGATCTCGTCGATGTTGCGGTCGGTGTAGACCGGAGCGTAGGTGTGGGCCGGGCTGCCGAACTCTTCGCGGACCAGCCGCGCTTCGGCGGCCGAACTCGCGGTCGCCCCGTCGCTGTGACGGGCCAACTCGGGGAAGATGCGCCACATGGCGCAGGCCTTGAGCGCGACGATGATCTCGGCGCCCGACTCGCGCCGCACGCGGTCGATCAGGGCCAGGTTGTTGTCGAGAAGCCGCTCGTCGACGACGTAGCAGGGCGAAGGGAGTTGTCGGAAGTCGATCATCATTTCATGGAACTGAGTTTGCAAAGTTACTACAAAAAAGTGAAATGCGGAAAGATATAGTGATAGAATT
>CANASP010000031.1 GCA_947364365.1 uncultured Alistipes sp.
GTCGTAGAGGGCGTTGATGATGTGGATGTCGTAGGCCGACGAGGTTTCGAGGTGGATGTCGTTCTTGAGCGCCTCCTCCAGCACGAACGAAAAGTGGCTCGACTTGGTGCAGTAACAGTAGTTGTAGGCCCCCTTGTAGTCGACCTTGGCCATCGCCACGTTGAACATGCGCTTGGCCCGGTTAATCTGCTGCGAGATCTTCGGCAGGTAGGTGATCTTGAGCGGCGTTCCGTACTGTTTGATGAGTTCCATGAGCGGAATGTCATGGAAATTGAGTTCGTTGTCCTCCACCGAGAACTCGTCCTGGGGGAAATCGAACGACTGCTCGATCAGGTCGATGTACTTGTCTTTCATTGGGCGGTTGTTGCTGCGTTTTCGAATCCGTCTTCATTACTTCGCCGAAAAACCGGCAAAGTAGCTCGCCCGGATTTTCTTCCGGACGGCGATGCAAAGTAAATGAATATTTTTGAAAAAGCGCCCCACATTTTGTTTTTTCGGGTGAAAAGCGGTAATTTTGGAGCGAAATTCAAGTTATCATCCGGCTGTGCAGATACCTATTCTCATCCAACGATACCTCGCCGCCCACAAGCGGCTCGTCGTCCCCCAGCTCGGCACCTTCGTCGTCAAGGAGCCGGGGACGGTGCTCTTCACCGAACTGCTCAAACGCGACGACGGCGCGCTGCGCGCGCTGCTTGCCGGGGCGGGAATGAACGAGCTGGAGGCCGCGGGCGAGATCGACCGCTTCGTCTTCGAGGTGCGTCACGCCGCGGAGCGCAACGAGGAGTACGTCGCCCCGGGACTGGGCACCTTCAGCGCCGGCCCCAACCGCACGATCGCCTTCCGTTACGACCCCGCAACGGCCGCCCCCGCGGCGGAGACGGACGCCCCGGCACCCGCAACGACGGTCCGGCCGACTCCCCCCGTCGCCGAGCCGGTCCCCGCCGCCGAACAGGCTCCGGCAACTTCTCCGGCGGCCGCACCGGAGGAGCCGGCGGCCGCGCCCGACGCGGAACCCGCCGCACGCCCTGCGGAGGAGCGCCCCCGCAACCGCGTGTCGATGTCGGCCAAGCGCAATCCCGACCCTTCGATCAAGGGGCTGCGCTACGGCAAACCCCACAAGAACACCGACGCCTACACCTACGTCGACCGCCCCGTGCGCCGGCGCGGCGACATCATCCTCTGGATCGCCCTGGCCGTAGCGCTGCTGGCGCTGGCGGCCATCGGCTTCGGCGTCTACCGCGAAACGATCGGCGAGGAGGCGGAGACCGAATTCCGCTTCGGAACGCCCTCCGTGGACAGCGATCCGACGCCGACGGACCTCATCGAGACCTTGTAAGATCATGACCGAACTCTCCTCCGTAAAACAACGCTTCGGCATCATCGGCACCTCACCGCTCCTGGACAGGGCGCTCGAGGTGGCGCTGCGTGTGGCACCGACCGACCTGACGGTGCTCGTCACCGGCGAGAGCGGCGTGGGCAAGGAGTTCTTTCCGCAGGTGATCCACGCCTACTCGGCCCGCAAGCACAACAAATACATCGCGGTGAACTGCGCGGCGATTCCCGAAGGGACGATCGACTCGGAGCTCTTCGGCCACGAGAAGGGCTCCTTCACCGGGGCGCTCGAAGCTCGCAAGGGCTACTTCGAGGAGGCCGACGGCGGCACGATCTTCCTCGACGAGGTGGCCGAGCTGCCGCTGCCCACGCAGGCGCGCCTGCTGCGCGTGCTGCAAACGGGCGAGTTCATCCGCGTGGGTTCGTCGAAGGTGCAGAAGACCGACGTGCGCGTGGTCGCCGCGACGAACATGAACCTCCAGCAGGCCATCGTCTCGGGCCGCTTCCGCGAGGACCTCTACTACCGCCTCGCCACGGTGCCGATCACCGTGCCGGCGCTGCGCGAGCGCCCGGGCGACATCGCCCTGCTGTTCCGCAAATTCGCGTCGGACGTCGCCGTGCAGTACCGCATGCCGGCCATTTCGCTCGACGACGCCGCGCGCGAGATGCTCCGCAGCTACTATTGGCGGGGCAATATCCGCCAGCTGAAGAACGTCGCCGAGCAGATCTCGGCCATCGAGCAGGTGCGCGTCATCACCCCCGAGGTGCTTTCGCGCTACCTCCCGTCGCAGGGCGGCGGCGCGCCGGTGGCGACCGCGGGCGCGGCATTCGACGAGACGGCGACATCGACCGAGCGCGAACTGCTCTACAAGGTGCTCTTCGACATGCGGTCGGACATCAACGAGCTGAAACGGATGATCGCCGAAATGATGCACGGCGCGACGCCCTACCGCGAGACGCCCCACGACGTGCGGGCGCTGCTCCCCTCGCCCGACGGCACGCCCCGGGTCTACGCTCCGGCGACCTACGCGACGGGCGGCGCGGAGCTCCACCGCCACGAAGCCTACGGGCAGCCCGCGGCACCGGTCTACGCCGAGAGCGAGGAGGTGACCGACGAGCCCCCGCGCGAGAAGACCAAGGCCGACATGCAGCGCGAGCAGATCATCCGCGCCCTGCGCCGCAACAACGGACGCCGGCGCGAGGCGGCCGCCGAGCTCTTCATGTCGGAGCGGACGCTCTACCGCAAGATCAAGGAGCTGGGGATAGACGAGAATTAAGAATTAAAAATTAAGAATTTACAACGCGACACCAACGCATACCAAAACTCGACAACCGTCCGGGTTGCTCCATAAGCCCCCTCCGAGGAGGGGGTTTGGGGGAGGGTCAGATTTGACAATGCGGCCGGAGGCCGCAGCCACCCCAACCGTCGAAAGCGGGAATTACAACCAAAGTCCCGTTTTGTGCAAATATATTAGTTACTTAAGAATTAAAAATTGAAACCTATGTCTCTGCTTCGCGCCGCGCTGCTGCTGATCGGGCTCTTCTCGATCGACGGCTGCGGCGTGCAGATCAAATACTCGCTCTCGGGCGCCTCGATCCCGCCCGATGCCAAGACCTTCTCGGTGGCCTACTTCCCCAACAACGCCACGATGGTGTCGCCGATCCTCAGTTCGACGCTCACCGAGGCGCTGGTCGACATCTTCACCCGCCGCACGCGGCTCCAGCAGGTCGAGGAGGGGGGCGACTTCGCCTTCGAGGGCGAGATCACCAACTACACCTCGACCACGGCTTCTGTATCGAGCGACGACTACGCGCTGCTCAACCGGCTGACGATCACCGTGCGCGTACGCTTCACCAACGCCATCGACGAAAGCGCCTCATGGGCCGGCGGACGCACCTTCACCGCTTACGAAGACTACGAGTCGACGCAGCTGCTCACCGAAGCCGAGGGGACGCTGATCCCCCAGATCGTGGACAAGATCGTAACCGACATCTTCCAGGCCTCGGCCTCCAACTGGTAACCGACGATGGAACATCTCAAACACTGCATCACCCGTCCCGAGCGCGCCGAACGTCCGTCGGCCGAAGCGCTCGACGCCGCGCTGGCCCGCTACGGGTGGTTCATGCCGCTGCGCCTGCTCCGCGCCCGGACGACGGGTGCCGACGATGCCCTGTGGCAGGCGATCGCACCGTGGCGCACGCAAAGCTCGCTCTGCACCGACACCCCGGCCGCCGAGGAGTTCACGGCCTTCTCGTCGGACGACATCATCGAACGCTTCCTGTGCGAAGAGGACCTGCGCATCGTGGCCGACGACGGTGCGGACGACGAGGTGCGGACACAGCCCCGTCTGGACGACGACGACTGCCTGGTGAGCGAGGATCTGGCCGCCATCTACCTCGCCCAGGGGCTGCGCGACGAGGCCGTGGCGATTTATCGCAAATTAAGTTTGCTAAATCCCGAAAAAAGTGTTTACTTTGCCGAGTTAATTGCGCAAGCTGAAAACAAATAATCAAAACCAAACGATATGTTATACACGATTTGCATTGCCCTGATACTCATCGCGAGCGTACTGGTGATCCTCGCCGTATTGGTGCAGAGCCCCAAAAGCGGCATGGCCGCCAACTTCGGCGCATCGAATCAGGTGATGGGTGTGCGCGAGACGACGAACTTCCTGGAGAAGTTCACCTGGACGATGGCCGTAGCGATCGTCGTGCTGAGCCTCGTGGCTACGCTGGCGATGGACAACGGGCTGGTTATCAAGAGCAATTCGGAGATCTCGAAGGATGCCAAGGCACTTCAGGAGCACGTGCTCGAGAACCAGTCGGTAATCCCGCAGGCCGAGATTCCCGCCGCTGCCGACGAGGCTGGCGAGGAGGCCGCCGAGTAGCTTTCGCCCCTTGAGAGAGGGGGCCGCAAAAGAGAACGGAGAGGTCGCAAGGGCCGCAAGAAAAGGGCCGCCAAGAAAGAGGAGCCGCAAGGAGGGAGCAAGCCGAAGAGAGCTCCGGACGAAACGGCCGCATTCACTTGGCTTTACACTTTGCAAAGCCCGGGAGCCCGCTCCGAAACCGACAAAAACCGCAGACTGCGCGTCAGTCTGCGGTTTTTTCATGTCCATCGTCGAACGGCCTCCGCCGCACTCCGAAACTCCGAAACTCCGAAACCAATACCCTACCCCACCATCCCCGACGAACGCAGATTTTTCAAGCTGCCGACCCGTAATTGTCCGACGCGGTCTTTCTTGTGGACTGCGACTTTTTCAAAGTCGCACAGCCCGGAGCCGTCCCCGGGCGGAGGGCTGTTTTTGTCGCTGCCGCTCCGAAACCGCCTCCGCCAGCGCCGGGCCGGGCGCATTTTCTTGCAAGCGGCGGCTCATCGGAGCCGGGCGGGCCGCAGCCTCTTTTGGCGAAGCGCTGTTCTCTTCTCTTGTAAACGGCTCTTTAGGGCCTCGACCCGCAGCCTCCCTCCCGGCTAAAACGCGCGGTTTCGCCTGCAGCTCGCAGCCTCCCTCCCGGCTAAAACGCGCGGTTTCGCCTGCGGCTCGCGGCCTTCCCTCGCGGCTGCGCCCGAACAGAATTCTGGCCGAAATAGACCCGCTTCGAGTCGTCCTGAAACGTGGCGACCCGCAAATGCCCGCTGCGGAGAGCCGCGCCGTCCGCAGCCGCTCGCGCACCTCCCGCGCGGAGTCTCCGATACAACAAGACGACGCACGACAAAATCGTCCCTCTTGAAATTCTAAAAATTTAGTTGTGTATTTGCGATGGAACTACCCGCACCATGAAAAACAGCTCGATCTTCCTGACACTACTGCTCGTTCTCCTCGCCTCGGGGCTCCTCGCCACCGTCGGCCGCTTCGCCGACCGGCTGGGCGGCATGGACTACAAATGGGCCTACCTCTACGACAGCGACGACGACACGACGATCCTCGACTCGTGCCGGATCCTCGACCACCGCTTCACGCTCGAAACCGCCGTCCGCGGCGAAAGCCGCGACTACCGCATCGCCATGCCGCAACTCGACTACGAAGCGTGGATCACGCTCCGGCCGCGGCATACGCTGGAGGTGAATATCGACCCCGAACCCTTCGAACGCATGGTCGAGGAGGAGATCCGCGAAGCGATCGAGCGGCTCGACTCCACAGGGGTCAGCCTGCCAGACAGCGTATGGAACAGGATCAGGCAGACGCGCCTATTGCAGCCTGCCGAAGGTCCGCCACCCCAGCAGGTAGCGCAAGAGAATCGACCCGCGAAAGATCGGCGCCGCCTCGCTACGGCGGTCGCCGCGCACGGCCCGGCGTTTCGCCGCGAGCACCCGATGCCAGGCGATGAAGTCGCCCCAGGCGCGGAACACCGCGCAGAAATTGTCCCAGCGCCCCTGCGCCAGATAGGAGAGCGCCGCCAGCAGATCGAGCGGCGGCCGCACGACGGCGACCACGGCGCGCTGCACGGGCGGGGCGCACTTGAAGAGCATCGCCAGGTTGTTGCGGTGGTTGAGGAAGACCTTGCGGGGCGAATCGGTCTGCAACGTTCCGCCGCCCACGTGATAGACCGTACTGCGCGGCTCGATCCGCACACGATACCCCGCCAGCTGCATCCGCCAGCAGAGATCGATCTCCTCCATGTGGGCGAAGAAATCGTCGTCGAAGCCACCCAGGTGCCGGAACACCTCGGCACGGCAGCAGAAAGCCGCGCCGCTCACCCAGAACACGTCGCGCGCATCGTCGTACTGCCCGCGATCCTCCTCCACACAGCGCAGTATGCGTCCCCGGCAGAAGGGATAGCCCAGAAAATCGATGTAACCGCCCGCGGCCCCGGCATATTCGAAGCGATCGCGACACTCCGTCGAACGGAGCTTCGGTGCTACGGCTCCCACGTCGGGATGGCGGTCGAGACAGTCGAGAATCGGTCGCAACCACCCCGCAGGGGTCTCGACGTCGGTATTGAGCAGCAGGAAATAGTCGGCCTCGATTCGCGCCAGACCGCGGTTGTAGCCCCCCGCAAAGCCATAATTCGCATCGAGCCGCACCAGCTCCACCGTCGGAAATTCGGCGGCGAGCAGTTCGGTCGAGCCGTCGGTCGAGCCGTTGTCGACGACCGCGACCCCCACCCCTTCGGGTGCGGCGGCGGCCACCACCCCGGGCAGGAAGCGCCGCAGGTATCCGGCGCCGTTCCAGTTGAGCAGAACGATCTTAGCGGTCGCCATCCTTGTCCTTGCGTTTGTGTTTCCAGCGCCGGTGCGACCACATCCACAGCTCGGGCCGCTCGACGATCAGCTGTTCGAGCCGCCGCACGTAACGCTCGGTGATCTCGTTGGGGGCGACCGTCTCCTCGCCGTCGTAGATCCGCTCGAACCACATGCGGTAGCGTCCCCGCCGCACGCGCTCCATGCGGACGAAGTAGACCGGCAGGTGACAGCGCAGCGCCAGCTTCTCGCCCCCGTCGAAGAAGACCGTATCCTGGTTCAGGAAACGGAACCAGTGGCTGTCGGGGCGCAGCGGAGGGTTCTGGTCGCAGATGAGCCCCATGACCAGATTCTTGCCGTCGATGCCCTGCTCGCGGTGGCGCAGGTAGAAACGCAGGCTCTCGTGCATCGAGACGGCCGTGGCGTTCTCGTAGTTGCGCAGACGCTGGTAGAAGCGCTCGACGACGGGATTGCGCAGGGGGTGGTAGACCGAGATGAGCAGCTGCGAGCGCTCGTAGACGCCCCAGTAGGAGCCGTACTCCCAGCAGCCGTAGTGCGCCGTCATGGCGATCCAGTCGCGGCCGCGCACCTCCCGGAGGTGCTCTTCCAGGTTGCCGATCCCCACCGTCCTGCGCGCCTTCTCGGCGCTCATGTGGGCCATGTTGATCGTGTCGACCATCACCTCGGCCAACGTGCGGTAGAACCGGCGGCGGATCCGCCGCAGCTCGGCCTCGTCGCGCTCGGGGAAGGAGCGGCGGAGGTTCTCCGTCACGACCCTCCGGCGGTAGCGCAGGCAATAGTAGAGCAGCGCGAAGAGCAGGTTTTCGATCAGGTAATATTTCACCCAGTAGGGCAGCATCGCCACGCCGCATGCAACAAGCCACAGCGCTTCGAGGCCCAGCCGCTGGAGGAAAGTCAGTTCGGGGTGCTTCATCGCGGGCGCGTCAACGGGATTCGACAAAAAGTTTTACCCGCCCTACCTTCGTGCGGATACGCAGCCAGCGCACGAGCGTCTCGCGGTCGATCGCCGCCCCGTCGTCGGGCGACACCACGCAGACGAGCACCGTATCGCGCGGCGAGCCGTCGGCGGCGAAGGTCACGCTCTTGGAGAGGGCGACGGCCCCGACGTCGGGCATCAGCGCCCCGAGCTCGCGCGAGACATCGTCGACCTCGACGTCGGTCACGCGGTAACGCCGCAACTGCTCCTCGAGCCCGGCGATGCGGCGGTTCTTCTCCTCCAGCAGTTCGGTGTAGCTCTGCTGCAACGAAGCCACGTCGATGCGGTCGTCGCGGCTGGCCTGGCGCACGACGAGCTCCGTGCGCTCCAGACCGTAGCGTTCCAGCTGGGCCCGGGCGTTCTCGATCACATCGTCGGCAAGTGGTTCGCCCACCAACACCAGCTCGATCTGCGAAGGGGCGCCGCCCCGCGCATAGCGTTTGTGGCACTCCAGCACACGCGTATTGCGGAAGTCGAAGACCTGCTCGACATACCGGCCGGCGGCGTTTTCGAACAGCGACACCCGGACCATGCGCAGGCCGATCACCACGCTGGGGATGAAGGTCGCGAGCGTGATGGCGATCATCAGCCGCCGGACACGCCGCTCGCGCTCCTTGTCGAGGAACGTCAGCCGCTCGTAGCGCAGGAAACGCACCATGACGTAGGTCGCAAGGGCGATGAAGACCGAGTTGATGAAAAAGAGGTAAAGCGCCCCCACGAAGAAGCGCAGCTGCCCCGTGGCCAGACCGAATCCCGCCGTACAGAGGGGCGGGATGAGCGCCGTGGCGATGGCAACGCCGGGGATGACGGTCGAAGTGCGGTCCTGCCGCGTCTGGGCCACGATGCCGGCCAGGCCGCCGAACAGCGCAATCAGCACATCGTAGGTCGTCGGCACGGTGCGGGCCAGCAACTCGCTGCTGTTGGCCGAGAGGGGCGAGAGCAGGAAGTAGGCCGTGGAGGTGACGATCGCCACCGAGAACATCAGGGCCAGGTTGCGCAGCGCGCGCTTCAGCAGATCGAAATCGTTGATTCCCAGCGCAAGGCCCACCCCCATGATGGGACCCATGATGGGCGATATGAGCATGGCGCCGATGATGACGGCCGCCGAGTTGACATTGAGCCCCAGCGAGGCGATCATCGTGGCGAAGATCAGGACCCAGAGGTTGACCCCGCGGAATTCCACCCCCTTCGAGATATTGGCCACCACCTCGTCGCGGCACGCCTTGTCCTCGTCGAGGCTGAAACGGCCGCGCAGGAAACGGCGCAGGCGGCCGTCGTGCACCGCCCCGGTATCGTGCGCCGGAGCGGCCGCGCCGGAACGGTTGTCGGATTGGAAACGCTCTCCCATGTCGTCGGTCATTCGGTTCCGTCGTCGGTCTCGGCGCCGCGACGCTCCTTGGGTTTGCCCGCCATGACCACGACGAACTCGCCGCGCGGCTCGCTCGCTCGGAAGTGGTCGAGCACCTCGGCGATCGTGCCGCGCACGGTCTGTTCGAATTTCTTGGTCAGCTCGCGCGACACCGAGACCGGGCGGTCGGCGCCGAAGACGCCGGACAGCTGCTCCAGAAACTTCACCACGCGGTAGGGCGATTCGTAAAAGATCATCGTGCGCTCCTCGTCGGCGAGCGCCTGCAACCGCTTCGCACGCCCCTTCTTCTGGGGAAGGAACCCCTCGAAGCAGAAGCGGTCGCACGGGAAGCCGCTCTGCACCAGCGCGGGGATGCAGGCCGTGGCACCGGGCAGCGTCTCGACCTCGATGCCCGCCTCGACGCAGGTGCGCACGAGCAGGAAGCCCGGATCGGAGATCCCCGGCGTGCCGGCATCGGAGACCAGCGCGGCGTCACGCCCGGCGGCGATCGTCTCGGCGACGAGCTGCGCCGTGGCGTGTTCGTTGAACTTGTGGTGCGAACGGAGTTTCTGCTCGATACCGAGGTGCTTGAGCAGGAACGACGTCGTGCGCGTATCCTCGGCGAGGATGAAATCGACGCGCCGCAGGACCTCTACGGCCCGCAGCGTGATGTCGTCGAGGTTGCCGATGGGCGTAGGAACGATGTAGAGCCGCGCCATGCGTCAGGCGAATTTACGTTCGAGCAACGCCATGAGCAGCTTCGCGCCGTCGGAGTTGGCGTTCCAGGCATAATGCTCGGCGATGTGGATCATGCAGTCGTCGAGGTTGTCGAAGCCGTTGAGCGTCGCGATCGCAGCGTCGCAGGCCGCCCCGTCGCCGTCGAACAGATCGCGGATCAGGAGGAACTTGTCGTTGATGCCGATCGCGCGGCGCAGGTCGTCGACCGCCCCGCTGGCCAGTTCGTCGGCCCGATCGCGCTGCGGCGCGAAGGTGTCGGCCAGGGTCTGCACATCGTGGTTGACCGCCTCGCCCAGCACGGCAAACGGAGCGGTCCCGCCGACGGCGGATGCAGCGACCGGTTCGGCCGCCGGACGCGGAGCGGATGCCGGGGCCGGTTCAGCCGCGGATTCGCTCTCCCGCCCGGGAAGCTCCGCGGCCTGCGGAGGCGTATCGGGCACGACGACCGGATCCACAACAACCTGTTCCGCGACAGCCTGCTCCGCAACAGCAGCCGCCGAAGCCCCGGTCGGAACATCGGCAGCTTCGGAGGCGTCGAGCGCGAAATCCTCGGGCGCCGGCGCCGGCTTCACGACAGGTGCCGGCATGCGCCGCGAAGGCAGTATCGGATCGGGATCGTAGAGCGACATGATGACCCGCTGCTTGTGACGATGACGCACCACCGCCTCCTCGGGTCCGAACAGCGTCGAGGGGACCGGCTGGGCGGATGCCGCGTCGGCGGTCGCCTCGGATGCCGCGTCGGCGGCTGCGGCCGGCTCGGGTTCCATAACCTCGGCAACCGCGGCCGGCTCGGGCCCGGCAGAAACGGCAGGAGCGGGTTCGACTGCCACAACGGGCTCTGCGGCAACAGCAGGCTCGGATTCCGCAACCGCGGCCGATTCGGGCTCCGCAGGAACAGCAGGAGCGGGTTCGACTGCCACAACGGGTTCTGCGGCAACAGCCGGCTCGGGTTCGGCAACCGCGGCCGGCTCGGGCTCGGCAACCGCGGCCGGCTCGGGCTCGGCAGAAACGGCAGGAACGGGTTCGACCGCCACAACGGGCTCTGCGGCAACAGCCGGCTCGGGTTCCGCAACCGCGGCCGGTTCGGGCTCGGGTTCCGCAACCGCGGCTTCGGGCTCTTCGGATGCAGGTGCAAAGGCTGCCGCGCCCTCCTCCGGGGCCTCCGCAGCCGCCTCCGCAGCCGGCTCTGCGACCGCCTCGGAAACCGTCTCGGGCACTGTCTCGGAAACCGTCCCGGGCTCCGGAGCGGAGAGTGCCCCGCCGACAGGCTGCGCGACAAGGGATGCGGCCTCCGGAGCGGCCAACGGTTCGCCGAACGAAAGGTCCTCGGCCAGATCGAGATCGACGGCCCCCACGGCCACCGTCTCGATGATCGGCTCCTCGACAGGTGCCGCCGTTCCGGCGCCGAATGCGACGTCGAAACGCACGAGTTCGTAGAGATGCTGCAACTTGGCGAGCGCCAAATCGCGCTCGATGGCCGGTATCTGGTCGGTTGCAGTCCAGCCGTCGACGATGGCCGACAACTGCCGCAGTTCGTTTTGCAAAGTTTTGCTATCCATAATCCCGCAATTTAGTGCAAATATACGTTTTTTTTACGAACCGGAAACAGATCGGTCGAAGAATGTCGCCGGACGGCGCCGTAAAGCGGATGCGGGAGAATCCCGGAGGATTCTCCCGCATCGCCATGCGAACCGCCGCCACCGGGCTACTCGGCCCAGAGGTGCTTGGCGTAATTGTAGCCGTAGGCGTCGTAAAGACGCGCCATGCGGTCGAGACGCCGGCGGAAATCGGACCACTCCTTGCGATCGCACGCCCAGGCCGTCTCGCACAGCGCGCCGAGACGCGGCAGCAACATATACTGGAGGTGGTCGAAATTGGGAATGTACTCGGCCCAGAGATTGGCCTGCATACCGAGGATGTAGTGCCGCTCTTCGGGCGTAAGGCCTTCGTAAGGATCGAACGAATAGACCTTGTCGACCGGCAGACG
Source organism: uncultured Alistipes sp. (assembly GCA_947364365.1). Classification (GTDB taxonomy): domain Bacteria; phylum Bacteroidota; class Bacteroidia; order Bacteroidales; family Rikenellaceae; genus Alistipes. The sequence continues at coordinate 11,582 of CANASP010000031.1, forward strand.
GGCGCCCCACGACAGCGGCTCGCCCTCGCCCACGGCCTGCGCATGGTCGAAGTAGCAGTACTCCGACGGAGCCATGATCGCATAGTTGCCCTGCTTGGCCGCACGGATACCGCCCTCGGTACCGCGCCACGACATGATCGTCGCCGTGGGGGTCACCTCGCCCTCCAGAATCTCGTCCCAGCCGATGAGTTTCTTGCCATGGGCGTTGAGGAACCGTTCGAGACGGGCCGTCGAATAGTTCTGCAACTGCCGCCACTCGGTCAGCCCCTCGCTCCGCATGCGCGCCTTGCAGTGGGGGCACTTCTTCCAGTAGGTCATCGGACACTCGTCGCCGCCGATGTGGACATACTCGCCGGGGAAGAGTTCGACGACCTCGGCCAGCACGCCCTCGATGAACTCGAAGGTCGTCTCCTTGCCCGGGCAGTAGACCCGATCGTCGATGTCCCACGTCTGGCGCACCTCGTACTGCTCGCCCGTGCAGCTCAGCCACGGATAGGAGGCCAGCGCCGATACGGCATGACCCGGAAATTCGATCTCGGGGATCACCGTGATGAACCGCTCGGCGGCGTAGGCCACCACGTCGCGGATCTCGTCCTGCGTGTAGAAGCCGCCGTAGGGGGTTTCGTCGTACTGGCAGGTCTCGTCGTACTCGCCGCCCGGATCGCGCCCGATGAGCGTGCGCTTGCGGATCGAGCCCACGCGCGTCAGTTCGGGATAGGCCTTGATCTCGATGCGCCATCCCTGGTCGTCGGTCAGATGCCAGTGGAAGGTGTTGATCTTGTGCATGGCCACGATATCGAGCAGCTGCTTCACCTCGTCGACCGTGAAGAAATGACGGCTGGCATCGAGCATCACGCCGCGGTACCCCATGCAGGGGGCGTCCGCGACGACCGCACAGGGGAGCTCAACCCGGCCGATATCCGAGGCCCCGAAGGCCTCGACGGGCAGCAGCTGGCGCAGCGTCTGCACGGCATAGAAGGCTCCGGCCGGCGCGCCGGCAGCGATCTCGATCCCGTCGGGCCGCACCTCCAGCCGGTAGGCCTCGGCCGCCAGCGACGCATCGGTGCGGATCGTCACCGCTCCGGAGGCCGGCGTCGTCCGCACGGCCAGCGCCCGGCCGAACAGGGGTTCGACCATCCGGTTGATGGCATCGGCCACCCACTCGGCCCCGGGCTGCTCCATCGAGAGCACGATATTCGTCCGCGGAGTGAGCACGAAGGTCCCCTCCGTCGCCTCGATCGAGGCCGGTCGCGGAATGACCGACAGCGAGCCGTCGGTCGGGATCGTGCGGCCGCAACCGCACACGGCGGCGCACAACAGCGCCAGTAGCATCATTTTTTTCATACGCATTGATATTACAGCGCCGAAGCGCCCAACAGCCCGACATGTTCCGTCTGCGTGCGGCAGATACGCAGCCGCTCGAGGGTCTTGTCGTAGGGAAATTCCTTCAAGGTGGCGTACATCGCCTCGCGGTAGAAGTCGAAAGCCTGCGCGATACTGCCGCCGAAGACGATCGTCTCGGGGTCGTAGGCGTAGAGGATCAGCTCGACCAGGCGGCCCACGTGGCCGCCGAACTCGCGCCAGAGAGCCAGCGCCTCCTCGTCGCCCGCAGCGGCCCGCTCGGCCGCCTCGCGTCCCGTCGTGCCGCGACCGACGAAGAAGCGGCTCGAACAGTAGTATTCGTAGTCGCGGTCGAGGTAGGGAATGCTGCCGATCTCGCCCGCACCCGTATTGCGGCCGCGGTAGAGTTCGCCGCCGATCACCACGCCGGCGCCGACGCCCGTGCCGAGCGCCACGCACACCGCATCGCGCGCACCCCCGGCCTCGCCGTAGCGGCAGACGCCCAGGGCGAAGCAGTTGCAGTCGTTGTCGACCCGCACGGGGATGCCGAAACGCGCTTCGAGCAGCTCCTTGAGGTGCACCTCGCGCCACGAGGGGATACCCACGACGTTATAGACGATCCCCCGCTCGGCGTCGACCACCGAAGGGACACCGATACCGATATGCGTCACCTCGGGGGTCATCACCCGTCCGATGAGCGAAGCGATATGGGCCACGACCTCCTCCTCGGGACGGTCGGAGCGGCAGGGTTCGGCTTCGAGCGATTCGATACGGCCGTCGCGCACGCGCCCGACACGCACGTTCGTACCGCCCAGGTCCACGCCGATTCTCACTGTCGTTTCCATCATTTTCTGACTTTGGAGATTTTACCCTCGGCGAAACGCACGTGGTCGACGATGCGGCCGTCGCGCTCGCGGATCCACGTTTCGAAACCGCGCTCGCCCTCGGTCAGCACCAGCATGCGCACACCGTGGCGCAGGTTGTTGTAGGTCGTGTCGTCGCCCGAGAAACGTCCGTACCCCAGGGCGATGCCGTTCTCGGCGACGATGTAGTCGATGTCGTGGTCGTGGCCGACGAACGTACCCATGACGTCGCCCTGCTCGACCATCGCCGAGAACATGCCGGGGTTGAGCGCGCCGGGACACTCCGCCTCGGCGGCACGGCCGATATGCGAATTCTCGCGGTTGCGCCAGGCGGCGACATATTCGGGAAGCGCGATATGGAAGAAGGCCAACGCAGGCAACGGACGGCCGCCGTTGGCCGCCGTGTAGGCGTCGCTGCAACGGCGGTACCAGGCGATCTGCGCGGGCGTGAACCAGCCGTAGCCTTCGACGCCGTCGACGGTCGAGTAGTCGTGCGAATCGAGGCAGTAAAGCACGGCTGCGGTGCCCTCGGCTCCAGCGACCTCCAGTGCCACGTCGGCCAGCTCGCCGGTCTCGTCGAGCGTGTTGAGGCTGCCGGACGCCGCCGTCACGATCTGCGCGATCTGCTGCCGCGTAAGATCCTGCTCGGCATCGTGGTTGCCCAGCACGACGACGAAGGGAAGCCGGTATTCGGCGACCAGGCCGAGCACGGCCTCCCACGCATCGCGGGCCGGGCGTCCCGTCACGACGTCGCCCGTGAAGACGAGCAGATCGGGATGTTCCGTCTCGACGATCGTGCGCAGCTGGGCGAAGGTTTTCTCGGCCTCGGCACGCCGGTAGGGCGTACCGAAATCGAGGTGGGTATCGGTGAACTGCGCGATACGCAGCTGGCGGTCCGCCCCGAAAGCGGGGGCTGCGACCTGCGCGGCTGCGGTGGCTCCCAGGCAGAGAGCGCAGAGCAATAACAAATTGTGTTTAAGGTTCATAACGGATGATTGCTAATTGAATTTTACGGTTCCGCTCTTCTCGACGCGGACGGTGCGGCTCTCGGCGTCGCCCCACGTCACGGTCAGGTCGAACGGAACGGAGGTCTTCACCTCGACGACGGGCGCGTCGCCGGCCGTACGGCGCGCGGCGACCCGGAGCGACACCTCGCCCTCGGGACCATAGGGATAACGGTCGATGCCGTGGGCCTCGGTATGGGCGATGTCCCACACGATGCGGCCCTCCGAGAAGTCGGACTTCACGCCGAGGATGTATTCGATGAAGACGGCGATGGGCGGGAGTCCCGTCCAGCCGACGAAATCCTTGCGGGCCATGAAGCCCGGCTCGATCCGCTCGGGGGCGTAATACTCCCAGAAGGTGCCGGTCTTTTTCCACACCTCGAAGACCGCGGCGTAGTGGTTCTCGGCCACCTCGCGCGCCAGATCGCGGAAGCCCTTGCGGTAGAGGCCGTCGATGACCATGTAGTTGGCGCCGGGCCATACCCCGCCCTGCCAGTAACGGCCCGCGGGGTTGTATTTGGCGTGGTCGGCCGAGAGCGACGGCACGCGGTGCGGGCGGTCGAACTCCGTCGTATCGCGCAGATGGGCCACCATGCGCTCCAGCCGGTCGGCCGCGAGCGCATCGGTGTGCAGGGCCCAGAAGGCGCCGATACCCTTCGTTTCGCACAGCTCGCCGTCGCCGTAACGGTCGTAGAGGAAGCCCGTCCCGTCGTTCCAGAGGTGCTCGTTGACATAGCGGCCCAGCCGCTTCATCTCGTCCTCGAGATCCTCGATCTCCTGCCAGCGCTCGATATAGAAGCCGATCTGGAGCAGCGACTCGTCGACGAGCATCTGCTGAAGGTTGGTGTCGAGCCACACCATGTGGCCATGGGAGAAGATCGGGTTGTAGCCCGGGCGGACGCGCGGCATGTTGTCCATGCCGGTCCCCCACCCGCTCGACCAGTAGGTACCGTCGGGCCAGGTGCGGTTGAGCCGCCACCACTTGGCATAGGCGCACAGCGCCGGGAAGATGCGGTGCAGGCGGTCGATGTCGCCGAACTGGCGGTAGTACATCAGCTCGGTCCACGGCAGCAGGTTGGGCCCCGTGGAGGTGGGGTCGTAGCGCTCGAAGCAGTCCGAGCCGTCGGCACGGATCTCGCGGCAGATGTAGCCGTCGGGATGCTGCTTGGCGTAGAAGTTGTCCAACGTGCGCTGGAAGGGGAAGTAGCGGTGGCCGTAGCGGGCGAACATCATCATGAAGGAGGCGTCCCACATGAAGATGTTGCCGTTGTAGGCGATGTCGAGGTAGGGCGAGACGA
>CANASP010000032.1 GCA_947364365.1 uncultured Alistipes sp.
TCGCGCCGAACGCGCGCGGACGGTCGTCGGAGCGGTGCTGACGCTCGCCGAACGGCCGGTGCTGACGCTCCTCGTCGCGCCGCGGCTCGAAGACGGGACGGTTGTCGGCCGTGAAATTGGGATTGTACGACACCCGGCCCGTCGGTTTCGCATCGCGGCGGGGACGTTCGTCGCCACCCTCTCGCGACTGGCGCGGGCGCTGTCCGGCACGGTCCGCCGGCGACTGCTCGCCGCGGACCCGCTTGTCGCGGCCGAAGCGCGCGAGCGCCGATGCCGGACTATTTTTCTGTTGCTTCATGATTTTCCTTAGATTAAGTCCCGCAAAGGTAATCGAAATTTCGGGATTATCGCACCCTGCGGCCGAAAATAGCGGCGGCGACCTCAAGGGATCGCCGCCGCCGTACGAAAAGGTGACTCCGACCGGTCCTATTTGCGAAGCAGGCGGTTGACGAAGAGCCAGCCGCCGAGAATTTGCAGCGCCATGCCCGGCAACCCGATGCGGAAATCCTGCAAGGCCAGCCGCAGATCGCCCGAGAGAGCCCACTCGCCCAGCGTGCCGAGCGTCTGGTAGACCGCGACGACGGCGACGAGCAGCGGCAGCGACACCCGACGGAAGCGCGCGACGGCCCAGCCGGCCGCGGCGGCCAGCAACGTAGACTTGAGCAGGATGGCCGGCAACAGCGCCGCGGCGGGCATGCCGAACAGCGCCGCATTGGCCAGCGGCGAAGCGACAGCCGTAAGCAGTCCCGTGCGCCAGCCGTACTTGCAGGCCGAGACGAGCGTGAAGAAATAGATCGGCAGCCAGGTGGGACCGCCCTGGGGCAGCGCGTGGCAGAGCCGGGGAAGGACGACGTTGCCCGCGACGAAGAGGGCGGCCGTCAGGTAGGTGCGCGCCTCGCCGTAGGAGAGGGCGTAGAGTTTCGGAGTTGTGGCAGAGCTATTCATGTTCAATCGGATTTGACGGTTCGATGGCATCGGAACGTTGCAGGAACGCCTCGATGCGGGGCAGGCACTCGGCAGCCGTGGCGCAGGGTGCGCACAGCCGCTCGACGGGGCAGATGCCGGTGCCGGCGCGGTTGATGACATGCGGGACGACGGCGCCCCACTCGGCATGCACCCCCGCACCGTCGAGCAACTCCAGCGCCGGGCGGCTCACCACCTCGGCGAAGAGCGCTTCGACGCCGCCCAGAATCATCAGCGCCGCGGCCCCCTTGCCCACCACCTTGTCGGCGACGAACGCGCCGCGCAGGAACGCAGGATCGTCGCGCAGCAGGCGGTAGAGGTCCCTGACGCCGCGCTCGTGGAACGAGCGGACCTCGTCGCCGTAGCGGATGACGCACGAGCAGCGCTCGGCGAAGAGCCGGTCGACGACGTCTTGTTTGTCGGCAGCAGTCATCGGTCGATCAATAGCCGAAGCGCCCGGCGGCACGCCGCATCGCCTCGACGACGCCGACACCGAACGGGCACCGGGTCTCGCAGGCGCCGCAGGCGAGGCATTCGGAGGCGTGGTGCGGAAGCGCACGGTAGTGCTCGCGGACCGTCTCGGGGATCTCGCCCTGGGCTTCGGTGAGGTTATAGAATTTGTTGACCGAGGCGATGTCGATCCCCGCAGCGCAGGGGGCGCAATGGCCGCAGTACATGCAGTGGCCCTGCCACGAGAAGCGGTCGAGCGCGGTCATCACCGGCGCATAGTCGCGCTCGGCGGCCGATGCGTCGCACCAGGCCAGGGCCGCGGCGATCTCGTCGCGACTGCGGCAACCGACCATCACCGCCGCGACGGCCGGACGCGTCAGGGCGTATTCGATCGCCTGCACGGGGGTCATGGCACGACCGAAGGGCGAGCGATGGGCATCGAGCAGATCGCCGCCGCCATAGACCTTCATCACGTCGATGGCCACCCCTTCGCGCGCGCAGAGCTCGTAGAGCCGCTCGCGCTCGGGATCGATGTTGCACAGCGCGGCGGCGTAGCTCTCGTCGGCCCACAGCTTGTCGACATCCTCGTCCGCAGGCAGCAGGTCGTAGCAGGGGTTGACCGAGAACATCAGCACGTCGACCAGCCCCGTCTCGACGGCCATGCGGGCCACCGCGGGGTTGTGGCTGCTCATGCCGATCGAGCGGATGCGCCCCTCGGCGCGGAGCTGCCGCGCGTAACGGATGATCTCGCCGTCGAAGACCTCGCGGAAGTCGGCCTCGGCGTCGACATAGTGGATCATGCCCACATCGAGGTAGTCGGTGCCGAGCTGCCGCAGCTGCGCCTCGAACGAGGCGCGGGTCTTGACGATATCGCGCGTGCGGAGGTACTGGTCGTTCTCCCAGGCCGTGCAGAGGTGGCCCTGGATGACGAACCGGTCGCGACGGCCCGCCAGGGCGGCTCCGATGTTGGCGCGCAGGTCGGGGTTGGACGAATAGATGTCGACGAAGTTGACGCCGCTGTCGATCGCGAAATCGAAGTCGGACTTCACCTCGGCCGCAGTTTTGTGCATGAAGCCTTCGCAACCCAGGGCGATCGCACCCACGCGGATGCCCGTGCGGCCCAATGTTCTGTACTCCATACTCAAAACTCCTTGCCTTGCTTGAGATCCTCGACGAAGCGGTCGATGCGCTGCATCTGGGCCGGAATATCGATGCTCTGGGGACAATGGTGCACGCACTGGTTGCAGCCGATGCAGTGGTCGGCCTGGCGCAGACGGGGAACCGACCGGTCGTAGCCGACCAGGAAGGCGCGCCGTGCCCGGCGGTAGGCGGGATCCTGCGACGAAGCGGGAATGTTGCCCTCGTTGACGCACCGGTTGTAGTGGAGCAGGATGGCGGGAATATCCAATCCGTAGGGGCAGGGCATGCAGTATTTGCAGTCGTTGCAGGGGATGGTCGGATAGCGCATCATCAGATCGGCCGTATCGTAGAGAAACCCCTTCTCCTCGTCGGTGAGCGGCTGCAACGGACAGTAGGAGCGCAGGTTGTCTTCGAGGTGCTCCATGTAGGTCATGCCGCTCAGGACGGTGAGCACGCCGGGGAACGATCCGGCGAAGCGGAAGGCCCACGAAGCGACGCTCCGCTCGGGTTCGCGCTGCTTGAGGCGCGCGGCGACATGGTCGTGGACCTTGGAGAGCCGACCGCCCAGCAGCGGTTCCATGATGACGGCCGGGATGCCTCGCCGCTCCAACTCGCCGTAGAGGTACTCGGCATCGGTATTGCGCGGGTTGATCTCCTTGGCATGGCGCCAGTCGAGGTAGTTGAGCTGGATCTGCACGAAGTCCCACCGGTATTTGTCGTGCTCGGCCAACATGCGGTCGAAGACCTCCACGTCGCCGTGGTAGGAGAAGCCGAGGTTGCGGATGCGGCCCGCCTCGCGCTCGCGGAGCAGGAAGTCGAGCATGCCGTTGTCGATGTAACGGGCCTCGAACTCCCGCATGCCGCCGCCCATGCCGATGGCATGCAGGAGCATGTAGTCGATGTAGTCGACCTGCAACTCCTCGAACGACTTGCGGTACATGGCCATCGACGCCTCGCGGCTCCAGGTCGACGGGGCGAAGTTGGAGAGTTTGGTGGCGACGAAGTAGCTCGCGCGCGGATGGCGCTTGAGCGCGATGCCCGTGGCCCGCTCGGAGAGGCCCTTGCAATAGGCCGGCGACGTATCGAAATAGTTGACTCCATGGGCGATGGCTCTATCGACCAGACGGTTGACCGCCTCCTGGTCGATGGCATCGGCCCCGTCGCGCGCGCTGCCGCCGCCGACGGTCGGCCAGCGCATGCAGCCGTAACCGAGCAACGACACGCGATCGCCGGTCGAGGGGTTGGTGCGATAGGTCATCCGGTCGGTAGGAATCTCGCCCGAAGCGGTCGATGTCGCCCCGTCGCGGGACGCACACCCCGCGACGGCCGACGCCGAGACGACGGCGGCACCGGCACCGAGGCGTTTGAGAAATTCGCGGCGGTCGACACCGCTCTTGTTTCGGTTTTCCATGACTGGCTCGGTTTAGATGGTTCGATGTTGTTCGTGACCCTCCACGTAGATGGCGCTGAAGGGGCGCGCCGGACAAAGGTTCTCGCAGGCGCCGCAGCCGATGCAACGCTCGTCGTTGACGACCGGAATGCGGGGCGCGTCGGGATTGTCGGGATCGGACGGAACCATCGTGATGGCGCCCGCGGGACAATGGCGCGCGCAGTTGCCGCACGCGACACCGTCGGTCAGGGGAATGCAGTTCTTACGCACCCAGACGGCATGGCCGATCTGGACCGAGGATTTGTCGGCCGCGGAGAGTTTCAGAATCGCACCGGCGGGGCACACCTCCGAACACTTCGTGCATTCGGGGCGGCAGTAGCCGCGCTCGTAGGAGGAGCGGGGCTGCATGAGCGTAGCCAGCTCGTCGGAGGGGCGCAGCACGCCGTTGGGACACGCCGCCACGCAGAGCTGGCACCCGGTACAGTGGGCGGTCAGATTGCGCAGGCTCTGCGCTCCGGGCGGCACGACAGGGGTACGCCGGGCGGGGACCTGCTTGTCGAGGATGACGGCCAGGCCGCCGTCGGTGGTCTTCTCCTGGGCGCGGGCGGCAGCCGTGGCGGCGAAAAGGCCGATGCCGGCGAGGAAACTGCGACGCGCGGTATCGGTCGGAGCGGCCGCCGGGGCAGCTGCCGGTGTGGCGGGTGCGGCGGGTGCGGCGGATGCGGCGGGTGCGGCATCGGCCGTCGCGCGGCGGCGCGCATAACGGATCGCGCCGTGCTTGCAGGTTTCGAGGCAATCCATGCAGGCGACGCAGCGGCTGTAATCGATGGTATGCGTCGAGGAGTCGATGCACGACGACTTGCACTTGCGCGCGCAAAGGCCGCAGGCATTGCATTTCGACTTGTCGATCACGGGCCGGAAAAGCGAGTATTTCGAAAGGAAGCCCAGGACGGTTCCCACCGGGCAGATCGTGTTGCACCACGTGCGGCCCCCGCGCCAGGCGAGCACGACGAGCACGAGGAAGGTCACGGCCGCGATGGCGAACACGGGCAGGCTGCCGACCCACACCTCGGTGCGGTAGAAGGCGTAGCTGCCGGCCCGCTCGGCCAGATAGGCCAGCGCATTGTTGCCCCAGCCGTAGAGCGGCGCGAAGAGGTTCCGGGCGATGCGGCCGTAGGCGCTGTAAGGGGCGATCAGCCGGGCCAGGTTACCCACGACGAGCGCCGTGCCGGCCGCGAGCGACAGGACGAAGAGCGCCAGCATGACGTAGCGCAGCCCGTTGCGGGCCGGCGAATAGGAGAAACGGTAGCGATGACGCTTGCGGCGGCCGCTCGCCCACGAGGCGATGTCCTGCATGACGCCCAGCGGACAGATGACCGAGCAGTAGAGGCGGCCGAAGAGCAGCGTCAGCACCGCGAGCGCCGCCACGACGCCGACGTTGAGCGCCAGCACGGCGGGCAGCAGCTGCACCCGGGCCATCCATCCGAACCACGCGTGGATCGTCCCCGTGAAGTCGAGGAAGAGCAACGTGAGGAACAGGAAGAAGAACAGGGCGAGCGTAATTCTGATTTTCCGTAACATTCCGATCGTTGTTAATGTGTGTGATGTGCAAAAATACGAATAAGCGGGGGCAAAAGCAAGCACGCTTGCATTTTGCCGGGCGGGAGAATCTTCGGCGATGCCCAAAATACGAAATTCGGTCCGATCCGCCGAAGGATGAAGGTCATCCCGAGGCGGATCGGATCGAAAGGAGGGATCAGCAGTCGGCCGGCAGCACCTCGTCGAGGCAGGCCATGGCGTTGAGCGTGCGCGGATAGCCGATAAGGGGCAGCAGGTGGGCCAGGACGGCGAGCAGCGTCGCGCGGTCGTTGCCGACAGCCGCATTGCCGCGGATATGCCCCTTGAGCTGCGCTTCGCAACCGCCCATCGACGCCAGCAGCGCGAAGGTCAGCAGCTCGCGGCTCGGAGCGTCGAGCACCGGACGGGTCTGCCAGTCGCCGAAGCAGTTGGCCGAGAGCAGGTCGGCGATGTAGCGGCGGTCGGCGGGCAGCGTCTCGCCCATGCGGCCGATCGCTTCGCCGAAGATCGCGACCTGCAACGCCCGGCCGCGGGCAAGGCGGTCGTCGGACGATACGGTCGACTGATCGGGCAGCGGAAGCGCCACGCCGTGCGCCTCCAGCACCTCGCCGGCGACACGGACGAAATCGACGGCGGCCGTCATGCCGACATAGGGAACGGCATGGTAGACCACCTCGCGCACCTCGACGGGGGCCAGACCGCAGTCGAGCGCCGCATCCAGCTGCCGGCGGAACATCCCCTCGGAACGGCCGGCGATGCAGGCGGCCAGAAGCACCATCGCCCGGCGACGGGCATCGAGCGCCCCGCAGCGGGGAACCTCGTCGGTGACGAAGGCATCGCAGATGGCCACCAGTTCGGGATCGGTCCGCCGCAGGGTGTCGTCGGCCGCGAAGGGCGACTCCGCGACGGGTCCGGCAGGCGGAAGGCTGCCCACGGCGGCGGCATACTGCGCATCGTCGACCGCACCGAGCCACGTATTGACATTGGTGGCGGGATTGCACTCGACGGCCAGGTGCGAGAACCAGCTGTCGGGAGCGGCGCCGTGCCAGTGGACGACGCCGGGAGCGATCTCCACGACATCGCCTGGGCGAAGCGCGCGGGCCGGCCGCCCCTGCTCCTGGTAGTAGCCGCGCCCGGCGGTGCAGATAAGGAGCTGGCCTCCGGTGTGGCTGTGCCAGTTGTTGCGGCAGGAGGGTTCGAAGGTGACATGGGAGACGGGCACGCCCAACGCCACATCGGCGGTGAGCGGAGCCAGATAGGCCTGCCCGATGAAATAGCGGGCGAAGCGCTCGGGCAGCGGATCGCCCTGGGGGAAGATCCGGGAAAAGGAGCTGTGGTCGTTCATGGCGGTTTGCGCTCGGGCCGCGGCGCCGCTCCCCGGCCCGAGGCCGAGGAGAAGCAGAGCGGCGGTAAGTAAACGGAATATCATGGCGGAACGTGGTATCAACGGCGATCGGTCGCGGCGCCCAGCGCGCCGGCGAGGAAACGTTCGATCGAATCGAAGGGGATCTTTTCGAGGTTGTCGTAAAGATCGGTATGATCGGCATCGGGCACGATCAGCAGCTCCTTGACCGGGGTCGTCAGACGCGGAAACAGATCCTCGCTGAAGTAGCGCGAATGGGCATCGGCGCCATGGACCATCAACACGGCGCTGCGGATCTCGTGGACATAGGAAAGGATCGGCATGTTGACGAACGCGAGCGAGTTGGTCAGGTTGAGCCCCTCGTTGGAGTTGGGCGAACGGCGGTGGTAGCCGCGCGGGGTCTTGTAATAGTCGTGGTAACGGCGCACGAAGAGCGGCGCATCGGCAGGCAGCGGGTCGACCACCCCGCCGTCGCGCTCGGCACAGCCGCTGCGATAGTCGCGGCCGCGCTGCTCGTTGAGCCGGCAACGGAGCGCATAGCGGTCGTCGGCGGTCATCGTGTCGAAATAGCCGTTGGCCTTCACACGGCTCATGTCGTACATCGTGACGGTGACGGTCGCGCGGATGCGCGGATCGTTGGCGGCGGCGTTGAGCGCGAAACCGCCCCAGCCGCAGATGCCGACGATGCCGATACGGTGCGGATCGACGTCGTCACGGTTTTGGAGGTAATCGACCGCGGCGCTGAAGTCGTCGGTGCTGATCTCGGGCGAGGTGAGGTAGCGGGGTTCGCCGCCGCTCTCGCCGCAGAACGAGGGGTCGAAGGCCAGGGTGAGGAACCCGCGCTCGGCCAGCGTCTGGGCATAAAGGCCCGAGACCTGCTCCTTGACGGCTCCGTAGGGTCCGCTGACGGCGACGGCCGCCAGAGGCGCCGCAGCCCCCGCGGGTTTGTAGAGATCGGCAGCCAGCGTGACGCCGTAACGGTTGCGGAAAGTGATTTTCGTGTGCTCCACACGGTCGCTCTGCGGGAAGGTCTTGTCCCACTCCTGCGACAAATGCAGCGTATCCATTTCGATATTCATATTGGTTTCAGCAGGTAAGCGCTGCGGCACGGCCCCCAGGACCAGCACCGCGCAAATGCCGATCGCTCGCAGGATCGGGCTCGCAACGGGTTTCATAGGATTCGTTTTTTCGACGATGCAAAGATAGCGGGCGGCAGGCCGACGGGCGATAGACGGATTACGGATTCTCTTACCTGAATTACGGATCGATCTTCGGTCGGTGCCGCGCCGGAGCGCACCGAAATCCCTCCGCCCCGCAGGATGCGACCGGGTCGGCCGCGACCCCGCTCGTTCGTACTTCGACTTCGTCCCGGCATAATCGGGCGTTTCGCTTGCTTCTGCGCCCGACTTTTCGTATCTTCGCCCGCTGCAAAAGAAGGACGCGCCATGAACATGAATCGCGAAATACTACGCATCGCACTGCCCAACATCGTCTCGAACATCACCGTGCCGCTCATGGGCATCGTCTCGACGGCCATCGCCGGCCATTGGGGCACGGACTCGGCGGCGACGATCGGCGCACTGGCGATCGGGGTCTCGATCTTCAACTTCATCTACTGGAACTGCTCGTTCGTGAGGATGGGAACCAGCGGGCTGACGGCCCAGGCCTTCGGCGCGGGCGACTACGCCGAGTGCACCAACATGCTCTGCCGCGCGATGGCCGTGGCGGGCGTGATGGGCGTGGTGATGCTCGTGCTGCAATACCCCGTGGGCGAGCTGGCGCTGTGGGCGATGAACGGCAGCCAGATGACCCGCGACTACTACTTCGCCCGCATCTGGGCCGTGCCGGCGGGAATCCTGCTCTTCGGCTTCAACGGCTGGTTCACGGGGATGCAGAACGCGGTGATCCCGATGGCGACGGCCATCACGGTCAACGTCATCCACGTGGCGCTGAGCCTCTGGTTCGCCTTCGGGCTCGACATGGGGATCGTGGGGATCGCCTACGCCTCGGTCGCAGCCCAATGGACGGGCGTGGCGCTCTCGGCCCTGCTGCTGCGCGTGCGCTTCGGCCACCTGCTCACGGCCGTGGAGTGGTCGAAGGTCTTCGACCTGCAACCGCTCCGAACCTTCTTCACGATCAACCGCGACATCATCCTGCGCACGCTCTGCATCGTGGCGGTCTACACCTTCTTCACCGGAGCGTCGGCCCGCATGGAGAACCAGGCGCTGCTGGCCGTGAACACGTTGCTGCTGCAACTCTTCACGCTCTTCTCCTACATGAACGACGGCTTCGCCTTCGCCGCCGAGGCACTGACGGGACGTTTCATCGGCGCGTGCGACCTCAAGGCGCTGCGCCGCAGCACGACGGGGTGCATCCTCTGGGGAATCGCCGTGTCGGCGCTCTTCGTGGGGATCTACCTCATCGGGTGGCGCCAGCTCGTGGGGCTCTTCGTCGACGGCGCGAGGGACGACGCTGCCGAGATCGTCGAACTGGCCGGGCGCTACATCGGCTGGATCATCATCATCCCCATCGCCAGCGCCATGCCCTTCATCATGGACGGCATCATGATCGGATCGACCCGCTCGCGCATCATGCGCGACTCGATGTTCTGGTCGACGGCTGCCTACTTCGCCATCTTCTACGCCGGCGAACCGCTCATAGGCAACAACGCGCTGTGGCTGGCCTTCACGCTCTACATGTTCCTGCGCGGCGTGCTGCAATACTTCATGACCCACCGCCTGCGCGACATCTACACACAGGTAAACGGGTAGAACTGCCGCTTGCGGAACCGGTGCGTGTCCGGCAGCAGCCCGCGACCTTGCGGGGATCGCGGCTTTGCGGGGTCGCGGCATCCGCACCCCGATGGCCAACCCTCGCCAGACCCGGCATCGCACCGATTCCCGGCCCCGAACCCAATCCGGCTCCGATCCCGGGAACCCCCTCCCGGACACTCCGGCCCCGACACGCAGAACACGGATCCCCGAGCCCGAGGACTCCGTCCCGGACGCTCCCGGACCACCCGTCCCGCCGGACCCGACACGCAGCCCCGGCTCGCCGGACCCGACACGCAGAACCCGGATCCCCCGGAGTCAGCCCGCCCGGAACATCGCAAACTGGAACATCGCGAACCGGAACATCGCGAAAACGAAAACCCCGGCACCTTGCGGTGCCGGGGTTTATCATCGGAAAGCCGGGACGCGGTTACTCGCCCTTGGCAGCCTTCCACTCGGCGTTGTACTTCTCGTACTTGGCCATCACACCCTCCTCGTCGCGCAGACGGAAGCAGAGCGACTTGAGGTAGTCGAGCGCCTGGAAATCCTCGGGCTTGATCTCATGAGCCTTCTCAAGCCAGGGCAGCGCCTGCATGTAGATGGCGGTAACGGCCTTCAGATCGGCCTCGTAAGCCGCCGTGCTGTTGTACTGCTTCTCCTCCGACATGATGCGGTTCTCCTCGTCGGCCTTGAGGATGTAGAACATACCCAGCCAGTAGTTGCCCTCGAACTGGTCGGGCTGAAGCTCGGCGACCTTGGCGAACGAAGCGATCGCCTCGTCGAAGTCCTTCAGCGCATAGAACGTACGGCCGCGGCCGAACCACAGATCCACGTTCTCGGGATTCTCGGCCAGCGAAGCGTCGATCATCGCCACCAGGTCGGCGGGATCGCCCACGCCTTCCTCGACCGTGTAGAGCTGGATGAGCGCCTCGAGGATGTTCTCGTTCTTGGGGAACTTCGAGATACCCGTCAGCAAGGCGTCCTTGGCCTTCACCACGTTCTGCTTGTCGGCATCCTTCTGGCCGTAGTAGCAGTGGAAGAGGTAGTAGTAGATGTAGCCGGCCTCGTCGGTATAACCGGCGGCGAGCGCCTTGTTCAGGTAGTCGGCGCCGATAGCGTACGACGCGGGATTGTTCACGCCGTCCATCGTGCGCAGGTTACCCGCGTAGTAGAGCAGCGAAGCGTCGGCCGCGCCGTAGGCGGGAACCGACTGGGCGGCATAGGCCTGAGCGAAGGCATCGGCGGCCAGGGTGTGCATCCCCGTGTCGAGGCCCGTGTTGCCGACCTGCGAGCAGAAGTCGCTGACCTGCTGCAAGCCCTCCTTGACCTTGGCGACAGCCTTGGGATCGATCTCGGCAGCCTTGGCATAGGCCTCGACGGCCTTGGCCGGAGCGTTCTCCACGATCTGCTTGGTCTGCGTCCACGTAGCGACCTTGCCGTCCTTGAGGTAGACGGTCACATAGGGATAAACCCATGCCTCGAACTGGTTGCCGTTGGCGAGGGTCTCGACGCCCGTCGAGGCGGGATCGCCCATGGCCAGTTTGAGCAGCATCGCCTCCTGACCCACGAACAGATCCTTCGTAGGTGCGGTAGCGGCCTCGAAGAAGGCCTTACCGCGGTTGATCCACGTTGCGGACTTCACGTTCTTCTTGGCATCGGCGATTTCGGCGTCGCTCTTGGCGATCTTGCCGCGAATCGCGCTCTCGTTGACCTTCTGTGCCTGTGCGGCGGGAACAGCCAGCATCAGAGCGGCGAAGGCCGTCATCATGATTTTTTTCATAGTACTCAGAAATTTAAGGTTTTCTATTTTTCTTCCAACTCCCCGGAAGCGGCCCTACCGCCTCCTCCATTACAAAGGTAACCAAATAATCGGTTCGCACAACTATTTTTCGGCTTCCGCCGCGCGGGGCCGCAAAAATCAGGCCTCGGCCGGCGCATCGCCTTCCGCAGGGTGCTGTCCGGGCGTTTCGGCGTTCGCCTCGGCCTCGCTCTCGTCGGAGGCCGGAACGGCCATCACCGAGGCGATGGCGTCGCCCTCGCGCAGGTTGATGATCCTTACGCCCTGCGTCGCACGACCCGCCAGGCGGATCTGGTCGACGGCCGTTCGGATGGTCAGACCCGAGCGGTTGATGATCATCAGGTCGTTGTCGTCCGTAACGGCCTGGATCGAGATCAGCGCACCGGTCTTCTCCGTGACGTTGATCGTCTTGACGCCCTTGCCGCCGCGATTGGTCACGCGGTACTCCTCCAGATCGGTACGCTTGCCGTAGCCGTTCTCGCTCAGCACCAGCACGTCCTGCTTCGAGTCGGGCTCGACGCAGATCATGCCCACCACCTCGTCGTCCTCCTCGATCGAGATACCGCGCACGCCGGCGCCCACGCGGCCGATCGGACGCACCGTATTCTCGTTGAAGCGGATCGCCTTGCCGTTGCGCGCGGCGATCATCACCTCGGCGCGGCCGCTGGTGAGCTTGGCCTCGATGAGCTGGTCGCCCTCGCGGATGACGATGGCGTTGACGCCGTTCTGGCGCGGACGCGAGTAGGCTTCGAGCTTCGTCTTCTTGATCGTACCGTCCTTGGTACACATGATGATGTAGTTGCTGTCGACATACTCCGCGTCGTTGAGCCGCTTGACGTTGATGTAGGCGCGGACCTTGTCGCCCGGCTCGATCTGGATGACGTTCTGGATGGCGCGGCCCTTCGACGAGCGGGCACCCTCGGGGATCTCGTAGACCTTGAGCCAGTAGCAGCGCCCCTTCTCCGTGAAGAAGAGCATCGTGTTGTGCATCGAGGCGACGTAGATGTGCTCGATGAAATCCTCGTCGCGCGTGGCGCTGCCCTTGGCGCCCACGCCGCCGCGGTTCTGCGTGCGGTACTCGGCCAGCGGCGTGCGCTTGATGTAGCCCATGTGCGA
>CANASP010000033.1 GCA_947364365.1 uncultured Alistipes sp.
CACGCACGTCGAGGTCGGCCTCGCCGTCGATCACCGAGAGCACCTCCTCCTTGTCAGGCAGGTCCGATGCGGCGATCTTCGCACGCAGCGTCTGCCAGTTCTTCGGACCGACAGCGGCCGAAGGGAGCCCGACGGGGGCGTTTACGACCGGAGCGGCGGCATTCGAGAGAAGCGCGGGAGCGGCCAGGGCGACCACACGGTCGTAAGTCGCACCGTCGTCGAGCGCGCGGAGCTGCGCCGCACAGGTTGCCGGATCGCTCTCCTCCGAGAGGATCGACAGCACCGCATCCTTGTTGGAAAGATCGGACCCGGCGATCCAGTTCACGACCAGCGCCCGGTTCGCGGCCTGCTGCGGAGCCTCCACGCCGTCGCCGAAGAGCAGCTCGGGGAGAAGTCCGTCCGACAGTTTCGCGTAGGTCGCGCCGCCGTTCAGCGCGCGCAGCTTCTCTTCACGCACGTCGAGGTCGGCCTCGCCGTCGATCACCGAGAGCACCTCCTCCTTGTCGGGCAGGTCCGATGCGGCGATCTTCGCACGCAGCGTCTGCCAGTTGTTCAGACCGATGGGGGTATTCATAAGATCAGCTGCCGATCCGGCGACGGGAGCGTTGCCGGCCAGCAGCGCCGGGACCGCCTCGGCGACGATCCGGCGGTAGGTCTCGCCGTCGCCCAGCGCGCGGAGCTGCGCCGCACAGGCCACGGGATCGCTCTCGCGGGAGAGAATCTCCAACGCCTCCTCCTTATAAGGTATATCCGACACGGCGACCTGTTCGTGGACGACCGCACGGTTGGCCTCCTGCTGCGAAGCCTCGATGCCGCTGCCGAAGAGCAGCTCGGGGAGCATCTCGTCCGACAGTTTCGCATAGGTCGCGCCGCCGTTCAGCGCGCGCAGTTTCTCTTCGCGCACGTCGAGGTCGGCCTCGCCGTCGATCACCGAGAGCACCTCCTCCTTGTCGGGCAGGTCCGATGCGACGATCTTCGCACGCAACGTCTGCCAGTTTTCCGGCGCGCAGGCGATGCCCGCGGGGCGAACCGGCTGGAGATCGGTCAGCAGCTCGGGATAGAGCCGCTCGATCTGGCGGTAGGCGGCGCCGTCGTTGAGCGCCCGCAGCTGCTGCTCGCGGCCTCCGGCGGCAGGGACATGATCGATGATATCGAGAACGGCATCGCGCTCCTCCATCGTCGACTGCGCGATGCGCTCGCGCAGCAACGTCCAGTTGTCGGTGCTCACGGCGCTCGACTCGCCCAGCAGCGAGGCGACGGCCTTGTGTTCGAGCGTTGTATAGACCGTCTCGTCGGGGCAAAGCATCCGAAGCCGCTCCATGACGAGCCGCGAGTCGCTCTTGGGGTCGCTCTCCGCGCGGTCCAGCTCATCGAGCAGCGCCTGCTCGGTCTTCGCGTCGAGGTCGGAGGTGCGGACGAGCGCACGCACGTGCTCCCAGTTACCACGGCTCAGGGTGCTCAACCGGGCCTCCGCATCCATACCGGAGGCTCCGCCGGCACCCGTGCGCAGAATGGGGAAGAAGTGCTCGTACATGTACGTCCACGCACGCGTACCGTTGTAATATTGCATGTTGCGCTTCAGACGATCGCGGTCCGATCCGTATATTTCCCTGAACTCCAGCATTTTTTCCTTGTCAGGGATATCCGTCGAGGCTTCGATCATCGAAAACAGGCCGGCCCAGTTCTCGCCGCCGTTGACCACCTCGATCCGCTCTTCGGGCAATGCGGTCGCCGAGGTCAGATAGTCGGCCAACGCCCGGGCACGGGCTCCTGCGAGCTCCTCGTTGCGCTCGCGGGCTCCGTCCGGCGACGCCATGCCCACCACGCGGACCTTGGTGACCGCATAATCCGGATCGGCCAGAATCCGGCGCAACGTCTCGACGAACGCGTCCATACGCGACCGGTTGCCCATGAAATCGGGATCGATCGTACTCTGACCGATCGGGAAGTAGATCGGCGTAGAGATCTCGCCCGACTCCGAAAGGCCGGAGACCGCCGCCTGGGGCAGCTCCTGTCCGCAAACCGACAGCCATCCGCCCAACGTCGACACCAGCAACAACGTTAAGTACAATGTTCTCTTCATATCATCCTATTTCAATGTTATCCGTTGTCGTAATTCCTCTTCGCGGAGTTATCCGTAAACGGCTACTATTCAAACAGCCCGATCCGTCCTGCCGAAGAGGGAGACGACACTCTTATACCAAAAGAGTGCGAAACCGGAAATAAAAGAGATAGAATGCTTGTATACAGACTATTGTAACAAAGCGTATGTTTCACCGACACGATTCTTCCGTGCGATGATAGCAACAATACATAACAATATATTGATTGACAGATAGATGTAATATACAATAATGCTTTTGTGCGATGAAACAGAACCGGTCCCTACTCACGGATGACAGACCCGTGCAATGCCCTGTGGAATGTCCCGTATGCCACCACCAGGGAGGCGTATTTCCCGCCTGTTTCCGAAAAATGCGGTTTCCGGCCGACACGGCGGTCGATTGGGCGGCCAACAAGTCCAACCACGTGCTTTTTCTGCCGAAGGGAGCGTTGCACATCGGCCTCGGACGCGACAATATCCATTTACAGGCCGGACAATGTATCTTCCTGGCCCGCAACACGTCGCCCGAGATCCGGACCGTGCGCGCCTCCGAAATCGTGCTGCTCGACTTCACCAACCGCATTTCGCTGGGCGGGCACGATTGCCTGACGCAGATCGTCGCGGGACTCGATTCGGCCGACAGCCGCTGCCTGCCCGTTCTCGACATGAGCGAGGGGGTCGCCGCGCTGCTCGGCGAATTGCGGCCCATCGGGAGCCCGTGCTACCACATGCTCAAGGAGTATGAGCTGTATATGCTTCTGACAAACGATTATACCCGCGACGAACTCGCGCGCTTTTTCGCGCCGATGCTGCATGCGACCGACGATTTCCGCACCTTCGTCATCAACAACTACGTCGAGGGGGATACCCTCGACGACATCGCCCAGAAGGCCAATCTGAGCAAAAATTATTTCGCCCAGCGGTTCAAGCAGCACTTCGGCATGACGCCCCACCACTGGCTGGTGAAACAAAAGGTCCGCAAACTACTCCAGATGGTCGCATCGGGATGCAGCGACACCAAGGTCATCGTCGAAAAACTGGGGTTCAAAAACCAGGTGGGACTATACCTCTTTTGCCGTCGCAACCTGGACTGTACATTCACCGAACTGACGCGTAAGATCACGTCGGATATTGCTAAAAAAACGGCCTGCGAGGCGGGGGGGGGATTTTAAATACCGATAAGAGGATTATTTGATAAAATGGGTGCATATTGATTCGCCTCCGTTGTTGTATTCTTGTCGGAGTTCCGGTAATTTTGCATCGTGATTGGTGAGTTCTCTCGCGAGAACCGTTTTTCCGTGGAGAAAACGGATGACACTCTTTTGGTATAAAAGAGTAGATTTCGATTACATTCCTATCTTGCAAAGATAACGATTTTCCCTTTCGCCCGATCGGTTCGCTGCATTATTACGACAAGGAAAAGTATATTTGTCCGTTTACTAAAAAAACGGGAACTATGCCGAAAACATCGATCAAACCCATGCTCAACCTGCGCAAGGACACCTCC
The DNA here is from genome assembly GCA_947364365.1 of uncultured Alistipes sp. Classification (GTDB taxonomy): domain Bacteria; phylum Bacteroidota; class Bacteroidia; order Bacteroidales; family Rikenellaceae; genus Alistipes. Next base: position 3,612 of record CANASP010000033.1, read on the forward strand.
AGCGAGTATTTCACACTGGTCATACAGATCCTGCGCCTGCGCAAACGCAGTCTGATCTTCACGCCCTACCGCCTGCGGCCCGAAGAGTTCGACGCCCGGCTCGGCGCAGCCGTCAACCGCCGTCGCACGCGCGAGCACGCCGCCTTCATCGATACCGTCAACCGCTACATCGCCCACCGCATCGCCGACCTGCGCCGCGTAGTCGCCGATCTCGAACGCGAAGGCAAACCCTTCGAAGCGGCCGACATCGCCGCCCTTTTCTGCCAACGGGACAGCAACCGTTACGTGAGCAGCTATTTCAAGGCACGGATCGAGGAGCTCCGCCGCGAGGGAAAATACGGCACGGCCTACTCGCTCGCGACAACGCTCACGACCTTCGAGCACTTCGCCGCAGGCAAGCCCTATCAGCTCGACGAGATCGACCGCCCGACCGTGCTCGCCTTCCGCCACTACCTCGTCCGCGAAGGGCTCAAGCCCAACACCGTGAGCTTCTACCTATGTAAATTACGCGCCGTATACAACCGGAGCGTTCTGGAGGGCTACGCCCCCAAGGAGGCGGAACCCTTCGCCGGCATTCCCCTGCGGATCGAGAAGACGCGGAAACTGGCCCTCGACGACGCCACGCTGCGCCGCGTGGCCGCCGCCGAACTCGCGGGCGAGGCGGCCGTCGCGCGCGATCTGTTCCTGTTGAGTTTCTACTGCCGCGGCATGTCGTTCGTCGACATGGCCTACCTGCGCAAGAGCGACATCCAGGGCGACACGCTCCGCTACCGCCGCCGCAAAACCGGCCAGCTCTTCACCGTCCGCCTGCTGCCCGAAGCGCAGGCGATTCTCGACCGCCACATCGCGCCGGAGAGCCCGTTCGCACTGCCGATCCTGCTGCACCGGCACGACGAGGGCCACACGCCGGCCGGCCCCTGCCGGGGCACGACGCCCGACGAACGGAGCCGCTACGAGCAGGAGCTCTACGCGCTCTACCAGCAGAACCGGACCTTCTACCTGGGGCTGCTCCGCACCCTCTCGCGACACATGGCGCTGGAAAACAACCTCTCGTTCAACATGGCGCGCCACACCTGGGCCAGCCGTGCCCGCCGCAAGGGCATCGCCATGTCGATCATCAGCGAGGGGCTGGGCCACACCACCGAAAAGACCACCCGCATCTACCTCGACGAAATCGACGCCCGCCAGATCGACGAGGCCAACCGGATCATCACCGCCCTCTAACGGGCGGCAGCAAAAGAGGGGCTGTTCATCGAGCTCGCGGAAAGGGAGCCGAACGACGACCGGCACGTAAATAAAAAACCGCGTTACAAAAAATGTAACGCGGTTTTTGTGAGGTCTGAAGCGGATTCGAACCGCTGTACAAGGTTTTGCAGACCTTTGCCTAGCCACTCGGCCATCAGACCATGATCCGGAAGAGGAAGCAACGACCTGCGGCCCGCCGCACCGTCGCATCCCGATCTTCGGGAGTGCAAATATACGAACATTTCCCGATTTTGCAAAAATTCAGCCTCACTTTTACGCGTTCGATCGCAATCTTCGAAAAAAAGCGGTAAAAAACCGCAGCCGGCGCACGGCGTAATCCGAAAAGCCGTACCTTTACAAAAAATACGCGTCGCAAAAATCGGGCGGGCCTCCGGCCGCAAGAAACACCGTCCGGTCACGAACCGGGAAAACCGAAGAAAAGCGGAGCCAGGTCGACACCGATCCGCTTCGGAATGGCGACTGAACAACGCCCAACGGCTGCGCCGGCGCGCAGGCGCGAGCACAAGAACGAGCGCGGACACATCCCGGCAACGACGTCCGGAACAGCCCGGGAACGACACCGACGAAACAACGGCAACAACGACATAACGACATACGAATCAACGGATCGGACCGATCGCCGCACGATGCCGCGCCCCGAGCGGAAGCGACCGCGAACCGACCGGCCCGAACGAAACGACAACGCCTCGCCATGACCGTCGAAGACATCGCCCTGAGCATGACCCCGGGCATAGGAATCAAGGGCTGCGTGCACCTGCTGGAGCGCTTCGGCGATGCGGCCGCCATCTTCGCGGCCTCGGCCGACGAACTGGTCGAGCGCGCCGAACTGCGGGCGGACCTGGCGCGGAACATCGTACAGCGGAAGGGGTTCGCGGCGGCCGAGCGCGAGATCGCCCACTGCCGGCGCCACGGCATCCGCATCGTCGCCTCGACCGACGCCGACTACCCGCCCCTGCTGCGAGAAATCCCCGACTACCCCCACGTCCTGTATATCCAGGGCGACCCCGCCGTGCTCTCGGGCCGCTGTCTGGCCGTAGTCGGCACGCGCGAGGCCACGCCCTACGGGCAGGCCGTCTGCAACCGCATCGTCGAGGGGCTGGCGCGGCAGGCCGGCGACCTGACGATCGTCAGCGGCCTGGCGTTCGGCATCGACGCCGCAGCCCACCGCGCGGCACTGGTCCACGGAGTGAAGAGCGCCGCCGTACTGCCCTGCTATCTGCCCGATGTCGTGCCGGCCCAGCACGGCAGCCTCGCCCGCGACCTGCTCGCCCGCGGCGGCGCGCTCGTCACCGAGCTCTCCTCCGCCGCACGCCTCAACGGCACCGCCTACCTGGCCCGCAACCGCATCATCGCCGGGCTGTGCGCCGGGTGTTTGGTCGTCGAGTCGCCCGCCAGCGGCGGATCGCTCGTGACGGCCCACCACGCCGACGGCTATTTCCGCACGGTGATGGCCCTCCCGGGCCGCACCACCGACCGCGCCTCGGCAGGCACCAACCATCTCATACGCAGCCACAAGGCGCAGATGATCCTCTCCGCCGGCGATATTCTCGACGAACTGGGGTGGAGCGCCGGCGAACGCCCGGCGGCCGACGCCGCTCCGGCACGGCTCACCCCCGACGAACGGGGACTGCTCGGCTGCTTCCGCACCGACGACCCCCTCTCTCTGGAGGAGTTGCAGGCGCTCTGCGGTCTCGACCCGGGCACGCTCGCGACGCTGCTCGTCGGCCTCGAACTATCCGGCGCCGTGCGCCAGCTTCCGGGCAACCGCTATATGAAACTGTAAACGCCATGTACCTGATCGACACCCATTCGCACCTCTACGAACCCCAGTTCGACGCCGACCGCGACGACTGCCTCGCCCGGGCCGCCGAAGCCGGCGTCGGGCGGCTGCTGCTCCCGGCGATCGACTCGGAGAGCCACGCGCGGCTCTTCGACCTCTGCCGCCGCCATCCCCGGCGCTGCATCCCGATGATGGGGCTCCACCCCACGTCGGTCAACGACAATCCCCGCTGGCGCGAGGAGCTCGCCGCCGTCGAGGAGTACCTGCGCACGCCACCCGAAGGGATCGCGCGCTTCTGCGCGGTGGGCGAGATCGGGCTCGATTTCTACTGGTCGGCCGACTTCCGCGCGGAGCAGACCGAGGCCTTCCGCCGCCAGTGCCTGCTGGCCGCGGAACGGGGACTTCCCGTGGCCATCCACACGCGCGACGCCTGGCCCGAGATGGTCGAGACGATCGAGGAGCTGCGCGGCACCGGCCTGCGGGGCGTCTTCCACGCCTTCGCCGAATCGGCCGAGACCTACCGCCGCCTGCGCGCCTGCGGCGACTTCCTGTTCGGCATCGGCGGCGTGGTGACGTTCAAGAAAAGCGCGCTGGCCGGGACCGTGGCCGAAATGGCGCTCGACGACCTGGTCGTGGAGACCGACTGCCCCTACCTCACCCCCGCCCCCCATCGCGGCGAGCGCAACGAGTCGGCCTACGTGCGGTTCGTCTGCGAGAAGATCGCCGAGCTCAAAGGGACGACGCCCGACGAGGTCGCCGCCGCCACGACGGCCAACGCCGAACGGATGTTCGGGCCGTTCCCGGACTGAGGCAGGAAGCGGTCCCCCGGGCGATGCCGCCCGCGGAGCCGAGCGCTTGCGGCACGACCGACACGACCAGCACGACCGACACGACCGGCCCGTCGCCGGAGAGAAAGGGCGCTTTCCACGAAGGGCGGAACCCGACCTCCGGTCGCCCCGCGATCGGGCCGACCGCCCGATCCGTTGCTTTCTTTGAATCTTTTCCCTAACTTTGTCTTGCGGAACCGCCCGACCGGCGGACTCCGACCACGACACGACGAATATGGAAGCCACGAAACCTTCGATTCTGATCATCTACACCGGCGGCACGATCGGCATGCAGACCGACCCCGCGACCGGAGCCTTAGTCCCCTTCGACTTCAACGGCATCTACGAGGAGTTCCCCTCGCTGCGGCGTCTCAACGTCGCGATCGACGTGCACACCCTGTCGCCGATCATCGACTCGTCCAACGTCTCGCCCGACAACTGGGTGACGCTCGCCCGGCTGATCCGCGACAACTACCCCCGCTACGACGGCTTCGTGGTGCTCCACGGCACCGACACGATGTCCTACACCGCCTCGGCCATGAGCTTCCTGCTGGAGAACCTCGCCAAACCGGTGGTCTTCACCGGGAGCCAGATCCCCATCGGCGTGCTGCGCACCGACGGCCGCGAGAACCTCATCACGGCCATCGAGATCGCCGGCTCGCGCACCGACGGGAGACCCACCGTCCCCGAGGTGTCGCTCTACTTCCAGAACCGGCTCTTCCGCGCCAACCGCACCTCGAAACGGAGCGCCGAGGCCCTGAGCGCCTTCCGCTCCTACAACTACCCCCCGCTCGCGGAGGTGGGGGTCAACATCGCCTACAACCGCGCCGCCGTGCTGCGCCCCGCCGCGTGGGACGAGCCGCTGCGCATCTCCGAACGGCTCGCCGACGGGATCGCCGTCATCAAGCTCTTCCCGGGGCTCGACGAGCGGACCCTGCGCGCCATGCTCTCGGCCCCCGGACTGCGCGCCGTGGTGCTGGAGACCTTCGGCTCGGGCAACGCCCCCACGAGCGAGTGGTTCCTCCGCGTGCTCGAAGAGGCGATCGCGCGGGGCGTCATTCTCCTCAACGTCACCCAATGCGGCAGCGGCAAGGTCTCGATGGAGCTCTACGAAACGGGGCTCCGCCTGCAACGCATCGGCGTGCTGTGCGGCTACGACATGACCACGGAGGCGGCCGTCGCCAAACTCATGTACGTGCTGGGGCTCTCCCTGGCCGCAGAGCCCACGCAGGCGCTCCTGCGCAACCCCCTGCGCGGAGAATTTAGCGTCTGAAGCGTTGCACGAAACGATTTTTTTTTCTATATTTCGCAACGATAACGCCTTTTAAGGAATCCCGGAACCGGGAGACAGGAGGCGCATACTGGCAGCCAACGCGCTGTAGCATTGACAATTAAAAACGAACCATGCCGTTCCCGCCGCGTCCGACCGCTTCGGGCCGCACGGCTCCGCAGGGCTGCCCCGCAGGAGCTTCGGAGCAGGGGACGACGAAAAAAGTGCGAGAAAAAAACTTTTTTTCGAAAAAAAACGAACCGGACCGCAAGAACCGAAAACACAACAATACAACACAACTAATCAAATCTTAATTTATCAAACACAGCTATGAAAAAATTCTTTATGATTTCGGCTGCCCTGCTCGCAACGGGCGCCGCATTCGCGCAGGACGCTGAGACCGCCGTCGCCGGCGATAGCATGCACCACATCCTGATGCAGAAGTTCCTCGAGGGCGGCTGGGAGTGGATGCTTCCGGTGCTCCTCTGCTTGGTGATCGGTCTGGCCGTAGCCATCGAGCGCATCCTCTATCTGTCGCTCTCGACGATCAACACCAAGAAGTTTATCGCCAACGTCGAGGAGGCGCTGAAGAACGGCGGCATCGAGGCTGCCAAGGAGGTCTGCAAGAACACCCGCGGCCCGATCGCTTCGATCTACTGGCAGGGTCTGGACCGCTACGATCAGGGTCTGGATTCGGTCGAGAAGGCCGTCGTATCCTACGGTTCGGTTCAGACGGGCCAGATGGAGTCGGGTCTGTCGTGGATCGGTCTGTTCATCGCACTGAGCCCGATGCTCGGATTTATGGGTACCGTCGTCGGTATGATCGGCGCATTCGACGCCATCCAGGCAGCCGGCGATATCAGCCCGACGCTCGTAGCCGGCGGTATCAAGGTCGCCCTGCTGACGACCCTCATGGGTCTTATCGCTGCGGTTATTCTTCAGCTGTTCTACAACTATATCGTTTCGAAGATCGACTCGCTCGTGAACGATATGGAGGATTCGTCCATCACGCTGATGGATATCCTGACGGCATACAGCAAGAAATAATCCAGACGAACGTTTTAAATCATTGAAATAAAATGAAAAAAGCATTAAATATTTTGCTTGGCGTTCTGATGGCGATTACCGTGGCGCTGCTCGTTTACGCGCTCGTATCGCCCCATCCGGAGAATGCCGCAGAATTCGATCCTTCGATCAGCCTGAACCTGATGTGGGGCTACGCCCTCTTCGTGTTCGCTATCGCCGTTGCGATTTTCTGCGCCATCTTCGGCATGATCAAGAACCCGGCAGGCATCAAGGGAACCATCCTCTCGGTGGCGCTCATCATCGTCATCGTCGGCGTATCGTACTTCTACTCGGCCGGCCACACGGTGAACATCGTCGACCTGCAGACCAATGGTTTCTTCCCCCACGGTGAGACCGTAGTTACCGAAACGAGCATCCTCGTAACCTATGTCGCTTTCGTCGCCGCGTTCATCACGGCCGTCGTGACCGAGATCTGGGGTGCACTCAAATAATGGCGTAAACAATGTCAACGGATAAAAGAAAAGTACAGGAAATCAATGCCGGCTCGATGGCCGATATCGCCTTCCTGCTGCTCATCTTCTTCCTGGTGGCTACTACCATGAACGTCGACACCGGTCTGGCGCGTATGCTCCCGCCGATGGCTCCTGAAAATCAGAAGCAGGAGGACGTCAAGGTCAAGGAACGAAACCTGTTCCTCGTACTCGTCTCGGGTAACGGTAGCATCATGGCAGGAACGCAGGGCAGCCAGGAGGTTATCGACCTCCGTCTGCTGAAGGATCGCACGAAAGAATTCATTCTCAACCCGATGGACGATGAGAATCTCCCGGAGAAGACCGAGAAGGAGTTCGATCTGCCCGACGGCAGCAAGTGGGTCTATCCCGTGAGCGAAGGCATCGTTTCGCTGCAAACCACGCGAGATACCAACTACCAGGATTACATCATGGTGCAGAACGAGCTCACGCGCGCCTTCAACGAGGTCCGCGACGAGGTCTCGATGCGCAAGTTCAACGCCAAGTTCGCGGAACTTCCCGAGGGCGAGCGCGATGTTGTGGCCAAGGCGATCCAGGTACGTATCTCGGAGGCCGAACCGCGTGTAATCAAAAAGTAAAGAAGGACAGTTATGGCAGTAATGAAAAAGAAGGGCAACAAGGGTTTGCCCCCTATCTCGACCGCATCGCTTCCTGACGTGATCTTCATGATCCTCTTCTTCTTTATGGTATCGACGACCATGCGCGATCAGGAACTGTTAGTACGTTACAAGCTCCCCGAGGCTACCGAGGTGCAGAAGCTCGAGAAGAAATCGCTCGTCAGCTACATCCACATCGGACAGCCGTCGCTGGCCATGCAGGCCAAGTTCGGCACGGCTCCCCGCGTACAGCTCAACGACTCCTACAAAACGACCAAGGACATCCTCGATTTCGTAGCCGCCGAACGCGACAAGCTCAACGAGAGCGACCGCGCCTCGATGACGATCTGCCTCAAGGCGGACCAGACGACGAAGATGGGTGTGATCACCGACGTGAAGCAGGAGCTTCGCCGCGCCAACGCGCTGAAGATCTCCTACGCAGCTTCGAAGTCGCTGGGTTACTAATCCCGAGGTCGACCTCAACGCAAAAAGCGGATCCCCTTTCGGGGATCCGCTTTTTCGTTTCAAGCCGATGAGCGGCGCGACGGGAGGGCACCGGAGGAGGTACGGAGGAGGGATGGAGGAGGGATGGAGGAGGACGCAAGCGAACGCAGACGTATCGGGGCTACCGGGACCGTCCGGGAAACACCCGGAGGGCGCATGGAAAACCAGAGAGGCGAAGACGGTCGGGATGACCATGGCGGCCGGGGAGGCGCATGGAATCCGCGAAAACCGGGCGTGGGGCAGACAAGGGAACGGACATGGAGCCGGCTGAAGATGGCGCGCGACAGACGAGGCGTAAGGACGGACATGGAACCGACCGAGGATGGCGTGTGATAGACGAAGCGTGAGGACGGACATG
>CANASP010000034.1 GCA_947364365.1 uncultured Alistipes sp.
CCGTTCGGCGAGCGTCAGCACCGCTCCGACGACCGTCCGCGCGCGTTCGGCGCGAAGCCCCGGCAGTTCGGAGAGCGCGACCATGCGGCCGACGAACGTCCCCGCCGCCAGTTCGGCGACAAGCCCGCGTCCGACGAGCGCAGGGAGGGTTCCCGTCCGTTCGGCGAGCGGAAATTCGTCGCCAAGAGAGACGGTGACCGTCGTTTCGGCGACCGTAACCGCGATGGCCGCGGCGATCGGTCGCACGACGATCGTCCGCGCGGCAACCGCTCTTTCGGCGAGAAGCCGCGCGGCGAGGGGGGCCGCAAGTTCGGCGACAAGCCCGCCTACAAGCGCCGCGACGAGAAGCCGGCCTATCCGCGCTACAACCCCGAGAAGCAGTCGGGCGCCGTGCGGCTCAACCGCTTCATCGCCCAGTCGGGCATCTGTTCGCGCCGCGAGGCCGACGACTTCATCCAGGCCGGTCTGGTCTCGATCAACGGGCAGATCGTCACCGAGCTGGGTACGAAGGTCCTGCCCACCGACGAGGTGAAGTTCAACGACAGCCGCATCCAGGGGCAGAAGAAGGTCTATCTGGTGCTCAACAAACCCAAGGGCTACGTCACCTCGCTCGACGACCCCCATGCCGGCAAGACGGTGATGGAGCTGGTCGAGGGGGCCTGCTCCGAGCGGATCTATCCCGTGGGACGGCTGGACAAGAACAGCCTCGGTCTGCTGCTGTTCACCAACGACGGCGACCTGACCAAGCAGCTGACGCACCCCTCCTATAAAAAGAAAAAGATCTACCAGGTGTCGCTCGACAAACCCCTGACGCGTGCCGACATGGATCGTATCGCCGAGGGCATTACGCTCGAAGATGGCGAGATCTATGCCGACGAGATCTCCTATGTGAAGGAGAACAAGCAGGAGGTGGGCATCGAGATCCACTCGGGCCGCAACCGCATCGTCCGCCGCATCTTCGAGTTCCTGGGCTATACGGTCCAGAAGCTCGACCGCGTCTACTATGCGGGTCTTACGAAGAAGAACCTCAATCGCGGCCGCTGGCGTTTCCTCACCGACGAGGAGGTGCAGCGCCTCAAGTCGGGCCAGTACGAATAGCATCCGCATGGGCGGTGCGATAACGCAGGGAGCGAACTTCGGTAGAAGTTCGCTCCCTTTTTCGTGATCCGTACCGGACCGATGCCTCGTATGCGGCTGCGCGGGCCGGTTGCGCGGGCCGGCGGCCGTCCGATTCTGTTCGTCAGCCCGGCCCCTCCTCCCGGCGCTCACCCGGTTCGTCCTGCTCACCCGGCTCGTCCTGCTCGCTCCGGCTTTGTCGGCTCTGCCGTTTTCGGCATCGGCCGGGGGTCAGTGCGTCGCCTGCCACCACGCCGTGCGGCGCTTGGCGTCGACCGTGAGGGGGCTCTCGCTCGGATCCGACGTGGTGATGCCCGAGAAGGTGCGGATCGTATTCACGCCGTTGGTCATCGAGTAGAACTGCTCCGTGTGGCGGTGGTGGGGGACTGCGGCGCGCAGCCGCTCCTCGGCCTCGGCGAGCAGGGCCGCATCCGAAGTGCAGAGGTGCCGCACGTAGTCGCCCATGTCGAAGAATCGCACGGGCGTGTAGCCGTCGAGCCGTTGCAGCTCCTCCGTCCGCCCGTCGAACGTCTCGCGCTCGTTGATGCGGCGCATGACGTCGGCCAGCGCCTCGAGCTGCGAGCAGTCGGTGACGCCGATCGTGCCGTAGGGCCATTGGTAGGTCGAGTAGAAGCGGTGGAAATCCTCGCATATCGCCTCGTAGTCGACCTGGCCGAAGAGGTGCTCGCCCAATTCGGCATAGGGGAACCCATAGGCCATGATCTCCGACGTCGAGCCGACGAGGTACTGCGTCACGTCGCGCAGCTCGTAGGCCACCTCGATCGACGACATGTAGCAGTCGTCGAACAGGATGTATTCCATCGGCATTCCGGCCCGTGCGATCCCTTCGGCCAGCGTCGCGATGTCGGTCTGGCTGGCCGGGGTCGTGCCGCCGAACCAGCGGGTCAGCGGCCGGCCCTCGCTCTCGTATTCCCAATATTCGCGCTCCCGTTCCGGTGCGATCGCGCGCCCCGTGGCCTGCTCCACCGGCAGCCATCCCATGCCGTGGCAGCCGATCACCAGCCCGTAGCGGGCCGCGGGCGCTGCGGCTTTCGCCTTCCCGAGGATCGAGGCCAGCCCCACGGCCGTGGTGAAGGCGGGGGCCTGGTCGTAGCGGGCGATCTCCACCCGCTCGCACGCTCCCTGCTTCGCTATGAGCTCGAAGAGCGTCGCCGTTTGGGGGTCTTCCATGAAGTAGACCAGCAGACGGGCGCCCTGCAATTTGCCCTCGGCCACGATCTGCTCCATGTCGGCGATGTTCTGCCGGAAATATCCCGTCAGATTTCCCGACCAGGGAAAATACATCACGACGGTCTGCTTCCCGATCGGCTCGGGTACGGGGTCCTTGCGGCAGGCGACGGCGGCCGTGAGCAGCAGTACGGTCAGCAGTCGCCGGACGATCATTTGTATTCGCGGGGTTTGAGGTTGTTGAACTGCCATGTGCGGTCGCGTTTGTAGGTGTAGCCCTCGGGCTTGTTGCGGTAGATGCGGTTGAAGTCGAAATAGAATCCCTTGCGTTTCTTTCCGTCGACCGTCTGGGGGCTCGTCAGCGGCACGTACTCCACCGAGCGGCTGACGACCCGTCCGCGCTGGCTGTCCAGTCCCTCGGCTGCCAGCACGTCGGTCGCGTGGTCGAACATCAGGATGTGGCGCGGCGTGCTCTGCGAGAGCCCGTCGCCCGAGTCGAGGATCGTGCGGACGATGCCGTTCATGCGGTCGTAGGCCGCCTTTTCGGCCTGCGTGTTACCCAGCGCCCCGTTGGCGAATGCCACGAGGTTGAGCAGCTTGGGGCTGAACGGATCGCGCTCGGCGGCCCGGCGCGCCAGCACCAGCAGCCCTTCGAGCGTCTCGCGGTCGGGAGCGTCGGGATCGAGGCCCGACACCATCAGCAGCAGCCGGTCCATGTCGGGGTTGCTCTCCAGCGGCTTGTAGTTGTCGTGGTAGGCGTAGCCGTAGTAGAGGTAGTGGTACTCCTCGTCGGTGAGCGTCTCCGAGGGGTCGTTGAAGCGCATGAGCAGCACGGGGAGGTAGTAGGGCGAGGAGGAGTCGAAGGTGCGCTGCACGATATCCTCTTCGTCGGGGACCTTCGCCGCGGCGAGCGCGGGAAGCAGCAGCAGGGCAAGAAGCAGTCGTTTCATCGGAATCTGTTTTTTCCAGACAAACGTGCGGTCAGCGCAAATCGTATCTGGCGATCAGCTCTTCGAACCTTTTTCTCAGCTTTTCCGTTCCCGGAACCAGCGGCAGACGCATCGTCGGTCCGATCTTGCCCATCACCGACAGCGCGCACTTCACCCCCGTGGGGTTGCCCTCGGCGAAGAGCGCCCCGACGGCTTCGTCCAACGCCTCGTACTCCCGCTCGGCCTGCTCGAAATCGCCCCGCTTGGCGTGTTCGATGCACGCCATGAAGCGTCGGGGGAAGGCGTCGGCCGCCACCGAGATCACGCCGTCGCCGCCGCGCCGCATCAGGTCGATGGCCATGCCGTCGTCGCCCGACAGCACCAGAAACCCTTCGGGACGGTCGTTGATCAGCCGCTGCATCTGTTCGATATTGCCCGAAGCCTCCTTGACGCCGATGACGTTGGGCAGCTCGCGCGCCAGCCGCAGCGTCGTCTCGGGGGTCATGTTGACGCCCGAGCGGCCCGGGATGTTGTAGAGGATGATCGGCAGCGGCGAGTGCTCGGCCACGGTCTTGAAATGCTGGTAGAGCCCCTCCTGCGAAGGTTTGTTGTAGTAGGGCGTGACGCTCAGGATGGCGTCGGCGCCGCGCAGGTCGAATTCGCGCAGCTGGTCGAGCACCTCCGAGGTCGAGTTGCCGCCGCAGCCCATCACCAGCGGCACGCGTCCGGCGATCTGGTTGGTGATGAACATGGCGATCACCGCGCGTTCGGGCATGTAGAGCGTCGGCGTCTCGGCCGTCGTTCCCAGGGCGACGATATAGTCCACGCCGCCTTCGATCACGTGGTCGACCATGCGCGCCAGCGCCTCGTAGTCGACTCTTCCGTCGTCGGTAAAGGGGGTAATCATTGCGGCGCCTACGCCCGCGAGTTTGTGTCGTTGCATATCGTTTCTCGTTTTTCGTTTGTTTTCGGATTGTGGGTCAGAAGAGCTCTCCCTGTCGGGGCGCGTCGTCGTCCCGGCCGTTTCCGCCGGGGATCTTTTCGCCTGCCGGCTCGTTTCCGGAGACCGCGTCGTCGGTCGCAGGCCGGTCGGCCTGCACCGTTCGGGCCCCGGCTATGAGCGCCGTGAACTCCTCCTCGGAGATGATCCGTATGCCCAGCTTCTCGGCCTTCTTGAGCTTGGCCGGTCCCATGTTCTCGCCCGCCACCAGGTAGTCGACGTTGCCCGACACGGCCGCGAGGTTGCGTCCGCCGTGGCGCTCGATGAGCTCCTTCATTTCGTCGCGGCTGTGGTCGCGGAACTTGCCCGAGATGACGAAGCTCTTTCCTGCGAGCGCGTCCGACGCCTGCTCGCGCGCCTCGGCCTCGAAGCGGAGGCCCGCCTTGCGCAGCCGCTCGACGATGCGGCGGTTCTCGGCATCGGCGAAGTGGTCGCGGATGGCGTCGGCGATCTTTTCGCCCACCTCGTCGGCCTCGATGAGCTCCTCACGCGTGGCGGCCATCAGGGCGTCGAGCGTGCGGAAGTGCGAGGCGAGGTACTTGGCGGTCGTCTCGCCCACGAAGCGGATGCCCAGCCCGAACAGTACGCGGTGGAACGGCGCCTCGGTCGAGCGGCGGATCGAGCGGACGATGTTCTCGGCCGACTTCTCGCCCAGTCGCGGCAGCGGTGCGAGCTCGTCGGCGCGCAGGTCGTAGAGATCCGAGGCGTCGTGCACCAGGCCGTTGTCGTAGAGCAGCTCTACGGTCTCCTCGCCCAGCCCCTCGATATCCAGCGCCTTGCGGCGGATGAAGTGGAGGATGCGGCCGATGATCTGGGGCCGGCAGCCGCCCGCGTTGGGGCAGTAGTGCTTCGCCTCGCCCTCGTAGCGCACCAGCGGCGTGCCGCACTCGGGGCAGCGGTCGATGTAGACGAAGGGCCGGCTGTCGGCCGGGCGGTCGGAGAGTTCGACGCCCGTGATCTTGGGGATGATCTCGCCCCCCTTCTCCACGTATACGTTGTCGCCCGGGCGGATGTCCAGCTGGGCCATCTGCTCGGCGTTGTGCAGCGTCGCGCGGCGCACGGTCGTCCCGGCCAGCAGCACCGGTTCGAGGTTGGCCACCGGCGTCACGGCTCCCGTGCGGCCGACCTGGAAGTCGACGCTCACGAGCCGCGTCAGCGCTTGCTCGGCCTTGAACTTGTAGGCTACGGCCCACTTCGGGGCCTTGGCCGTGAAGCCCAGTTGGCGGCGCAGGGCGAAGTCGTCGACCTTGATGACCACGCCGTCGGTGGGGAAGGGGAGTTCGCGCCGCGCCTTGTCCCAGTAGGCGATGTAGTCGTCGACTTCGGCCGTCGTGCGACAGATGCGCATCTTGTCCGATATCTTGAATCCCCAACCGCGTGCCGCTTCGAGCCCGGCCATGTGGGTAGCGAAGGGGATCTCGTCGCCCGCTATCTGGTAGAGCGTGCAGTCCAGACCGCGGCGGGCCACCACGGCCGACGACAGCTGCTTGAGCGTCCCCGCCGCGGCGTTGCGCGGGTTGGCCAGCAGCGGCTCGCCCGCCGCCTCGCGCTCGGCGTTGAGGCGGTCGAACGAGGCGTAGGGCATCAGCACCTCGCCCCGGATCTCGAAGTAGTCGGGCCACCCCTCGCCCCGGAGACGCAGCGGTACGCTGCGGATCGTGCGGACGTTGGCCGTCACGTCGTCGCCTTCCGCGCCGTCGCCGCGCGTCACGGCGCGCAGCAGGCGGCCGTGCTCGTAGGTGAGCGAGATCGCCGTCCCGTCGAACTTCAGCTCGCACACCACCTCCGGTTCGCGGCCCGTCTCGCGGCGGATGCGGTCGAGAAACTCGTGCAACTCGTCGAGCGAATAGGTGTTGCCCAGCGAGAGCATCGGAAAGCGGTGGCGCACGGTACGGAACTCGGTCGTCAGGTCGCTCCCCACGCGCACCGACGGCGAGTCGGGGTCGGCGTATTGGGGGTTTGCGGCCTCCAGCTCCTGCAATTCGCGCATCAGAGAGTCGAATTCGAAGTCGGAGATCGTGGGGGCGTTTTCGACGTAGTAGCGGTGGTTGTGCTCTTCGAGCTGGCGGCGCAGCTCCTCGATCCGTTGTCGTACCATATTATAAAAGAAACTCGCGTAAAGTTACATAATTTGTCCGGAATGGCGGCCTAAATCAAAAAAAAAGCAAAAAAAATAGGGCGTAGTGGCGTCTTATCCAAATTTTGCTTATACTTGCAGCAAAATTTCGCAGCACTACGTTTTATGGCTAAACAGAATACGACCAAGAAACATATCGTAACGAGTTTTCATAACCTTTCGGCCGAGTTGCAGGAGGCTGTCAAAGAGAAATATCCGTTGGGCTTCACCGATGCGATGATGCGCGTCGACAAACCCAACGGCGACTTTTTCTACGCCGTTTCGTTCGATACCGCCGACGTGGCCTATCTGGTCAAGATCGACGTGAAAATCGACGACAATGCCCAGGAGGAGGACGACAAGGACTACTACTACGACGAGCTGAAGGGTGCCGACGATCTTCAGGACGACGGCTCGTCGGAGAACGCCGGGGGCAGCACCGACGATGATATCGACATCTGATCGCCTGCGCTCCGTCCCGATTGCGCTGCTTCTTCTCGCCGCCGTCTCGTGCGGCCTTGCCGACGACCCGCGGGAGGAGGACGACCGGCACACCTACATCCTGCTTTCCGATCCCCGTCTGCGGGACCATTGCCTTGAACGGTTCGATCTCGACGCCGACGGACGCCTTTCGCGCTATGAAGCGCATCGCGTCCGCTTCCTGTCGTGTCCCGGGCTCGGTATCGAACTCACGGCGGGGCTGGAGGAGTTCACGGCGCTCGAAACCCTCGATCTGTCCGACAACCGTCTGGCCGAACTGGACCTGAGTCCTTTCCGGCGGCTGCGTCGTGCCGATTGCGCGCGCAATCGGCTCGTGCGGCTGGAGACGGGCGCGGGGCAGTCGCTCGTCGCGCTCGATTGCAGCGCCAACCGCCTCGCCCGTCTCGATTTGCCTCTGCCGTCGCTCGCCCTCGTGCGCTGCGGCGACAATCCCCTCTCCGTGCTCGATCTCTGTGCGTGCGCCCGCAACATGGAGGAGGCCGACGCGCGGGGATGCCCGCTTGAGGTCGTCTACCTGCATGCCGATCAGCGGATCGCCCGCCTGCGTCTCGACGACGAATCCGTCGTCGAGCGACGCTGACGCCGCGGTGCGTTTTCACTTCGGCCGGCCCCGTTCGTCCCGGGTCGCTCTTCCTCGCTTCGGTGCGCTCCGCTCTTCGCTTTGTCCGCGTGTTTTTTCGGGGATTTCGTTGCGCTTTTCCGCAAAAAAATCGTACCTTTGAAAGCAAAATGTCTTTTGCGGCTTTAATGTGCGAATAATTTTTTCGGATAAATGAAGAAAATAGACGTGATCCTCGGCCTGCAGTGGGGCGACGAGGGCAAAGGAAAAGTGGTGGACGTGCTCACTCCCCGCTACGAGATCGTGGCCCGTTTCCAGGGCGGTCCCAATGCCGGCCATACGCTCGAATTCAACGGCGAAAAATACGTGCTGCGCTCGATCCCCTCGGGGATCTTCCAGGGCGGCAAGACCAATGTCATCGGCAACGGCGTGGTGCTCGACGCCATCCTGTTCCGTGCCGAGGCCGAAGAGCTGGCCAAGAGCGGCCACGACCTCACCAAGCAGCTCTGCATCTCGAAGAAGGCCCACCTGATCCTTCCCACCCACCGCATCCTCGACGCCGCCTACGAAGCGGCCAAGGGCAGCGGCAAGATCGGCACCACGGGCAAGGGCATCGGCCCGACCTATACCGACAAGGTGAGCCGCAACGGCATGCGCGTGGGCGACCTGCTGAGCCCCGACTTCGAGCGGATCTACGCCGCCGCCAAGGCGCGCCACGAGGCCATCCTCCGCAGCCTCGACTACGCCTACGATGTCGCCGACCTGGAGCGCCAGTGGTTCGAGGCGGTCGAGTACCTCAAGCGTTTCCGCATCGTCGACAGCGAATATTTTCTCAACGAGGCCCTCGCCGCCGACCGCAGCATCCTGGCCGAAGGGGCGCAGGGCACGCTGCTCGACGTCGATTTCGGCTCGTACCCCTTCGTGACTTCGTCGAACACCGTCTGCGCCGGCGTCTGCACCGGCCTGGGCGTGGCTCCCAACCGCATCGGCGAGGTCTACGGCATCTTCAAGGCCTACTGCACCCGAGTGGGCAGCGGTCCCTTCCCCACCGAACTTTTCGACGAGACGGGCGACGCACTGTGCCGCTTGGGCCACGAGTTCGGCGCCGTGACGGGGCGCAAGCGCCGCTGCGGCTGGCTCGATCTGGTGGCGCTCAAGTACGCCATCATGATCAACGGCGTGACGCAGCTCATCATGATGAAGTCCGACGTGATGAACGA
>CANASP010000035.1 GCA_947364365.1 uncultured Alistipes sp.
TAGACGTAGTCGCGTTCGCGCGGCTCGCCGGGCGAGGTGTTGAAGTAGAAGACCAGCGCGATGCCCGTCATGACGAAGAGCCACATGACCACCGAGAAGTTGCGCGCGTCGCGGTTGAGCTGGTAGAGCAGTCCCACCAGACCCAGCAGGAAGGGGAGGAAGTAGTAGGTGTTGCGCCCCTTGTTCTCCTCCACCTCGCGCGGCAGTCCCTCCTGCGGACCGAGGTACTTCTCGTCGATCCAGCGGATGCCCGAGAGCCAGTTGCCGTCGGTGATCGTCTCGCGCAGGGGCTGGATGTCGCTCTGCCGGCCGACGAAGTTCCAGAGGAAGTAGCGCCAGTACATGTAGGAGAGCTGGTAGTTGAAGAAGTAGTTGAGGTTCTCGCCGAAGGTGGGCTCGGTGACCGTGCGGGGGCCGTAGCCGTCGTCGTAGGTGCGCTTGCGCCCGAAGTCGAGCACCTGCTGCATGACGGGCCGGCCCTTCTCGTCGCGGACGACCTCGCCCTGCTCGTTGCGGGCCGGTTCGACGGCGGTGCGGTAGGCGGCCCACTGCTTGTAGTCGCGCTCCTTCTTGGCGTAGTTCCACATGCGGGGGAAGAGGTGCATGAACTCCGGGGCGTGGGTGTAGCCGGTGATGACGGTGGCGGGACGGTAGCGCCCCTCCTCGTCGAGGTACCAGAGCGACTTCTCCTTGAGGCCCGAGGGGGGTGCCGAGTAGTAGGCGCCGTAGAGCAGCGGGCGGTCGCCGTACTGGTCGCGGTTGAGCACCGACAGCAGGGCGTGGGGGTTGTCGGGGTTGTTGGAGTTCATCGGCGGGTTGGCCGCGGCGCGGATCGTCACCGAGGCGTAGGAGGAGAAGCCCACGAGGATCATCGTCACGGCGAGCAGCGCCGTGTTGAGCGTTGCGCGGCCGGCGCGGTGGGCCCGCCACGAGGCCCAGCCCAAGCCGCAGATGAGCGCCAGCGCGAAGAGCGTGATGCCCGAGTTGACGGGCAGCCCCAGCGTGTTGACGAACATCAGGTCGACCATCGCCCCGAGGTAGACCGTGTAGGGGATGACGATGTTGTTGATGAAGACCAGAATGGCCCCGGCGACGAGCGTGGCCACGGCGGCGCCGCGCCACGTGATGCGGTCGTACTTGCGGAAGTAGTAGACGAACACCAGCGCCGGGATGGTCAGCAGGTTGAGGATGTGGACGCCGATCGAGAGGCCCATCAGGTAGGCGATCAGGATGATCCACCGCGCCGAGCGGGGCGAGTCGGCCTCCTCCTCCCACTTGAGCATGAGCCACACGACCAGCGCCGTGAACATCGACGAGAGGGCGTAGACCTCGCCCTCGATGGCCGAGAACCAGAAGGTGTCGGTGAAGGTGTAGGCCAGCGCGCCCACGGCGCCCGCGCCGAGGATGGCGCAGCGGTTGGCCTTGTCGAGCCGTCCGCCGTTGCGCTCCACGAGGCGACGGGCCAGGTGGGTGACGGTCCAGAAGAGAAAGAGGATGCAGAAGGCGCTCGCCAGCGAGTTCATGGCGTTGACGGCGATGCCCACGTAGTCAGGCGAGGGGGCGAAGAGCGTGGCCAGGCGCGCCAGCATCATGAAGAGCGGGGCTCCGGGCGGGTGGCCCACTTCGAGCTTGTAGGAGGTGGCGATGAACTCGGAGCAGTCCCAGAGGCTCGACACGGGCTCCATGGTCAGCAGGTAGACCGCGGCCGCGACGGCGAAGACGGCCCAGCCGACGATGTTGTTCCAGCGTTTGAAGAGTGTCATGTGGTGTGTTCGTTAATTCGCATATCGGTAGGTGCCGTCGTGCGGCGCGGGAGCGTTCCCGTCTGCAAATGTAAGCAATATACCGCCGACTTGCAATTTTTTATCGCTGCGCCCGGTCCGCTGCGGGACGGCGCCGGCGGCGGTTGCGCCGCGGGGCGGGCTGCCGGGTGCCGTTCGCCGTGCGGGGTTGCGCTCCGCCGGACGGTCGCTTCGCCCGTTCCGGCCGGGCCTCTTTCTGTCGGGCCCCCTTCGGCCGCGGTGCCTCGGGCTGCCGTGCGGGTTTCGGGGCGGGCGGTGCGAGGTGCAGCGTGCCGTCGTCGTCGAGCCGCAGGCCGGTGAGCTTGAGGATCTGGTCGAGTAGCGGACGCTCCTCCTCGGAGCAGAACGAGACGGCCATCCCTTCGTGGCCGGCGCGGCCCGTGCGGCCGATGCGGTGGACGTAGGTCTCGGCCACCTCCGGCAGGTCGTAGTTGACCACCAGCGGCAGTTCGGAGATGTCGATGCCGCGGGCGGCGATGTCGGTGGCGATCAGCACGCGGCAGGCGCCCGAGCGGAAGTCGTTCATGGCCCGCTCGCGGGCCCCCTGCGACTTGTCGCCGTGGATGGCGCGGGCCTCGATGCCGGCGCGCGTGAGGATGCGGGCGATGCGGTCGGCGCCGTGCTTGGTGCGCGAGAAGACCAGCACCGACGCCTCCTCGCGTTCCGTGAGCAGGGCGATGAGCGCCTCCTTCTTCTCGGCCTTCTCGGCGAAGCGGATATGCTGGCCGATGGTCTCGACCACCGAAGCGGGCGGCGTCACCGAGACGTGGACCGGGTCGCGGAGCATCGTCGAGGCCAGGCGCAGGATGTCGTCGGGCATCGTCGCCGAGAAGAAGAGCGTCTGCCGCTCTGCGGGCAGCAGCGGCAGGATGCGCCGGATGTCGTGGATGAATCCCATGTCGAGCATGCGGTCGGCCTCGTCGAGCACGAAGTGGCGCACCGAGGCGAGCGAGACGAAGCCCTGTCCCACCAGGTCGAGCAGACGGCCCGGGGTGGCGACGAGCAGGTCGACGCCGCGCTGGAGCGCCTCGACCTGGGGCCGTTGGCTCACGCCGCCGAAGACGACGCAGTGGCGCAGGTCCGTCAGGCGGGCGTAGTCGCGGCAGCAGGCGTCGATCTGGATCGCCAGCTCGCGCGTGGGGGTGAGGACCAGCGCCCGGATCGGACGGCGGCCCCGCGTGCGGGGCGCGTCGGCGAGCTGCTGGAGGATGGGCAGCGTGAAGGCTGCGGTCTTGCCCGTGCCGGTCTGGGCGCAGCCCAGCAGGTCGTGCCCTTGGAGCGCGGGCGGGATGGCCTGCTCCTGGATGGGCGTGGGGGTGTCGTAACCCTTCTCCTCGACGGCGCGCAGGAGGGGTTCTATAAGCGAAAGATCGGAAAATGTCATGTCGGATTGAACTGGTTAAGGGCTCCGCCGCGGGCGGGCTCCTGAAAATAGAGAACGTGCAAAAGTACGATATATTTCGCGGATTCGGGCATCGGGGGTGTTTTTTCTTCGGCGGGCGGGGTGCCGGCGGGCGCGATTTGGTGCTGTGGGGGTGCTCTGCGCCGGATTGCCGGCTCCCCGGACCGCCGTCGGCGGAGGGGCTCGTCGGGCGGGTGCGGGCCGGGCGGCCCTCCGCGCCGGGGCGGCTGCGGACCGCTGCGCTTTAGTCGATCCCGAAACGCGCTGCTTTTTACAACGGCACGAAGAGGCATAATTCCGTTTTTATTCGTAACTTTGCCCTTGCAAAAGTTTAGTTCGCTATGGAATCGAAACTCCAACTCTACAATACGCTCACGCGCCGCAAGGAGGCGTTCGAGCCCCTCGTTCCCGGCCGCGTGGGCATGTACGTCTGCGGCCCGACGGTCTACGGCGATCCCCACCTGGGCCACGCCCGTCCGGCCGTGACCTTCGACCTCATGTTCCGCTACCTCAAGTCGCTGGGTTACAAGGTGCGCTACGTGCGCAACATCACCGACGTGGGCCATCTGGAGCACGACGCCGACGAGGGCGAGGACAAGATCGCCAAGAAGGCGCGCCTCGAGCAGCTCGAACCCATGGAGGTGGCTCACTACTACACCGAGCGCTACCACCGCGCGATGGAGGCGCTGGGCGTCGGGAGCCCCTCGATCGAGCCCCACGCCTCGGGCCATATCATCGAGCAGATCGCCTTCGTGCAGCGCATCCTCGACGCCGGTTTCGCCTACGTCTCGAACGGGTCGGTCTACTTCGACGTGGAGAAATACAACGCCGCGCACCGCTACGGCCGTCTGTCGGGGCGCAACCTCGACGACATCGTGGCCAACACACGCGAGCTGGACGGCCAGTCGGACAAGCGCCACTCCTACGACTTCGCCCTGTGGAAGAAGGCCTCGCCCGAGCACATCATGCGCTGGCCCTCGCCCTGGAGCGACGGCTTCCCCGGCTGGCACATGGAGTGCTCGGCCATGTCGACGCGCTACCTGGGCGAGCGGTTCGACATCCACGGCGGCGGCATGGACCTCATGTTCCCCCACCACGAGTGTGAGATCGCCCAGTCGACGGCCGCCCTGGGCCACGACTCGGCACGCTACTGGGTCCACAACAACATGATCACGATCAACGGCCAGAAGATGGGCAAGTCGCTGGGTAACTTCATCACCCTCGAAGAACTCTTCACCGGCTCGCACGCGTTGCTGGCGCAGGCCTACTCGCCCATGACGATCCGCTTCTTCGTCCTCCAGGCCCACTACCGCTCGACGCTCGACTTCTCGAACGAGGCCCTTCAGGCCGCCGAGAAGGGGCTCGACCGCCTGATGAAGGGCGTCGAGACACTGGCGAAGATCAAGCCTGCGGCCGCCTCGACCGTCGATCCGGCCGATCTGGAGCGCCGCTGCCGCGCGGCGATGGACGACGACCTGAACTCGCCGATGGTCATCTCGGCCCTCTTCGACTGGGTGCGGACGATCAACCAGCTTGCCGACGGCGCGCAGACGATCACGGCCGAAGACCTCGCGGCGCTGCGCGCGACGGTCGACCGCTACGTCTTCGACATCCTCGGCCTGCGCGACGAGAAGGCCGCCGGCTCGGCCGCCGGGCGCGACTACGTAACGCCGCTGGTCGAGATGCTGCTCGCCGAGCGGCTCAAGGCGCGCGCTGCGAAGGACTGGGCCGCCTCCGACCGCATCCGCGACGGGCTGGCCGCCGCCGGCATCCGCGTCAAGGACCGCAAGGAGGGCAGCGACTGGGAGCTGGAGTAAGCTCCGTCGGGCGGGCTCCGGCCCGTCCGGTACCCTAAAACCAACGATGATTCCATGACAGAAATCCGCTCGGCAGCTGCGGCGCTCGGAACCGAACGCATCCGTAAGCTGCTCGTACAATATGCCGTGCCGGCCGTGGTCGCCATGACGGCCGCGTCGCTCTACAACATGGTCGACAGCATCTTCATCGGCCACGGGGTGGGGCCGCTGGCCATCTCCGGTCTGGCGCTCACCTTCCCGCTGATGAACCTCGCCGCGGCCTTCGGCTCGCTGGTGGGCGTGGGCGCCGCCTCGCTCATCTCCATGCGGCTGGGCCAGCGCGACTACGCCACGGCGCAGAACGTGCTGGGCAATGTATTGACGCTCAACGTCATCATCGGCATCGTCTTCGGCGCGGTCGCCCTGGTGTTTCTCGATCCGGTGCTCTACTTCTTCGGCGCCAGCGCCGATACGATCGGCTATGCGCGCGAATACATGACCGTGATCCTGGCGGGCAACGTCGTCACGCACATGTATCTGGGCCTCAATGCCGTGCTGCGCGCCTCGGGCCATCCGAACAAGTCGATGTACGCCACGATCATCACCGTCGCGATCAACACGGCGCTCGACCCGCTGTTCATCTACGGCTTCGGCTGGGGGATCCGCGGTGCGGCCGTCGCCACGATCCTGGCGCAGATCGTCTCGCTCCTCTGGCAGCTGCGCATCCTCTCGGACCGGCGCGAGCTGCTCCACTTCCGCCGCGGCATCTACCGCCTCAGGCGGCGCATCGTGCGCGACGTGGTGGCGATCGGCATGTCGCCCTTCCTGATGAATCTGGCGGCCTGCTTCATCGTGATCCTCATCAACAAGGGGCTCAAGCAGTACGGCGGCGACCTGATGATCGGCGCCTACGGCATCGTCAACCGCCTGGCCTTCTTCTTCGTGATGATCGTCATGGGCATCAACCAGGGCATGCAGCCCATCGCGGGCTACAACTTCGGCGCGCGGCAGTACGACCGCGTGTTGCGCGTGCTGCGGCTGGCGACGATGGGGGCCACGTGCGTCATGACGCTGGGCTTCCTCTGCGGCGAGCTGTTTCCCTCGCTGATCGTGCGCCTCTTCACCGCCGACGAGGAGCTGATCCGGTTGTCGGTCGAGGGGATGCGGCTGGTCTTCGTCTTCTTCCCGATCATCGGGTTCCAGATGGTTGCGACCAACTTCTTCATGAGCATCGGCATGGCCTCGAAGGCGATCTTCCTCTCGCTCTCGCGCCAGCTGCTCTTCCTGCTGCCGGGGCTGCTCGTGCTGCCCGGCCTCTTCGAGCGCTGCACGCCGTGGGGCGGCGGCTGGGGCGTGTGGTGCGCCATGCCGTTGTCGGACCTGCTGGCTTCGGTGGTCACGTTCGCCATGCTGACCCATCAACTGCGGAAGTTCCGGGCCCTGGCCGCGGAGCGCGCCGCCAACGCATAACGACATGGAACGACACTTCGTCATCAACATCGGCCGCCAGCTGGGTGGCGGCGGCATGGCCGTCGGCGAACGCATCGCCCGGCGGCTCGGCGTGCCCCTCTACGACAGGCAGCTCATCGAGCTGGCGGCCCGCGAGAGCGGCCTCTGCCCGGCCGTGTTCGAGCGTGCCGACGAGCGCGAGGCCAAGGGGCTCTTCGCCACGCTGGTGGGCTACCTGCGCGCCCCGTTCGCGGGCTACGAGGGGGGCAACACCAACAACGTGCTCTCGCACGAGGCGCTGTTCAAGATCCAGAGTGACGTGATCCGCGACCTGGCCGAGCGGCAGTCGTGCATCTTCGTGGGGCGCTGCGCCGACTACATCCTGCGCGACCATCCGCGGGCGCTGAGCCTCTTTCTCACGGCCGACACCGACGACCGCGTCGAGCGGCTCCGCGCGGCCCACGGCTGGACGGCAGACGAGGCCCTCGCGCGCATGCGGCGCACCGACGCCGCCCGCGCGGCCTACTACAACTACTACAGCGCACGGACGTGGGGCGAGGCCGCGACCTACGATCTGTGCGTCAACACCTCGCGCCTGGGCGTCGACCGGACGGTCGACTTCGTCCTCTCCTTCGCCGCGGCGCGGCTCGACCTGAACATACCGACATTATGATACTCGCCGAACAGATCAAGGAACTCGAACAGCGCCGCGAGGCGCTCGAACGCTGCCTCGACATCGGGCAGAAACGCATCGACCTCAGCAACGAGGAGGAGAAGACCCAGGAGCCGTCGTTCTGGGACGACCCCGAGCGGGCGCGCGAGCAGCTGCGCAAGGTGGCGTCGATCAAGGCGTGGGTCGACGACTACGAGGCGATCCGCAAGGACGTCGAGGACCTGCAACTCATGCCCGACTTCGTGCGCGAGGAGGTGATGACCGAGGCCGAGCTGGACGCCCACTACGCCGCGACGCTCGAAAAGGTGGAGAAGCTGGAGATGCGCAACATGCTGCGCCGCGACGAGGACAAGCTGGGCGCCATCATGGATATCAACGCCGGGGCCGGCGGCACCGAGGC
>CANASP010000036.1 GCA_947364365.1 uncultured Alistipes sp.
AAGCAAATAAATTTGCTCGGCAGCTCGCCTTGCCCTACTTTGGCTTCGCCTTAGATAGGCTTCGGCTCGGCAAAATGCAAGTAAACTTGCTTTTGCTCTCGCCTTGCACTATCTTTGCCGCCGCTATGACGGTTTTTTTCCTGATTGAGATTCTCGGAACGCTGGCCTTCGCGATCAGCGGCATCCGGCTGGCTTCGGCCAAACGCTTCGACTGGTTCGGAGCCTACGTCGTGGGGTTCACCACGGCCGTCGGCGGCGGTACGCTGCGCGACCTGATGCTGTCGCTCACCCCCTTCTGGATGCTCGACTCCTCCTATCTGGTGGTGACGGCCTTCGCGCTGGGCATCGTTATCGTGCTGGGCAAGTACCTCATCCGGCTCAACAACACCTTTTTCATATTCGACGCCTTCGGCCTGGGGCTCTTCACGGTGGTGGGCATCGAGAAGACCCTCTCGGCCGGATTCCCGCTCTGGGTGGCGATCATCATGGGCACGATAACGGGCGCCGCGGGCGGCGTGCTGCGCGACATCCTCATCAACGAGGAGCCGCTGATCTTCCGCAAGGAGATCTACGCCCTGGCCTGCGTCTTCGGCGGCGTGGTCTTCGGCATCTGCCAGTGGCTGGGCATGGCGGGCGGTAGTCTCCAGATCGCCACGGCCGTGAGCGTGATCCTCATGCGTGTCGTTGCCGTCCACTTCGGGCTGAAGCTCCCCGTGTTGAAATAGCGGCCGCGCTGATTGCGGCTCGTCGGAGCCGTCCGGGCCGCAGTCGTGCAGGTCGCAGCCGTCCGGCGGCGGAGGCCCGCGACCCGTTGCTGTCTGCAATCCGACCCGCTTGTCACCGCCTGCTCGCCCGTCTGCCGTCTGCAATCCGACCCTCTTGTCGCCGCCCGCCTGTCTTCCGTGCGCCCTTCGCGGGCCGCGGTCCGAAGCGCGCCGGCGAGACCTTCGAACCGGATATTGTGCCGCGAAGAAAACCGCCCGCCCCTCGAAAGGGGCGGGCGGTTTCGTATCGGTCGTCGCCGTTCTATTTCCCGAAGTAGCGGTCGAGCAGCTCTTTGGCAGCGACGAACGACGACATGCGGTCGTCTAACACCCGTTGCTCGTAGTCGCCGATGCGCTCCTCGACGGCGGGGTTGCGGTAGAAGTGCTCGCGCAGCGCCTCGTTGATCGTCTCGTACATCCAGTGTTTGTTCTGCCGGTTGCGGTTGCGGGCGAAGTAGCCGTTGGCGCGGATGTGGTCGAGGTACTCCTCGACCCCTTTCCACACCTCTTCGAGCCCCGTGCCGTCGTAGGAGGAGCAGGTGTAGACCTCGGGGCGGCGGCCCGACTCGGGCTCGGGAAAGAGCATCAGCGCCCCGCGGTACTGCGTGCGCGCCAGCTCGGCCTTGCGCAGGTTCTCGCCGTCGGCCTTGGTGATGACCATCATGTCGGCCATCTCCATGATGCCGCGCTTGATGCCCTGCAGCTCGTCGCCGGCGCCCGAGATCTGCAACATGAGGAACATGTCGACCATCGAGTGCACGACCGTCTCCGACTGCCCGACCCCCACCGTTTCGATGAAGATCACGTCGAAGCCCGCGGCCTCGCACAGCACGATCGTCTCGCGCGTCTTGCGCGCCACGCCGCCCAGCGAGCCGGCCGAGGGCGAGGGGCGGATGAAGATGTCGGGGTTGGCCGAGATGCTCTCCATGCGGGTCTTGTCGCCCAGGATCGAGCCGCCGCTGCGCTCCGACGAGGGGTCGATGGCCAGCACGGCCAGGCGGTGGCGCAGGCGCGTGACCATGTTGCCGATCGCCTCGATGAAGGTCGACTTGCCGGCGCCCGGCACGCCCGTGATGCCCAGGCGGATCGACCGCCCGGCGTGGGGCAGGCAGCGCTCGATGATCTCCTGCGCCTGGGCGTAGTGGTCGGGGTTGCTCGACTCGACGAGCGTGATGGCCTGCGAGAGGACGGTGATGTCGCCCGCGAGGATCCCCTCGACATACTGGTCGGTGGTCAGGCGCCGCTTGCGCCGCCGCGTGAAGTAGGGGTTGACGATCGGCTGCTCGGAGACCCCTTCGGCGACGTTGAGCGCCGTCTGGTGGTGGGTGTCGGCGTATTCGCGTTCGAAATGGTTGATCTTGGTGAATGACATGGCGTTGCGGTTATTTTGCGGAGTCCTCGATCGTTTTCCGGGTCAGCTGGAGCGTGTTGCCCATCCACAGCGCGCGCCCCTTGGCGTCGAGCAGCACGCCGAAGGGGACGTAGTTCACGCCGAAGGCCGCGAAGAGCTTGCCCTGCGGGTCGAGCCCCACGCCCAGGCGGGGCGAAATGCGCTTTTCGAGCAGCGGGGCGATCTTTTCGGTCGCCTCGCGCGTCAGCACGACCACGCGCAGGCGCTTGCCCAGCTGCTGCGAGAGGGCGCCGAGCCGGTCGAGCGCCTCGTCGCTCTTCGGGTTCGACGCGTGGTAGAACTCGACGTAGGTGAGCGCGGCGGCGGCCGGTTCGCGCCCTTCGAGCCACTCGGCGACGCGCAGCTCGGGAGCCCGCTGTCCCAGCACGATGTTTTGCGCCGCGGCCGTCGCGCACGACAGCAGCAGCGCGCAGAGGATCATGACTGTTCTATTCATCCGACGGTGTGTTATTTTTAGCGAAGGTACGAAATTATTTTCATTTTTTATTTTTTTTATTCCCGATTAAAAAACGTATCTTTGTTTCGCGGAATTCGGAACGAACGCAAACGAACACGAAATAGTACTAATCTCAAACCAACCGTTGTTATGAAAGTATCTCATATCGAGCACCTCGGCATCGCCGTGAAGAGTCTCGACGAGGCCATCCCCTACTGGGAGAATGTATTGGGTCTCAAATGTTATGCCATCGAGGAGGTCGCCGACCAGAAGGTCCGCACCGCCTTCTTCATGCTGGGCCAGACCAAGATCGAGCTGCTGGAGCCCACGTCGGAGGATTCGACCATCGCCAAGTACATCGAGAACCGCGGCATCGGCATCCACCACATGGCCCTCGCCTGCGAGAACATCGAGGAGCAGCTCGCCGACGCGGAGCAGAAGGGCATCCGCCTGATCGACAAGACCCCGCGCAAGGGCGCCGAGGGCATGACCATCGCCTTCCTCCACCCCAAGTCGACCCAGGGCATCCTCACCGAACTGTGCGAAGACAAGAACAAGAAGTAACGGACCGGCCGACCGGGATCCGGCGGCCGAAACAAGCATAATTACATCTATGAGCGATATTCAGAACAAAATTTCGCAGCTGATCGAGAACCGCGAAACGGCGCGTCTCGGCGGCGGACAGAAGGCGATCGACAAGCAGCACGAAAAGGGCAAGTACACGGCCCGCGAGCGTATCGAGATGCTGCTCGACGAGGGCTCGTTCGAGGAGTTCGACATGTTCGTCACGCATCGTTGCTACGACTTCGGCATGGAGAAGAAGCACACGTTCGGCGACGGCGTGGTGACCGGTTACGGTACGATCGACGGCCGTCTGGTCTATGTCTTCGCCCAGGACTTCACGGTGACGGCCGGTTCGCTGTCGCTGTCGATGTCCGACAAGATCTGCAAGGTCATGGACATGGCCCTGCGCAACGGCGCCCCCTGCATCGGCATGAACGACTCGGGCGGCGCGCGTATCCAGGAGGGCGTCAACGCCCTGGCCGGCTACGCCAACATCTTCCAGCGCAACGTGATGTCGTCGGGCGTCATCCCGCAGATCTCGGCCATCTTCGGCCCCTGCGCCGGCGGTGCGGTCTACTCGCCTGCGCTGACCGACTTCATCATCATGAAGAAGCAGACCTCCAACATGTTCCTCACCGGCCCGAAGGTCGTCAAGACCGTCACGGGCGAGGACGTGACGCAGGAGCAGCTGGGCGGCGCCGTGATGCACACCACCAAGTCGGGCGTGGCGCAGTTCGCCGTCGACACCGAGGACGAGGGCATCGCCCTGATCCGCAAGCTGCTCTCCTACATGCCGCAGAACAACATGGAGGATGCGCCGCTGGCCGTCTGCACCGACAAGATCACCCGTCTGGAGGACTCGCTCAACGAGATCATCCCCGACAACGCCAACAAGCCCTACGACATGGCCGAGGTGATCCGCGCGATCGTCGACAACGGCGATTACCTCGAATCGGCCGCCGGTTATGCCAAGAACATCATCACCTGCTTCGCCCGCTTCAACGGCCAGTCGGTCGGCATCATCGCCAACCAGCCCAAGTTCATGGCCGGCGTGCTGGACATCAACGCCAGCCGCAAGGCCGCGCGCTTCGTCCGCTTCTGCGACGCCTTCAACATTCCGATCGTCACGCTGGTCGACGTGCCGGGCTTCCTGCCGGGTACGACCCAGGAGTACGGCGGCGTGATCACCCACGGCGCCAAGCTGCTCTTCGCCTACTGCGAGGCCACGGTGCCCAAGATCACCGTCACGCTGCGCAAGGCCTACGGCGGTGCCTACATCGTCATGTCGTCGAAGCACATCCGCGGCGACATCAACTACGCATGGCCTACGGCCGAGATCGCCGTGATGGGTGCCAGCGGCGCCGTGGAGGTGCTCCAGGCCAAGGAGCTGGCGGGCTTCACCGATCCGGCGGAGAAAGCCAAGTTCGTGGCCGAGAAGGAGAAGGAGTACAACGACAAGTTCTCCAACCCCTACAATGCCGCCCGCTACGGCTACATCGACGACGTGATCGAGCCGCGCAACACGCGCTTCCGCATCATCCGCGCCCTGCAGTCGCTCGCCACGAAGCGTTTGCAGAACCCGGCCAAGAAGCACTCGAATATTCCTCTGTAACAGAACCCTACGACTATGAATGTATTGATAGCAAACGGCTGGGGCTGGTCGGAGATGTTGTGGGTCGCACTCATCAGCATTTGCCTGGTCTTCTCGGTGCTGCTGCTGCTGGTGGGCGTCATGAAGGTCTTCGGTGCGATCTTCACGCGCCGTGCCGCCGCCGCGGTCGCCGCGACCGACAAGCCCGTCGTCGCGCAGGGGCAGCTCCACGAAGAGGAGATCGCCGCCATCGCCACGGCACTGCACCTCTACCGCGGTGCGCTCCACGATCGCGAATCGGAGGTGCTGACCATCATGAGCATCAAGCGCGCCTACTCGCCC
Organism: uncultured Alistipes sp.; assembly: GCA_947364365.1. GTDB lineage: Bacteria > Bacteroidota > Bacteroidia > Bacteroidales > Rikenellaceae > Alistipes. The sequence goes on from CANASP010000036.1 coordinate 5,109, forward strand.
TGGAACTCCAAGATCCACGGCCTAACCCAGTTGCCCGACCGTAAATAAGTTATTGCAATGAAAGATTACTCACTGAAAATCAACGGACATAATTACGACGTGCAGATCGACGACGTCAACGAAACGGCGACTTCGACGCGCGTGATCGTCAACGGAACCACCTACGAGGTGGAGATCGGAGGCGCGAAAGGCGCCGCCGTCCATCGCCCGCAGGTCGCTCCCGCACCCAAGGAGGCCAACAGCGCCCAGATCAAGCCGACGACGGCCGCACCGTCGCCGCGCATCGCCGCTGCGGCTCCCGCCTCGGGTTCCTGCATCAAGTGCCCGCTGCCGGGCACGGTGCTCTCCATCCAGGTGAAGGAGGGCGACTCGGTTGCGGCCGGTCAGACGCTCGTGGTGCTCGAAGCCATGAAGATGGAGAACAACATCGACGCCGACCGCGCCGGTGTTGTCAAGCAGATCCTCGTGCAGCAGGGCGCCACGGTCATGGAGGGTGATAACCTGATTGTCATCGAATAGGCCTATGTCGACGTTCCTGACCGCTGATTCCAACTTCGTGTGGAACAGCCTGTGCGACTTCGCAGGCTCCACCGGTATCGCGGGCTTCTTCACCGAGATGGGGTGGGGCAGCCTGGCGATGATCTGCGTGGCCTTCTTCCTGCTCTACCTGGCCATCCGCCACAAGTTCGAGCCGCTGCTGCTGTTCACCATCGCCTTCGGCATGCTGCTCACGAACCTTCCGGGTGCCAACCTCTACCACACCGAGCTCTTCGCCGGCGGACATGTCCACTGGGATATCTTCGTGGCGAACGCCGGCCTGCTCGACTACCTCTACCTGGGTGTCAAGCTGGGCATCTATCCCTGTCTGATCTTCGTGGGCGTGGGCGCCATGACCGACTTCGGTCCGCTGATCGCCAACCCCAAGAGCTTCCTGCTGGGCGCCGCCGCCCAGATCGGTATCTTCGCCACGTTCCTGGGCGCCTACGCGCTGGGCTTCACCCCCGCGCAGGCCGGTTCGATCGGCATCATCGGCGGTGCCGACGGCCCCACGGCCATCTACCTCACCTCGATGCTCTCGCCCGAGCTGCTGGGTCCGATCGCCGTGGCCGCCTACTCCTACATGGCCCTCGTGCCGGTGATCCAGCCGCCCATCATGCGCCTGCTCACCACTAAGGAGGAGCGCGCCATCAAGATGCGCACGCTGCGCACCGTGTCGAAGACCGAGCGCATCCTCTTCCCGCTCATCATCGCCGTCATCATCGCGCTGCTGCTGCCGAGCGCCGCGCCGCTGATCGGCTGCCTGATGCTGGGCAACCTGATGAAGGAGTGCGGCGTGGTGGATCGTCTGTCGAAGACCGTGCAGAACGAGCTGATGAACATCGTGGTGATCTTCCTGGGCATCACGGTGGGCGCCACGGCCACGGCCGAGGCCTTCCTCAACTTCCGCACGCTGGGTATCCTCGTGCTGGGCGTCGTCGCCTTCTCGATGGGTACGGCGGGCGGTCTGCTGCTGGCCAAGCTGATGAACCTCTTCTGCAAGAAGGAGAACCGGATCAACCCGCTGATCGGCTCGGCCGGCGTCTCGGCCGTTCCGATGGCCGCCCGCGTCGCGCAGACCGAGGGCCAGAAGGAGAATCCGGGCAACTACCTGCTCATGCACGCCAT
>CANASP010000037.1 GCA_947364365.1 uncultured Alistipes sp.
GCTTCGACATCAAGCCCACGCAGTCGGCCATCTGCGCCGTGATGCTCTACGACGCCAAGCTCTCGCAGGATTTCGCCGCTAAGCTGCAGGAGGAGGGCGTCTTCGTCACGGGCTTCTACTACCCCGTGGTGCCGAAGGGCCAGGCCCGCATCCGCGTCCAGGTTTCGGCCGGTCACACCACCGAACAGCTCGACCGCTGCATCGCCGCCTTCATCAAGGTAGGCAAGGAGCTCAACGTAATCAAATAAGTCGAACAACCGACGCTCTTCCCCGGCTCCTGCTGTCGCGGGGGCCGGGGAAGTCGTTTCAAAACCTCACGTAGCCATGAAAACCACACTCGATGCGATCGATCGCAGAATCCTCAAGTATCTGATCGGCAATGCGCGCATGCCCTTTTTAGAGATCGCCCGCGAGTGCGGGATTTCGGGCGCCGCCATCCACCAGCGCATCCGCAAGCTCCAGGATGCGGGCGTCGTCATGGGCAGTCGTCTGATCGTCGATCCCAAGACGATGGGCTTCGACGTCTGCGCCTATGTCAACATCACGCTCAAGGATCCGCAGCTGCTCAAACCGACGATGGAACACCTGCGCGAGGTTCCCGAGATCGTCGAGGCCCACTTCATCACGGGCAAGGGGAGTCTGATGGTCAAGCTCTACTGCGTCGACAACGAGCACCTCATGCGCACGATCTTCGAGGGGATCCTCCGCATCCCCGGCGTCGCCGCCACGGAGACCATCATCTCGATGCAGGAGGTGTTCCTGCGTCCGATCAACATCGATTTCATCGAGGAGTAGGGGCGTTCGCGCGACCCTTTGCCGGGCCGCACCTCCGACCGTCGGGTCCGGGGTGCGGCCCGGCTTTTTGCCCGGGATCGATGATTTTATCGAAAATCAATAAATATTTTTTGATATTCAAAGTTTTGTCTCTATATTTGCCGCTGTAACGATCTGCAAATCCAAATTACAGCGATAATGAATCTACTTACTGTTGAACACGTTACGAAGCAGTACGCCGGCCACAAGGCGCTCGACGACGTGTCGCTTACGATTCCGAAAGGGTCGGTTTACGGCCTGCTGGGGCCCAACGGCGCAGGCAAGACCACGCTCATCCGCATCATCAACCGCATCACGGCGCCCGATGCGGGCCGGGTTCTGCTGGGCGACCGCGAAATCGCGCCCGACGACGTCTACCGCATCGGCTATCTGCCCGAGGAGCGCGGTCTCTACAAGAAGATGAAGGTGGGCGAGCAGGCCGTGTTCTTCGCCCGGCTGAAGGGGCTTTCGCGCCGCGAGGCGGTCGTGCGGCTCAAGCAGTGGTTCGTGAAATTCGGCATCGAGGGGTGGTGGGACAAGAAGATCGAGGAGCTCTCGAAGGGCATGGCCCAGAAGGTCCAGTTCATCGTCACGGTGCTGCACGAGCCCGAGCTGCTGATCTTCGACGAGCCCTTCTCGGGCTTCGACCCCATCAACGCCAATCTGCTGAAGGACGAAATCCTGGCGCTGCGCGACAAGGGGGCCACGATCATCTTCTCGACCCACAACATGTCGTCGGTCGAGGAGATCTGCGACCACATCACCCTGATCGACAAGTCGCACAACATCCTTTCGGGTAATGTCGACGAGATCCGCCGCCGCCACGGCTCGAACATCTTCGAGGTGGCCTACCGCGGCGACGAGGCGGCGCTGCGCGCGGCGCTGACGGGCCGCTGCGAGATCCTCGACGGCGCCGAGGAGCAGTCGGTCTACCGCACGCTCCGTCTCCACGTGGGCGACGACGCCGGCGTGCGTGCGGTGATCGCGGCGGCCAACGGGGCGGTCGATCTGCGCTCGTTCCGCGAGATCATCCCCTCGATGAACGACATCTTCATCCGGGCGGTCAACGGCGCGCTGTGAAATCGGACTTCGCTCCCGCAGAGAGGTTGAAATTGAGAATTGAAAGTTGAAAATGGAGGCGTCCCTGCCGTCGCGCGGGGCTCGTCGCTAAAAAATCCATAACCATGTCTAACGTATCGATCATAATCCAGCGCGAGTTCAACGAACGCGTGCGGAAAAAGTCCTTCATCATCTCCACGGTGCTCATGCCCGTGCTGATGCTGCTTCTGATGGCCGCTCCGGCACTCATCATGCAGTTCTCGCGCGGCGAGGAGAAACTCATCGCCGTCATCGACGAGAGCGGCCTGGTGGCGCCGCAGCTCGAAGACGGCGAGGAGCTCCGCTTCGAGACCGTCTCGCTTCAGACCGACGAGGCGCGCCGGCAGCTCACCGACCGTTTCGGCGTGCTGTGGATCGGCGCCGATATCCTCGCCAACCCCTCGGCCGTGAAGCTCTATGCCAACGGCTCGTCGTCGCTGACGATCGAGCAGGCGATCACCGGCCGCATCGAGCGCATCCTGGAGGCCGAGAAGCTCAAGGCCTACAACATCGAGAACCTCCAGCAGATCCTCGACGAGGTGGACACCCACGTTGTGATGCAGACCTTCCGCAACGACCGGTCGCAGGAGGACGAGTCGCAGGCCGACTCGTCGATCGTCGCCACGGCGGCGGGCTTCATCCTCGGCATGATCCTCTACATGTTCCTGCTGATGTACGGCGCGATGGTCATGCAGTCGGTCATCGAGGAGAAGCAGAACCGCGTGCTGGAGGTGATGGTCTCGTCGGTGCGTCCCTTCCAGCTCATGCTGGGCAAGATCCTGGGCGTGGCGGCCGTCGCCGTGGTGCAGGTGCTCATCTGGGGCGTGCTGCTCGTGGTGCTGGGGGCCTTCGTCATGCCGCTGATGCTGCCCGAGGAGGTGCTGGCCGGCGCCCAGGCCATGCAACAGGGCATGCCCGACGCGTCGGCCGTGGCGGGCGTCGACCCCGACATGTTGCAGGCCGTGGCCGCGGTGACCGACGTGGGCTATATCGCCAAGCTGTTCGGTTGCCTGCTGCTGTTCGTCTTCGGCGGTTACCTGCTCTACTCGGCGATGTTCGCCGCCGTGGGTTCGGCTGTCGACAACGTGCAGGACACGCAGCAGTTCCAGCTGCCGATCACGCTGCCGATCATCCTGGCGCTGCTCGTCATGATGACCGTCATCAAGGACCCCTCGTCGCCGCTGGCCTTCTGGTGCTCGATGATCCCCTTCACCTCGCCGATCGTCATGATGGCCCGTGTGCCCTACGGGATTCCCTGGTGGGAAGTCGTCCTGTCGCTGGCGATCCTCTACGCGTCGTTCGTCGCGATGGTGTGGCTTGCGGCCAAGATCTACCGCGTGGGTATCTTCATGTACGGCAAGAAGCCCTCGTTCAAGGAGCTGGCCAAGTGGGTGCGCTATAAGTATTAGGCCGGGGACGGCGTGTCATAGTGGGATGCGTCGAATCGTGCGATTCGGCGCATCCTCTTTTTTGCCCGGATTTGCGCTGCCGGGTTCTTTTTCGTATCTTCGCCGCCGAAACATAACAGAGTTTTGTAATCCTCATCGGAGGGCACGATACGGGCCGGATAAGATGACTGGGTAAAACCAATCGCTTGTCCGGCCTTTTTCATGTCCGAACCGCTAAACGACCATGCTATGCAACGCGATGCGATCGATCTGGGGCGGCTGAAGGTAACGACCCTTTTCCGCCGCTATTTCATCCCCACGCTCATGGGGATGGTGAGTATTTCGGCCGTGACGGTCGCCGACGGCGTGTTCGTCGGACGCGGCGTGGGCAGCGACGGCATCGCCGCCATCAACATCTGCTATGCGCCGATGCTCGTCTTCACGGGCATCGGCCTGATGGCGGGCATCGGCTGCTCGGTGGTGGCCTCGATCCACCTGGCGCGGCGCAAGGTGCGCGTGGCGCGGATGAACGTCACGCAGGCCTTCGCGTTCGTGACGCTCGCGGCGGCACTCGCGGCAGCGGCGATGATCGCCTTTCCGCGGCCGTTGTCGCTCGCGCTGGGGGCTTCGGACCATCTGCTGCCGCTGGTCATGGACTACATGGTGTGCTACGCTCCGGCGCTGCTCTTCCAGCTCTGGACGGCCGTGGGGCTTTTCGTCATCCGGCTCGACGGGGCGCCGCGGCTGGCGATGTGGTGCAGCGTGGTGTCGGCCGCCGTCAACGTCGTGCTCGACTGGTGGTTCATCTTTCCGCTGGGCATGGGCGTGCGGGGTGCCGCGGCTGCCACGACGATCGCCATCGCGGCGGGCGGCGCGATCGTCGCGGGCTACCTCGCGCTGGGAGCCCGCACGCTGCGCCTCTGTCGCGTGAAGTGGAGCCTGAAGAGCTTGCGCCTCTCGCTGCGCAACATCGGCTACCAGTGCCGGATCGGCTCGTCGGCCCTTCTGGGCGAGGCGACGATGGCCGTGCTGATGTTCACGGGCAACCAGGTCTTCATGCGCTACCTGGGCGACGACGGGGTGGGGGCCTTCGGCATCGCCTGCTACTACGCCCCCTTCGTCTTCATGATCGGCGGTGCCGTCGCGCAGTCGGCCCAGCCGATCATCAGCTACAACTTCGGTGCGGGTGACGTTAGGCGGGTGCGTACCGCCGGGCGGATCGCGCTGGCGACGGCTTTCGGGTGCGGGGCCGTGGTCGCCGCGGCCTTCGTCGTCTGGCCCTGCCGGCTGGTGGGGCTCTTCCTGCCGGCGGAGGATGCGGCCGCGCAGCTGGCCGTCGCCGGATTCCCCCTCTTCGCCGCCGGATTCATCCCCTTCGTCGTCAATCTGGCGGCCGTGGGCTACTACCAGAGCCTTGGGCGGGTGCGTCCTGCGACGGCGTTCGCCCTGCTGCGCGGCTGCCTGCTGCTGGTCCCTGCCTTCGTGTTGCTGCCGCGGTGGCTGGGCACACCGGGGATCTGGCTCGCGATGCCGCTCTCGGAAACGGCGACCTTGCTGCTTATTCTTCTGTTTTACGCCCTTCGCCGCCGCAGACGATAAAACCCTCGTCGCGCTGCGGCGGGCGGCTCTGCGGGGCGGAAATGCGGTTTTGCGGTCGACCTGCGGAGCAAAACGACGGCCCTGCGGCCGGGAACGGCGGTGCGCTCGAGAATTGCTCCTTGTTTCATGCCCTGCATCGCTGCGGCCGGACGGTTCCGGCTCGGTCCGGCGGACGGGTTCCGAGGCGGAAATGCGGCCCGGCGGCCGACCTGCGGAGCGGAAATGCGGTTTTGCGGTCGACTTGCGGGACGAAACGACGGCCCTGCGGTCGGGAACGGCGGCGTGCTCGATAATTGCTCCTTGTTTCGTGCCTTGTATCGCTGCGGCAAGACCGGTTTCCGGCTCGGCCCGGCGGACGGCTTTGTGGGGCTGAGCGGGGGCTCTGTTGGCGGGGGTGGAGATGCGCTCGATATTCATTTTTTGTTTTATGCCCTGCATCGTTGCGGCAAGACCCCGGTTTCCGACTCGGCTCGGCGGACGCGCTGCGAGGCGGAAATGCGGCTTTGCGGTCGACTTGCGGGACAAAACGGCGGCCCTGCGGTCGGGAACGGCGGTGCGTGGTCCTGCAGGGCTGAAAGGTGGCTTTGCAGGCGGGTGAAGATGCCGTGAGGGTAGGTCGGGTGGTTATTGCGTTTTTACCATGCGATCTCGGCTGCGCGCTTTCGCATGCTCGCGTGTTACGGCATGCGAATCTCTTTTGCCCCGATTGATTCCCGTTTCTTCGTGTCCGCTTCCATGCCTGCCCTCGCCCATTTCCATGTCCGTCCTTATGCCTCGTCTGTCACGCGCCATCCTCGGTCGTTTCCATGTCCGTCCTTACGCCTCGTCCGTCACACGCCAT
>CANASP010000038.1 GCA_947364365.1 uncultured Alistipes sp.
TGGCCGAGTTCAACCCCATGCTGGGTCACCGCGGCTGCCGTCTGGGCAACACCTACCCCGAGATCACCGAGATGCAGGCTCGCGCCATCATCGAGGCTGCCATGAACGTCAAGGCTACGGGCATGCCCGTACACGTGGAGATCATGGTGCCGCTGGTGGGCAACCACAAGGAGCTCCGCTACCAGAAGGAGATCATCGACCGCACGGCCGAGCAGGTCTTCGCAGAGCGTAACGACAAGATCGACTACATGGTCGGCACGATGATCGAGGTGCCGCGCGCCGCCGTGACGGCCAACCAGATCGCCGAGGTGGCGCAGTTCTTCTCGTTCGGTACCAACGACCTGACGCAGATGACGCTGGGCTTCTCGCGCGACGACATCTCGAAGTTCCTGCCGATCTACCTCGACAAGGGCATCCTGAAGAACGACCCGTTCCAGATCCTCGACCGCAACGGCGTGGGCCAGCTCATCCGCGAGGCGGTGTTCAAGGGCCGCGGCACGCGCGAGAACCTCAAGTGCGGTATCTGCGGCGAGCACGGCGGCGAGCCCTCGTCGGTGGAGTTCTGCCACTATGCAGGTCTCAACTACGTAAGCTGCTCGCCCTTCCGCGTGCCCATCGCACGCCTGGCAGCCGCTCACGCAGCGCTCAAGGAGAAATAATCCGCCCCGTCCGGAGCGATCCGGCGACGAAGAGAGAGGTCCGTGGCACGTGTGTTGCGGGCCTCTCTTCGTTCGTGGGGAAAATGGGCCCGTTCGTTGATTTTGGGAGCGGGGATACGATTTATCGGATTATATTTTCTATATTTGTCCGAAGAACGACATTCGAACCGCGTTTTTATTCACTTAATAACAAACGAACCATGAAAAAACTGCTTCTTATGGTAGCTGCGGCCCTCGCGATCGGCACGGCCGCATCGGCTCAAACCCCCGGCAACTGGGCCGTAGGTCCGCAGATCGGCATCTACACCCATGCGGGCGGCGACGGAGCGATCTTCGGCATCGGCGCCGTAGGCCGCTATGCCTTCACCGACAACTGGCGCGTACAGCCGTCGATCACGGCGCTCTGCAAGAACGGCTGCTCGGTCGACATCGCTGCCGACGTACAGTACCTCTTCAGCCTCACGCGCGGATGGAAGATCTATCCCCAGGCCGGCCTGAGCGCCAACGATCTGGGCGGCTGGTCGTGCGGTATCGATCTGGGTGCGGGCACGGAGTTCAACCTCAGCCGCCACTGGGATCTCAACGCAGGGTTCAAGTGGATGATCCAGACGGCCGACTTCCACCCCAACCCCATCGTCATCTCGATCGGAGCGGCCTACAAGTTCTGATCCCGGGGAAGACCCCGTTTCGTATTGCAGCCGCCCGTCGCGCTCCGGATTTCCGAAGCGCGGCGGGCGGCTGCCGTTTGGGGCCGAGGGCCGGTTTTCTGCAATTCGGCTCGTTGCTGCCGCGCGCCCCGTCGCTGCAGGCGGCAACGAATCCCGCTCGGCGAAAAAGGCGGCCGTCCGGCGTAGGCTGAAAGCGCGAGCGAGGGGGCCGGTTTGGTTACAACGACGGGCAGCAGGCGAGCGCAATCGCGCCTTCGGCGCGACCGCCCCAGCCGGCAAAGGGAGTTTGTCGCGCAAAATCGCTCCACGTAACTTGCGGGCAAAAGGAGCGCGCAGAGAGCAGCCGCCCGGCGCGGAGGGCTGCTTCACTCCCGTCCGCTCGAAAGCCGTCCCCGCCGGCTGGCTACGGACTGAGCCGTAAAGCGTATTGAGCGACACGAAAAACCCCGCCTTACGCACAGCGAAGCGGGGTTTTTCGTTGAGATGAAATAGTCTTCCGGTCTACTTCGTCTTGTAGGCGGCGCGGTACTTGCCCTTGGCCATGCCCAGCAACTTGCTCTTGAGCAGCTGGCGGCGCAGCGGCGAGAGGCGGTCGGTGAAGACCTTGCCCTCCAGGTGGTCGTACTCGTGCTGGATGACGCGGGCGCGCAGGCCGTCGAACTCCTCGTCGTGCTCGGCGAAGTGCTCGTCGAGGTAGCGCATGCGGATCGCCACCGGACGGCGCACGTCCTCGTGCAGCCCGGGCAGCGACAGGCACCCCTCGTTGAAGAGGTCGGTCTCCTCCGACGCGGCATAGATCTCGGGGTTGATGAAGACGCGCCGGTAGTCGCGGCACACCTCCTCCTCGTCGCCCCAGGGCGAGCAGTCGACGATGAACAGGCGGATGTTCTTGCCGATCTGCGGCGCGGCGAGCCCCACGCCCTCGGCCTCGGCGAGCGTGAGGAACATGTCGTCGATGAGTTTGGGCAGTTCGGGGTATTCGGGTGTCAGCTCCTCGCTGGGCTTGCGCAGCGTCTCCGAGCCGAAAATTACGATGGGATAGATCACGGTGTGAAAGTTGAAAATGGAAAGTTGAAAACTGAAAATCTTAACGGCGGGGCCGCGTCACAACACGCCGCGCGCCGCCGAATCCATGTAGGACTGGAGGATGATCGTCGCCGAGATCTTGTCGACGAGCGCCCGGTCGCGGCGCGCCATGCGGCCGATCCCGCTATCGAGCATCGCCCGGTGGGCCAGCACCGAGGTGAACCGCTCGTCGTAGAGGGTCACCTCCTTGTCGGGCCACGCCCTGCGCAGCCGAGCCACCAGCGGCTCGACATAGCGCCACGTGTCGGACGGCGAGCCGTCCATCCGCATGGGCTTGCCCACGACGATCGTCGAGACCTCCTCGCGGGCGAAGTAGGCGGCGAGCCACCGCTCCAGCCCCCGGGTCTCGACGGTTTCGAGTCCTCCAGCGATAATACGCAGGGGATCGCTCACAGCGATCCCCGTGCGCTTGGTTCCGTAGTCGATGGCCAGAATGCGTCCCATGGCAGTTCGCGGATCAGCGGAGCAGGCAACGGCCGAGCGCCCACCCGGCCACGAGACCGAGGCCGAAGCAAAGGGCGACGATGAACCGGCGCGAGCGCCGCGGCGAGGCGAAAATCCAGCTCCAGAGCGATCGCACGGCCTTAGAGGTTGAGTTTGCGGAAGAGCTTGCGGTAGGAGCACTCCTCGTCGACCATCGCGCGCAGCGCATCGATGGCCACGCGCTCCTGCTGCATCGTGTCGCGGTGGCGCACCGTCACCGTCCCGTCCTCCAGCGTCTGGCCGTCGACGGTCACGCAGAAGGGAGTGCCGATGGCGTCCTGACGGCGGTAGCGCTTGCCCACCGAGTCCTTCTCGTCGTAGACGACGTTATAGTCGTACTTCAGCTCGTCGACGATACGCTGCGCCACCTCGGGCATGCCGTCCTTCTTGACCAGCGGCAACACGGCCACCTTCACCGGCGCCAGCGCCGCGGGGAACTTCAACACCGTGCGCACGTCGCCCCCTTCGAGCTTCTCCTCGGTATAGGCAGCCGACATGACCTGGAGGAACATGCGGTCGACGCCGATCGAGGTCTCCACGACGTAGGGCACGTAGCTCTCGCCCGTCTCGGGATCGAAGTACTGGATCTTCTTGCCCGAGAACTTCTGGTGGTTGCCCAGGTCGAAGTCGGTGCGCGAGTGGATGCCCTCGACCTCCTTGAAGCCGAAGGGGAAGTTGTATTCGACGTCGGTCGCGGCGTTGGCGTAGTGGGCCAGCTTCTCGTGGTCGTGGAAACGGTAGTTGTCGTCGCCGAAGCCCAGCGCGCGGTGCCAGGCCATGCGGGTGTTCTTCCACTCGTTCCACCACCCCATCTCGGTGCCGGGGCGCACGAAGAACTGCATCTCCATCTGCTCGAACTCGCGCATGCGGAAGATGAACTGGCGGGCGACGATCTCGTTGCGGAAGGCCTTGCCGATCTGGGCGATGCCGAACGGCAGCTTCATACGGCCGGTCTTCTGGACGTTGAGGAAGTTGACGAAGATGCCCTGCGCCGTCTCGGGACGCAGGTAGATCGTCGAGGCGCCGTCGGCCGTCGAGCCCATCTGCGTGGAGAACATCAGGTTGAACTGGCGCACCTCGGTCCAGTTGCGCGTGCCCGAGATGGGGCATACGATCTCGCAGTCGAGGATGATCTGGCGCAGCTCCGCCAGGTCGTTGGCGTTCAGCGCCTCGGCGAAACGCGCGTGCACGGCGTCGCGCCGGGCGGCGGTCTCCGCCACGCGGGGCGAGGTGGCGCGGTACTTCGCCTCGTCGAAGTCGGCGCCAAAGCGCTTGCGGGCCTTCTCGACCTCCTTCTCGATCTTCTCGTCCTGCTTGGCGAGCCACTCCTCGACGAGCACGTCGGCACGGTAGCGCTTCTTGGAATCCTTGTTGTCGATCAGCGGGTCGTTGAAGGCGCCCACGTGGCCCGAGGCCTCCCACGTACGGGGGTGCATGAAGATCGCGGCGTCGATGCCGACGATGTTCTCGTGCAGCTTGACCATCGAGTCCCACCAGTAGCGCTTGATGTTGTTCTTGAGCTCCACGCCGTTCTGGCCGTAGT